>DAOTZF010000223.1:0-3194 GCA_034434415.1 Anaerolineales bacterium | reverse complement strand
GTCCTGTTTGCCAAAGCCATCGCCGACGACACCCGTCAAAAGATCATGACGGAGTGTTGTTGTTGCGAACTCTCCGTCAATGAGATCGTCGAGAAGGTGGGCTTCTCACAACCCACCATCTCGCATCATCTTGCCATCCTGCGCGACGCGGGCTTGGTGGATATCCGCGAGGAGGGCAAGCAAACGTTCTACACACTCAACCAGGAACGCATCGCGGTGTGTTGCGGTCAGATCATGCTCAAGTTCGCGCCGGAATCAGAGACCACGCTCACAGTGAAACAAACCATTCAAGGTTAATGGCGGGATGCCCTCCCGGGCGGCATCCCGTTAATTTTTATTCGAATATATAGATAAATGTCTATGTAAAGGAGACAAAATGACTACAAATACCCCGATCCATGAAGTGGTACGCGAGCACTACGCAGAACGGATCAAGAGCAACGCCTCTTGTTGCGGACCTTCAGACTGCTCAGAAAGCGATCTTTACCCCGCGGAGTTGCTCGCCACCCTCCCCGAAGGCGAGTCAGCCGTCAGTTATGGTTGCGGCGACCCTGTCACGCTCGCGTCATTACAACCCGGGCAGGTTGTCCTCGATCTCGGCTCCGGCGCAGGGCTCGATTGTTTCTTCGCCGCGAAGAAAGTCGGCGAGACCGGTCATGTGATCGGCGTAGACATGACCCCCGAAATGATCGAACGCGCCAAATCCAGCGCGCAACGAATGAACATCACCAATGTGGAGTTCCGGCAGGGATACATTGAAGATCTCCCCGTTCTTTCGAACACGGTGGATGTCATCATCTCGAACTGCGTCATAAACCTTTCACCGGATAAATCGAAAGTGTTCACCGAAACATTCCGCGTGCTCAAACCCGGCGGCAAACTGGCAGTGTCAGATATCGTCACCGATGGCCCGTTACCCGAAGCCGTAAAACAAAGCCTGAGCGCGTGGGCGGGATGTGTGGCAGGCGCGGTTGAGGCGAAAGACTATATCGGCATGATGGAGAAAGTCGGCTTCACAGATGTTTCGGTCACACCGGTGTTCTTCGACAAAGAAACTGTAGATTCCGCGCTCGACAATATGGAACTGGATGTGAAGGCATATCCGCGTGAGGATGTGTACAAGGCTGTCTACAGTGCGAAGATCACCGCGTACAAGCCCAAGTGATCGACCTTGGAAAATCATCAACGAAAGGAGGTGGACGACATGGAACTGGACGTCATTTGTGATGAAACCTGCTGTGGCGGTGGTTGCTGCGGCGGGGGCGGCGGGTGCTGCTAGCTCTCGCGCATGAATGAAATCAGGCTGATGACTCTGGAGTCATCAGCCTGTTCGATTCTAGTCATCCAACTTTTTTTCCGCATCGGGCTTCGGAGCGCGTTTCTTTTTACCAGAGGAGACAACAGGCTGGATGGGATTTTCGATCTTGGGCTGTGTGTCGAAGTCCGGCAGGATCACATCCACATCGCGGATGGCGCGCACGAGGTAACCGGAGAGTCCCACCAGTGTGCCTGCCATGCCGCACAGGAAGATCATCAACCCGAAGCCGGAGCCGGGTCCCGTGCCGACGATCCAACCGAAATAACGCACGAGTTGCCCGCCCTCCTGCATGGCGGGTTCGAAGATTCCCTCGCCCAGAAACCCCGCCACAAGAGGCGTGAGTGGAATCATGGCTTGCGCCAGAAATTCACTGGCGGCAAAGACGCGTCCCTGCACATCGGGCGGAATCTTCGTCTGTAAAAATGAATCCATCGAAACATTGACAACCGGCTCGAAGATCGCGTCCATCACTGCGGCAATGACCCAGATGATCAGAAAGTTACCGATACCGAGCAGTGTAAGCCCGAACAAGCTGGAAAGGATCCACCCCAATAGGATGGCGCGCACCGGGCGTCGGATGCCTCCCACCGCGGTGAGAAAGATTCCGGCAGCAAGTGCGGCGACTGCCGCCGCCGATTGTGCAGTACCGGCATTGCTGGGGTCGCCTCCCGTACGGAGAGAGACCATGGTATACAACGATGTGACCGACAGCGCCACGCCGGAAAAGAAATTGCCGAAGAAGAAGATGAGTTGCAAACCCAGCAAGCCCGGGCGCTGGAGGATGTAGCGTATCCCGTACATCGCTTCTTTGAAAAATTCACTGCGCGCGCTTTCACCTTCCTCGGTGCGGGGCGTCACTGGTACATCCACGATGAGCAGTGCAGTGATCGATACCGCGTACGAAAGGAGGTTGATGATGAGGATTCCCTCCAGCCCGATCCCGCGAAATAAAGCGACCGCCAGCACCGGACCCACAATTCCCGGCGCGCTATCGAGCAGGGCAATGAACCCATTGGCGCGCACAAAATGTTTTTTAGAGACCATCGTGGTGATGGCAGCGGAATACGAAGGCGATTGGAAGGCATACCCTACGCCTTGAAAGATCGCCGCCAGATACAGATGCCAGAGCGCAAGCCTGCCTCCCTGCTCGAGAACCAGAAGTATCACCGCGGCAGTCAGCGACAATACATCGTATACCAGCATCATCGCCTTGCGCGGATAGCGATCAACGAAGACGCCGGCAAAAAGAATCACCAGCAGGTAAGACCCGAAGTACAGGGATTCCCATGAGCCGAGCGCGTTGCCGCTCGACTCGGTGCGGCTCAGAATCCATGCGGGCAGAGCAAAAAACGCGATGCTCGAGGCGGTCCCTGAGACCATTTGACCCAGCCAGATGATGAAGAGCCCTTGCAATCCCCTTGGCCGGCGTACCGGCATGACCCAATTCATATTGATTTCTCGCTGGGAGAATAACACAGGCTAAAAAAGAAAACAACCCTTCAAGGGTTGTCTTCCTGTAAAAAGATTCCAACGTTCCGGTCAGTTGTCAGACAGATTCGGCACGCGCAAGCGTATCGTGATCCGGCAGGATCGTTTCCGCGTTGCGGATGTAAAACACAAAATATCCGGCGATCCCAACCAATGCAGAGAAAAAGCCGCACAGGACGATCAACAATCCCATACCGGAGCCGGGACCCGTGCCCACAAGCCATGAAAACATGTGAGGCAACCCCGTCCCTGCAAGCGCGGCAGGTTCAAGCACAAAGTCCGCGAGTGCGCCGCCGATCAACGGCGAGATGGGATTCGTCAACCACGCGATCAAACGCCGGGCTGAAAAGACGCGTCCTTGGATATCCGGCGCGACCTTCGATTGCCA
>DAOTZF010000222.1:0-4829 GCA_034434415.1 Anaerolineales bacterium | reverse complement strand
GCCGACCTCGTGATCTGGGACCCCGAAAAGAAAGTGAAATATGGAGTCGCCATGTCGCACCACCGCACGGACTACAACCTGTACGAAGGCTGGGAATTGACGGGCTACCCCGAAAAGGTTTTCCTGCGCGGGAAGTTGATTGTGGATAGAAATGAATGGAAGGGAAAACGAGGCGATGGAAGGTTTTTGAGGAGGGGGGAAGGAAAAATCCTGTAATTTATTACTTCAATAATTCACGAAGCCTGGGGTGCCCTGCATACACCCCTCGATACTTCTCCGGTAACAGCGCCGCGATCTGGCACATGATTTCGTCTGTTGCATTTTTCAATGCAGCATCGCGGTCTTTATTTGGTAATGGTGGAATGATGAAAGGCTTGCCGCCGGTCAGCGTGATCGTTGATTTCTTCAACCTCTTGAGATTACCCAATACGACTTTATCCTCCGTTCCGGTGATGCCTACAGGGATGACCGGGAACCCTGAACGCGCCGCAAGGTACGCGACGCCCGGCTTGCCTTCGATCAACGAACCGACGCGCGAGCGCGTCCCTTCGGGGGCGATGATGAGGCACTTGCCATCCTCCATGAGGGCGATCATTTTGCGAATCGCTTTCAGGTCCGGGTTGAAGCGGTCAACGAATAATAAGTTTAGAGGCTTGCCCAGCATCCGAATCCACCAGATCTTTTCCCACTTTTCCGCAACCGGGATGAACAAATCCGTGCGGTCGATGGCGTAGTACACCATCACGATATCGAGGATGCCGATGTGGTTCGCGGCAAGGATCATCCCGCCGGTGAGAGGCGCGTTTTCTTTCCCGCGGATCTCGACGCGCGCGATCAGCCGAATCAGTGCGCGAATCAAAAATCGAAGGATGCGAAGCATCATGGCTGGTTGAGAAGTTCCTTCAAGCGAGGGTGATTCGCGTAGAACCCTCGATATTTTTCCGGCAGCATCGCCGCGATGCGGCACATGAGATCATCGGTGGCGTCGCGTAATCCTTGTTCGCGGCCCACACCTTTGGGAATTTCGATCTTGAAGGGTTCTCCCACATGCACCACGATCTTCGAACGGCGAAACCGTTTCAAGTTTTCCAGCACGAGACGGTCTTCGGTGCCGGTCACCGCGACGGGGATTACGGGGAATCCGCTTTTGCTGGCGAGGAACGCGACGCCCAATTTCGCCTCCTGTAACGATTCGGTTTTGGAGCGCGTGCCCTCCGGAGCAATGACGAGCAACCCCCCTTCTTTGGTGCGAGCCAGTATTTCGCGCAACGCGGAAAAATCGGTTTCGAAGCGGTTGAGCCAGATGGCGTTGGTCGCGCGACCAATGGGACCGAACAGCCAATGGTTCTTATACTTCTCAGCCACCGGCATGATGATATCCTCGCGATTGATGACTGCCAGCATCGCGGCAGTATCCAGCCTCCCCAGGTGGTTCGCCGCGCCGATGAGATTCCCTTCGGGGATTTTTTCCAAGCCATGGACCTCGATGTCGGCGATGAGTTTCATCAACAAGCGGATAAAAAAACGAACGATTCGGAATATCATCTGTCCATTGTACAACAGCGAAGCGATCTTGTGCATAAAAAACGGACGGCACTGCCGTCCGTTTCATTTCAGAAAGAATGATGTATCGGATTTATCTCCACAGATAATCGTCGGAGCTTTTTCTGTGCGTGTCCGAGCCGTATTTCTCGAACATGCGTTGGAAAACGATCATGTCGCTCGGCGCGATGTTGATGATCTCGAAACCTACATTGTAGGTATTGGGATCAACGTAATCGGGATGCGCCCATTTACTGCGGGCGATGAACACCATCGCGGTTTGATCGGAAGAAAGGTCGGGTGTGAGATCGATGTGCATGCGAAAATCCTGCCCCGGCGCGATGTTCTTGGGCGAATCCAATTTGAACCCGCCGGAACTGATATCGGAGAGATAACCGATGACCTGTTTCGTTTCCTCGTCCTTCACCTGCATGTAGTAGGTGAAGTCGCGGCGGTCGAGTTTCCGTTTATCTGACATACTGCCTCCTGACATCCAATAGTATAAAACAAACGGCGGGGATTTTCAAAACAAATAATGGGTTTGCAACAGAAAAGATGCACCATCATTCGGCTTTCAGGATGTGCGTGAGGATCGTCGCGCCGGATCCGCCGATGTTCTGCGCCATGCCGATGCGCGCGCCATCCACCTGGGTTGCGCCGCACTCGCCGCGCAATTGCTGGACCACCTCCACGACCTGATAGATTCCCGTCGCGCCAACGGGATGCCCGCGTGCTTTGAGTCCGCCGCGGGTACAGACGGGCACACGCCCATTCAGGCTGATTCCGTTCTCCAAACCGAGTCTCACTCCCTGACCGCGTTCCGCGAACCCGCACGCTTCGAGCGATAGCGCCACCATGATCGTAAACGCATCATGCAACTCGAACACGTCAATATCTTCCGGCGAAACATGTGCCATGTCGTATGCCCGCTTTGCCGAGTGATGCGCGGCGGAGAGGAACATCGGGTCTTTGCGCGAATGGACGGCGATCGAATCCGTTGCGGAGGCGGAGCCTGCGATGACGATCCTCGGTTTTCCAGTCAGCGACGCGACCTTTTCAGCAGGAACGATCACCACCGCCGCGGCGCCATCCCCAGTTGGCGAGGCATCGAGCAGGTTGATCGGCGTCGCGATCATCGACGACTTTTCGAATTTTTCCACCGTGATTTTTTCATGCAACCGCGCGAATGGATTATGCATTGCGTTGGCGTGCGCGTTGATCGAAAACGGCGCGAAATCTTCGTGCTTCCAGCCGAACTCATGCATATAGCGGCGCATGATGAGCGCGTTGAGCCCAACAAATGAAATGCCTTGCTCCAATTCGTAGTCCGCGTCGGCGGCGGTGGCGAGGGCGGAGGTGACATCGTGACCGGTTTTGTCGCTCATCTTTTCGACGCCGACCACCAGCGCCGAGTCGATGTCCCCCGCCGATACAGCCATCAGTCCCGCGCGAAGCGCCGCCGCGCCGGAGGCGCATGCGGCTTCCACTTTCACAGCTTCCTGTTTCCACAGCCCGATCCAATCCGCGAAGAAGGCGCCAAGTTGGTTCTGCCCGCTGATGGTGGAGGAGAGCATATTGCCCACGAAGAGCGAGTCGACTTTGTCCATGCCTGCATCGTGCATGGCGGCAAGAGCGGCTTCGCCCCCGATCTCGCGCAGGGATTTGTCCCATTGTTCGTCTATGTTGGTTTGTCCGATTCCAAGAATTGCAACGGGTCGCATGTTTGCCTCAGATGATTTATACTCACGCCAATTGTAATCGGAGTGACTCTCACTTGCTATCAAAAGTGACGCGCGCGGCATGGAACCGGAACCTGTTGCTTTCTTTGGAGGGATTCGGCGAGGAGGGTCGGGCAGCCGCGTCGTTCTTGAGGATGCGGAAAACCTATATTGGCTTTTGGAGGGTGCGAAAAAACGTCGGAGCATTTTGGACCGCGCTCGGGACGATCCACTTGAACACGATTCATTATTCGCTTGAAACGAATCCCTCCGACCCGCGTGTGCTCACGTTGTTGATCCATGAAGTGAAACATCTGCAACAGGGACTATTGACCGCGCTCTCAGTGTATGGCGAATTGGAAGCGTGGCAGTTGCAGTTCAGGTTGTACCATCAAAAGACGGACGAGAAGATGCATCCCGCGGTCGAGACACTGTTGTCGCTCCCCTTCGGCTGGGATCGTGAAGTGTTGATTCAAGCGCGCAAGTTGATGCAGGAATACGCAGGTAGGGGCTATCGCGCTGATTTGCTTCCGCTATACCCGCTGGGAAAGGAAATTCGATTCCGACTCTTAGGAATAACTCCGACATGAATCCCCGCGCAGATATTCTTTCCTTATTGAACGGAGACAAACCCGCCTCGCCTCCCGCGTTCAGCGGGTTGATTCACATCACGGAGGAGGGATTGCGAAGCGAGGGGCTTGCATTTCAGGAGATCCATCTTGATGCCGAAAAGATGGCGCGCGCCGCGGCGAGCACGTTCAAGTTGACCGGGATGCCGTCCGCAACTCTGCCGCTGGATTTGTGTATGCCTGCTGAAATGCTAGGTGCGGAGTTGAATTATGAAGGGGATGGATTTCCGCAGGTGAGGAGGGCGGTAGTAGAGAGAGCGAAAGAGATTGAGGGACTGGAGAGTAGAGCGTTAGAGACCAAAAGACTGGAAACTGTGTGTTATGCGATTCGGTTAGTGAAAGAGGATATCGGGAATGAAGTTATAGTTTCTGGGATGATACCGGGTCCGTACACGCTGCTGTTGTATTTGTGCGACCCGAAGAATCTGTTTATTGAAATGAAGAAGGAGCCGCAAGTTGTGCTCGATGCTCTCTTTCATCTTTCCTCTTTTCTTTCCAAAATCGGAGGGGTCTACCGCAATAATGGTGCAGACTTCATCACCATTCACGAGATGGGCGGTTCGCCGGGGTTTATTGGTCCCGCAAAGTTCGAGCAATTTGTTTTGCCCGCATTGAAGCAGTTGCACTCGAATCTGCCCAGCCCTCGCGTGCTGTCGGTGTGTGGGAATACGAATAAATCAATGCAGGTGATCGCGCAAAGCGGCGCAGAAGCCATCTCGGTGGACCAGGTGAACGATCTGGCTTCGTCACGCACCGCCCTCGGTGGGTTTTTATTGTTCGGTAATCTCGACCCCGTTGCAGTGTTGGCGGGAGGCGATGAGGCACAGATACGCGAATCGGTTCAAAAGGCGAAGGACGCGGGCGTGGATGCGGTCTGGCCCGGGTGCGATTTGGTTTTGCAGACTCCCATCGGTCATCTCAAGGCAATGCGATCAGGCGA
>DAOTZF010000221.1:0-4718 GCA_034434415.1 Anaerolineales bacterium | reverse complement strand
GCCCTCGCAATGACATAAAAATGAAACCTGCTCCGTTCGAATATCATGCACCGACATCACTAGAACAGGCATTGGATTTGATGAGCCAGCACGCAGGGGAGGCGAAGATTCTGGCAGGCGGGCAAAGTCTTGTGCCTGCCATGAACTTCCGCGTGGTGCAACCCAGCCTGTTGATCGATTTGAACCGCGTGGCGGAGTTGAGTTTTATCCGCGAAGAGGGAAATGTGATTCGCGTCGGCGCGATGGTGCGTGAACGACACCTTGAATTTGATAAATCAATTGAGAAACGCACGCCACTGTTGCATGAAGCCGTGCCGAACATTGCGCATCCGCAAATCCGCAACCGCGGAACGATCGGCGGGAGCATTGTCCACGCCGACCCTGCCGCCGAACTGCCGATGTTGATGGTTGCGTTGAGTGCGAGGTTGAAAGCAAAAAATAAATCTGGCGAGCGCTGGATGGATGCCAAAGATTTTTTTGCGGGAATGTTCACCACTGCACTCGAACCCGATGAAATTCTGGTGGAGATCGAAATTCCGTTCATGCCGCCGCGCACGGGCTGGTCGTTCATGGAAGTTGCGCCGCGCGCCGGTGATTACGCCATGATGGGCGTTGCCGCGCTCGTGACGTTGGATGAAGATGGAAAGTGCCAGTCTGCAAAACTGGTGTATCTCAATGCAGGCGACGGACCTCTGGAGGCAATCGAAGCCGCGAAAAGTTTGGAAGGGGAAATATTGAACGAGAAGGTGATCGGGTCTGTCTCGGCTTTCGTGGGCGAAAAAGAGATCAATCCGTTCGGGAACATGCACGCTTCAGCTGAGTTTCAACGCCATCTGGCAAAGGCGTTGACAGCGAAGACGTTGAAGACTGCGTTGGAACGCGCGAAAAAGATTTAGACGATAGACAATAGACCGTAGACCCATGGTCCATCGTCCATCGTCTATGGTCTTCTTAAAGGATATGCAATGACCGAAGTCACCCTCACCGTCAACGAACAAACCTACACGCGCGACGTGGAGCCGCGCTTGCTGCTGAGCGATTTTTTACGCCACGAACTCGGGCTGACAGGCACGCATGTTGGTTGTGAACATGGCGTATGCGGCGCCTGCACGATTCTCTTCGACGGCGAATCGATGCGCTCGTGTTTGATCTTCGCCGTGCAGGCAGATGGTCATTCGATCACAACCGTCGAAGGGCTTGCACCCGACAAAGACAATCTGCATCCATTACAACAATCGTTTTGGGAAGCGCACGGCTTGCAATGCGGATATTGCACCCCGGGCATTTTGATGACGATGATTCCCTTCCTGAAGCAAAACCCGAATCCAACCGAAGACGAGATCCGCCATGCACTCTCGGGCAATCTCTGCCGCTGTACCGGGTATCAGCATATTGTGGATGCGGTCAAGCTTGCCAGCGAAAAAATGAAATCTTGATCATGAATTTGGCACAAACATTTCAAGCAGGTGAAATAACGGCAAGAGAATATGTCTCTCAGCTAGAGAGCCGTTTTTCTGTACGCGAACCTGATGTGCTTGCGTTTATTCCAGAAGACAACCGTTTTGACCGATTGCTCAAAGAGGCAGAAGAACTTATCAAAAAATATCCCGATGCAAACAACCGCCCTGCCCTTTTTGGAATGACCGTTGGCGTGAAGGATATTTTTCATGTCAAAGGATTCACCACGCAATCGGGAAGTAAATTGCCTTCACAAGATTTGCAGGGGAATGAAGCCGTGAGCGTGACACAACTCAAAAACGCGGGCGCGCTCATCATGGGCAAAACCGTCACCACCGAATTTGCCTACTTCACGCCCGGTCCCACGCGCAACCCGCACAATCCGAATCACACCCCAGGCGGTTCAAGCAGTGGATCGGCGGCGGCAATCGGCGCAAATCTTTGTGACATCACGCTTGGTACGCAAACGATTGGCTCAGTGATTCGCCCCGCCGCGTTTTGCGGCGTGGTCGGTTTCAAGCCAACGTATGAACGAATTTCGCGCGAAGGCGTCATTCCGCTTTCACCGATGTTGGATCATATCGGATTATTTGCGAATGATGTAGAGACAGCGGAGCGTGTTGCGGCAGCGATGTTAGAGAGTTGGAGATTAGAGAATTGGGATAGGAGACCGACACTTGGAATCCCCGAAGGACCATACCTCTCCTGCGCTTCAGACTACGCGTTAGCCTGCTTCAACAACCTGTGTGACTCGCTCGCCCAGGCAGGGTTCACCCTGCGCCGCGTCCACGTCATGGACGATTTTCAGCAAATCCGCGACCACCACGATGCCATCCTGTCTTACGACGCGGCGAATGTTCACGAGCACTGGTTTGCCAAACATGAAAACCTCTACTCGCAAAAATTTGCCGATCTGATCCGTCGCGGACAAAAGATCTTCGATCGCCAATCTCATTTGGAGGCTCGCGATCAATTCCGAAACTTGATCACACAGACCATGAAGGAAAATCAAATCGATTTGTGGATCTGCCCTCCGGCAATCGGTCCCGCACCGAAAGGACTCGACTCCACTGGCGACCCTGTCATGTGCCTGCCGTGGACACAGATCGGATTCCCTGCGATCAACATCCCCACAACGAAGAACGAAGATAATTTGCCGATGGGCTTGCAACTGGTCGGAATGTGGAATGCAGACGAATCATTGTTCGCGTGGGCGAAAGAGATCGAAAAAGTTGTGAGGGCGATATGACCGTCGTCAAGTGGAATGTCCGCGCGGGAGCGTATTACGACTCGGTCGTGTTGATGCAACTTCAACGCGGCTTGCTCGGCTTGGCTGGCGTGTTGGACGCGGGCGTCGTCATGGCGACTCCTGCCAACCGCGACCTGCTCGCGGCGAACAACCTTCTGCCCGAAGCCGTCACTGCCAATCCCGACGATTTGCTCATCGTCATTAAAGCCGAAAATGAAACTTCCGCAACCGATGCGTTTGGCAAAATTGATGAATTACTCGCCCGAAGAAAATCATCCAGTGTCTCACAAGATTTCCGTCCACGAAGTTTGAGCGGAGCAGTCAAGCAACTGCCTGAGGCGAATTGGGTGCTAGTCTCCGTCCCTGGGCGGTATGCGGCTGGGGTGGCGCGTGAAGCGCTTGAACTTGGCAAACATGTTTTTCTTTACAGTGACAACGTTTCACTTGAGGATGAAATCGCTCTGAAGAAGACTGCCCGTGAAAAAGGTCTGCTCGTGATGGGACCTGATTGCGGCACAGCCATTATCAATGGAATTGGTTTGGGATTTGCCAATCGGGTGCGGCGCGGCAATATCGGTGTGGTGGGAGCGTCTGGCACGGGCACGCAAGCTGTTACAGCACAGATCCACAATCTCGGTGCGGGCGTCAGTCACGCCATCGGCACGGGTGGGCGGGACTTGAAATCGGATGTTGGCGCGATTACTGCACATCAAGCGCTGGATGTTTTGGCGCGTGATGATGAAACAAAAGTCATTGCCCTCATTTCCAAGCCGCCTTCACCTGATATTGCCACGCAACTTATTTCTGCCGCACAACAGATCGGCAAACCTATTATTATTTATTTCATTGGTTATCCCCCGCCAGCCAGAAAAATTGGCAACTTACATTTTGCAATAAGTTTGAGCGAGGCGGCAGAAATGGCAGTAAATGATAATTGGGAATTAGTAATTGACAAAGAATTACCAATTACTAATTACTACCTACGCGGTTTGTTCTCTGGCGGAACATTGGCTTATGAGACTTTATTGGGGTTGCAGTCATTTCTTGCTCCCATCTATTCTAATGCCCCAATTACCAATAACCAATTACTCGAAGACCCACTTCACAGTCGCGCCCACACTATCATTGACCTTGGCGACGAGTTCTTCATGGTGGGGCGTCTCCACCCGATGATTGATAACGACTTACGCATCCGCCGCATGAAACAGGAAGCTGCAGATTCAGAAGTCGGAATGATCCTGTTTGATGTTGTGCTCGGCGAAGGTTCGCATCTTGATCCTGCAAGTGAATTAGTTCCTGCGATTCGAGAGATTCAAGGAAACAGAAAAGATGTTGAATTCGTTGCAATGGTAATTGGCACAGATGAAGATCCGCAAAATATTCAATCTCAACTGGATCAATTAAAAGAAGCAGGCGTAAATGTATTCCACACAGCAACTGAAGCCGTGGAATATATCAGCCTGCGGTTTAGCACCAATAAGAAGAGTGAATTTACTCCTGTCAATCTTGAACAATTGAAAGAACCACTAGCCGCGATTAACGTGGGGCTTGAATCCTTTTACGATAGTCTCATCTCGCAAGGCGCACAAGCCGTCCACGTGGAATGGCGTCCACCTGCGGGTGGGAATGAAAAAATGGCGGCGCTGCTGGCGAAGATAAAAAGCAAAACGTAATTGGTAAATAGTAATTACTATTTACCAATTACGAATTACATGGAGATAAATATGGACATAGATACCGCAAACACCACTGCCATCAACCGCTTAATGGAAGCGCGTCCCATTTTGAAAGCCGTTGCCCCCGCACGCGATGTAATCCCTGGGATGAAAGATAATTTGTTCCTGCACGCAGGTCCACCAATTGAGTGGGCACGGATGTCTGGTCCGCTTCGGGGAGCGATCATCGGTGCGATGCTGTTCGAGGGGATCGCCAAATCGGAAGCAGAAGCAATTTCCATGGTGGAGAGAGGCGAGGTCGGGTTTGATTCGTGCCACCATCACGGCACGGTCGG
>DAOTZF010000220.1:0-2642 GCA_034434415.1 Anaerolineales bacterium | reverse complement strand
AAGAAATATTTGAGCGCAAAATAGTTCCAAACTCCTCTGCAACTTTTCCCCGTTGACTCCTGTACTACAATTTAGCCATGACCGCGCCCACCGACCGCGACCTTATCGCCCGTGCCCGTCGCGGCGACGCCGGTTCGGCGGACGCGTTCGGCGAACTCGTCACGCGCTACCAGACCAACGTGTTCAACGTCTGCTACCGCATCTTGCACGAGCGCGGCGAAGCCGAAGATCTGGCGCAGGAAACCTTCATGCGAGCCTACGACCGCCTGCATACCTTCGACCACGAGCGCGAGTTCGGTCCGTGGGTACGGCGCATCGCCGCGAACCTGTGCCTCAACCATCTTGAGTCGCAGAAGTCCACGGCGCCGCTGGACGAGGAACGGGATGCGGATGAACGTCAACGACCGGAGAAGCAGGTTGAAGCGAGAGAAAGAAGCGAACAGATCCGCGGCGCGCTCGCGTCCCTGCCTGCGCAGTATCGCGTCGTTGTAGAATTGCGGCATTATCAGGACCTGTCCTACGATGAGATCGCGGCTGAATTAAACATCCCGCTAAGCGACGTGAAGAGTCATCTCTTCCGCGCCCGCAAACTTCTCGCGGAGAAACTCCATGCATCTGACTGACGATCAACTCAACGAATATCTCGATAACGAATCTTCCGAACGCGCGCAGATCGAATCGCATCTTGCCTCGTGCGCGGATTGTGCGGCGCGTTTTGCCGTGCTTCAAACTTTGTTCGCCGAATTGGATTCGCTCCCCGAAGTGGAATTGACTCACTCCATCGCCGCACGCTTCACCGCGCAGGGACAATTGACTCCGCAACTTCCGCGCTGGCTCACACTGACAGCGACTCTGCAAGCCGCGCTCGCGTTGATCGCCCTCATCGTTGCGGCGCCGTTCGTGATGAATCTGTTGCCTGCCATTGACACTCCATCGTTCACCGAAATTTTGATTCGGATTCAAACGCAATGGCTGACTCTGCTTGACACATTTACCGATTTCCAACTACCTGCCTTTTCACTGCCGCCGCTTCAAATTCCAACGTTGACGCTTTCTCTCACACTCGTGGGCGCGTCCCTGCTCTGGCTGGTGGGGAATGGGTTGCTGTTGAGAAATTTCATTCGCCGATAAAAAAACAGGAGATTTACATGACCGAAATCCTTCGCGTAACACTTCTCGTTACTTTGCTCGCAGTTGCTTTTGCTTGTTATTTTCTCGTTGTCAGCGCGTTCTTCACTGCGCGCGTCGAGAAAACGACCGGAATCGTAAAGCGGATGCCGGGGCGTGCGCTGGGTATCGGCTTCGTCAACTTCCTGTTCTTCGGTGCGCTAGCCGTTGTGTTGTTCGCTTTTGCGGAAGGGGTGGACAATGGTGTCCTGCGATTCATCCTGCTGGTGCCCGCGCTGGTCATCGCCGCAGTGCTGGTTGTCCTGCAGAGTTTCGGTTTATCTGCAATGGTCGGCATCCTTGGCGAACGAGTGTTCCCTGAATTCGCCGCCTGGAAAAAAACGTTTTGGGGTACGGTGATCATGGCTTTTGGCTCCGCGATTCCAACGGTGGGATGGTTCCTGCTGTTTCCATTCGTTGTCCTCACAGGCTTCGGCGCGGTGATTTTGGGATTCTTCCAACGCGAGAAATAACCCAACCTGACAGGTCTCCGAGAATCCAAGACTGATAAGGATATTTGTCCGCGCGATTCTTTTGATTTACATCGTCGCGCTGAAGACCTGTCAGGTTTTCTCTCAAAAGGACGCGCTCACCCCGCGTCTTTTCTTTTCCCTACCACTCACCATTCATTTACTGCAACTTTTCCTGCGTTTACCCTGTATCCCTAGCATCAACCAAACGAAAGGAAAACTCCCATGGCTGACATGACCGCCATCTTTTTCATCCTGCTGATCTTCGGCGTCGCGTTCCCAGCGATGCTCACCGCGTGGTGGCTGTTGTTCCCGAACCTCATCAAACGCGCGCAAACCCGCGTGGAGAAATCTCCCGCGTCCACTTTCTGGTTTGGGCTGATCGTCCTCATCGCGCTGATCATCCCCATCTTCATTTTGATGGCACTGCCGATCGGTCCCGCCAAATCACTCGGCTGGATATTGCTCGGTCTGTCGCTGACCGTTTCTTCCATCGGGTCGGCAGGAATCGCTGCACACCTCGGATTCCGTCTCGCACAGCACAGCAACGTCTCATCCCTCGGTGGATTCGTCCGCGGCGCGGTGATCCTCGAACTCGCCGCGTTCTTCCCGCTCATCGGCTGGCTCTTCGTGTGGATTCCTCTCCTCATCATCTCCTTTGGCGCGACCGCGTTCGCTTTCTTGAATTGGATGCCGCGAGGGAGTGTAAACAAGGAAACAGGTATGCAGGTAAACACGTTGAAGACAGAGGGTGTATAAAAAGTGGAAAAGTAGACACGGAAACATGGGCAAACCCATCGCACAACCTTGCTTAAATCAAATTCAACAAACCCATCCGATCTCCAATTCTCTAATCTCCAGTATCCCTCCATCCTTAATTACTATTTACCAATTACCATGATCTCCCGCCGCGATTTTCTAAAACTCTCTGCTCTTGTCACTGCCAGTGCGGCATTATCCTCCTGCGCGCCTGTGTATCGTCGCATCGCAGGCGGACTACCAACT
>DAOTZF010000219.1:0-13360 GCA_034434415.1 Anaerolineales bacterium | reverse complement strand
AGTGTGGCGAACAGGTCCGCCGTCGGGGTTGAAGCGGCAGGAAGATTGCATCCCACTAAAAAGAGGAGGAGTATCGTCGCCAAAATGTTTTTATTCATTTTCCATCTCGATGGATTCAAGAAAAATCTCCTCGCCAGATAATATCTTCGCGCCGAAACTCCCGCAATGCGGGCAGTGAATCTCACCGCCTTCAGGATGATACTTTTGAAAGCACGCCATGCATTGCACATCGGCTGGAACGATGTGGAAGTGAATCTGCGCGCCTTCGGCGAGTGTATCGCGGGTGAGTTCTTTCCAATCGGATCGGAACAGATCGCGGCGGATCTCAGAAATTTCGCCGACCATAATATGAACGCCGGAGATGCGACCAGCGTTCTGCGCTTTTGCGAGTACATCTTTCAGAATGGATTCGGCGATCTCGTGTTCTTTGGGATAAAACATCATGAATAATAACGTCTCAGGTCGGTCTATAAGCCGCATTCTGTCCGGCGAATCGCTTCGCCTGTGCGATCATCTCTCTGGGCGGTGCGTTGCCGCGCCGCTCGGTGCGGCCTACCCGGGACTGACCCAATCACCACGTGAAAGGGTGCGTATGAAGACGAGCCGTCTCCCGCCATCCGCAGATGGCTTCGTCCCTGCTTGGCCTTGCTCCCGGCGGGGGTTACCTGACGATCTGCATTACTGCAAACGCCGGTGGTCTCTTACACCACCTTTTCACTCTTACTGCCCTCACCCCTGCGCCCCTCTCCCATTGGGAGAGGGGATGGGGGTGAGGGAGCGACTTGTTTCTGTGGCCCTGTTCCGGCAGGTTCGCTCCTCAACGGAGGCTTCCCCGCCCCGGGGACTATCCGACGCCGTGCTCTATGGAGTGCGGACTTTCCTCGATGGCGCCAACGCGCCACCGCGATCGCCCGACCAACCTGAGGCATTGTTCATCATACACGCAAGGCAGAGGAGCGTCAACGGCGGGCAACAACCGACAAATTTGAAAACGGGTCTTTCCGCATTGGAAAAAGACATTAAAATAGCATTGCAGGTCTTATTCTGGAGGAGTCATCGTGAGCAAGCGGCAGGGCAAAACGATCATCGGTCTTACTGGCAATATCGCCACCGGCAAAAGCGTCGTGCGGCGCATGCTCGAGCATCTCGGCGCGTACACCATTGATGCCGATTCACTCGCCCATCGCGTCATCGCCAGCGACGCTCCGGGCTATAAACGCGTGCTCGATACTTTCGGCAAGTGGCTGGTTGACAAGGACGGGCAGATCGATCGCGGCAAACTTGGCAAACTTGTCTTTTCAGACCCCGAAGCGCTCGCCCAACTGGAAGCGATCATCCATCCCTACGTCACGCAGGCGGTCGACCTCCTCATCCGCCGCTCCACCCAACCCGTCGTCGTGATCGAAGCGATCAAACTGCTCGAATCCGATCTACGGAACGAGTGCGATTCCATCTGGGTCACAGATGCGCCGGCGCAAGTCCAGGTGGATCGACTCATCCGCAAACGCGGATTCAGCCATGAAGAGGCGCTCCAACGCGTCAATGCACAAGCGCCGCAAAAAGAAAAACTAGCCGCGGCGAACATCGTCATCAAGAACAACGGCTCGTACGACGATTTATGGAAGCAGGTTCTGGAGGGATGGAATGCGGTCACTTCTACAAAGGGAACTGCTCCGCTCATCTCGACTGACACCAAGCCCGGAGAATTTTTACTCGAGCGCGGGCGCCCACGAGATTCGCAACGAATCGCCGACCTCCTTGCCCGTCTCAGCAAAGGCAAACATGCCATGACATCGGATGATGTAATGGAAGCCTTTGGAGAAAAAGCCTTCCTGATCCTTTACAAGGGGAGCGATCCGGTCGGGATCGCAGGCTGGCAGGTTGAAAATCTCGTATCACGCACGGTCGATCTGTACCTGGACCCGCGAATCGCTGCGGACAAGGCACTTCCCCTCCTGCTTCACGAAGTGGAACATGCCTCAAACGACCTGCAGTGTGAAGCCTCGCTCGTCTTTCCTCCCATGGATCTCGTCGGCTTCGATTCGGTTTGGAAAAGCCTCGGGTACTCTCGACGAACGCCGGAATCACTCGGCTCACAAGTGTGGACGGAAGCCGCGAACGAGTCCATGCCGCGCGGCGGGGCGTTATTCTTCAAACAACTCCGCGCCGACCGTGTGCTGAGACCGATCTAAACCCAGCAATTGGGAATTAGTAATTTCGAGGGGGTTTATCCAATTTTTTGGGAGCGGCTAAAAAGATGACTCCAGCCAGCCACCGAAAAGTCGCGAAGGCACTGTTTTCATGGTCAGCCTGTCGGAACCAGAAATCCTTTGCGTCCGTTCACCATTTACCAATCCCCGATTACCAATTACACTTTTACCGATGGCGAATTTCCTCGATAACGTCTTCTTCATTTTTCAGCGCCTCAACTGGTTGAGCGTGCTCGATATTCTGCTGGTCGCGCTGATTTTCTTCGCGTCACTCTACACATTGCGCGACACTCAGGCAATGGTGTTGCTGCGGGGTGCGATCTTCCTTGTCATCGCGCTGATCCTTCTGACCTCGCTGTTCGAATTACCAGCCTTCTCATGGCTGGTGCAGAGCACATTACCCGCACTGCTGCTCGCCATCCCGGTCATCTTTGCGCCGGAGATTCGCCGGGCACTGGAAAGACTGGGGCGCGCCGGCACCTTTGTCACCGGGGCGAACAACAACCAGCAACCGGAGACTCTCAAGATAATTCACGCGGTGGTCGAAGCCGCGCGCCGGCTCTCTGCGCGGCAACATGGCGCGTTGATCATAATGCAACGCAACGACACTCTCGAGCAGTACATTGAAACCGGCGTGCAGCTCGGTGCGCAGGTGACACCCGAACTGCTGTTGCAAATTTTTTATCCCGATACGCCGTTGCACGACGGCGCGGTCATCATCGCTGATGGTCGGGTGATCGCCGCGGCGTGCGTCATGCCTCTTTCAGCGAGCGGAATCCTCAACCGCAATCCTGAACGTCAGATGGGTTTGCGTCACCGCGCGGCGCTGGGAGCATCAGAAGTCAGCGACGCGGTATCCGTTGTTGTATCTGAGCAAAGCGGCTCGATCTCGATCTCGCACGCGGGACGCATGATCCGCCGCATCGACCCGGAACGGCTCGAGAACATCCTGGTCGCGTTCTATCAATCTTCGAATACCACGCCGCGCAAGGTGTGGTTGCAACGATTCTTCCCGAATCTATTCCGCAGGGATAACTGACATGCGCTGGCTGGCATCGAATTTTCGAACCCTACTCCTTGCTCTCATCCTTGCCATCGCGGTATGGATCTCCGCGGTCACCGCCGCCGACCCGGATGAAATCCGCTCCCCCATCACAGTGCCGCTCGAAATCGTTGGGAAGGATCCGGCGCTCGTCATCACAAGTGAAATCCCCTCCGCTATCGAAGTAACCCTTCGTGCGCCGCGATCCGTGTGGGAACAACTAACCGCGCAGGAGAATTCCGTGCGCGCCATCCTGGATCTTTCGAATCTCAGCGCAGGCATTCATGAACAGGATATCCGGATTCAGATCTTCGTCCGCCCGACCCAGATCGTACTTTCCAGCCCAGCGTCCATTTCAGTGACGTTGGAGCGAGTCGCTTCCATCACACTCCCTGTGGACCTTTCGCTTCGGGGTGAGCCTGCCATTGGGTATCAGGCGGGCGAGGCGACCATGGACGCGAGCACAGTGATCATCTCCGGTCCCGAATCGATCATCAAGCAGGCGGAGAAAGCCCGCATCCTCGTCAATTTTGCAGGCGCACGCGAAAGCATCGACCAGGCTATACCGGTTCAGATCCTCGATGTGGAAAATTCCATCGTGGGCGGACTCTCCGTGAACCCGGAATCGATCCGCGTCTCCATTCCCATCAGCCAGCAAGGCGGGTTCCGTGATGTAGCTGTTAAGGTCGTTGTCAGCGGACAGGTTGCCGCGGGTTATCGGCTTGAAAACATCTCGGTCTTTCCGCCGGTCATCACCGTCTTTGCCTCCGAACCCGAATTGGTGAATGCGTTGCCCGGCGTAGTGGAAACCCTATCTCTCGATTTGCAGGATGCGAAGGAAGATATTTCAACCCGGCTTGCGTTGAATCTGCCTGAAGCCATCACCATCGTCGGCGCACAGACCGTGGAAGTGCACGTGGCGATCTCGCCGATTCAAACGAGTGTGACGCTTTTGAATCAAGTGATCACCGTGACCGGGTTGCCCGAAAGTTTGACTGCTGTGGTTGCGCCCCAAACCGTGGATGTGATCATCTCCGGCCCATTGCCTCTGCTCGATGTGTTGACACCTCAAGATATCATCGTCACTGTTGACGTAACCGATCTGGAAGCGGGCACGTATCAATTGACCCCTTCGGTCGAGGTGCTCATCGAAAACATCGTTGTCGAATCCATTCTGCCGGGCACCATTGAGGTAACGCTGTCCGTCCCCGGCACAGGGACGCCCGGTCCCTAACCTATCCTAGCGAGTAAATCGAAAATGCCCAAGCCTATTGTAGCCCTCGTTGGAAGACCCAACGTCGGCAAATCAACTTTATTCAACCGTCTCGTCGGCGAACGCATGGCGATCGTGGACGATACGCCCGGCACCACCCGCGACCGACTCTTCGGCGAAGCCGAATGGAACGGCCGCGCCTTTCACGTTATCGACACGGGCGGCATCGACCCGACTCACGGCGGCAGGACTCCGCTTTCGGTCGGCTCGGCGGATTTTATCGACGATATCCGCATTCAGGCACAGGTTGCTATCGATGAAGCGGATGTTGTCCTCTTCGTGAACGACGGTCAGGCTGGCGTTACATCGCCCGATCTCGAAGTGGCGGATATCCTGCGGCGTTCGCAAAAAAAAACGGAAAGTGGATCATTTTTTCCTCCCATCATCGTGGTGGTCAACAAATGCGAATCCCGTGAAACGATGGACGCGGCGCCTCAATTCTACGAGTTGGGGCTGGGTGAGCCCATAGCGATCTCTGCCATCCACGGCACGAACACCGGCGACCTGCTCGATATATTAGTGGCATCTTTCCCGGAGCAGGAATCGCAGGAGGAGGACGACAGTATCAAGATCGCCATCGTAGGCAAACCGAACGCGGGCAAATCCAGTTTGTTGAACAAGTTAGTAGGTGAAGAGCGGGCGATCGTCAGTCCGATCCCCGGCACCACGCGCGACGCGACCGACACAAAGATCGAAGTGAACGGTCTGGAAGTGACATTGATCGACACGGCGGGAATCCGCAAGCGCGGCAAGATCGAGCACGGCGTGGAGCAATACAGCGTCCTGCGTTCGTTCAAAGCCATCGAGCGTGCCGACGTGGCATTGCTGGTGATCGATGCAACAACAGGTATTACTGCACAGGATGCGCACATCGCAGGGTTCATCCTCGAGCAGTGGAAGTCGTGCGTGGTGATCGTCAATAAGTGGGATGCGGTGGAAAAAGACTCATACTCGATGGAGGAATTTACAAAAAGGATTCGCGGCGACTTGAACTTCATGGATTACGTCCCGCTGTTATTCATCTCCGCCAAGACCGGTCAACGGGTGGAGCAGGTCCTGCCGATGGCGATCCGCGTGCAGGAGGAACGACTCGCAAGATTAACCACATCCAAGATCAACGCGGTGATTCACAAAGCGCAGGACGCGCACCCGCACCCCACCCACGCGGGACGGGCGTTGAAGATGTTCTACGGCACGCAAGTGAGAAGTGACCCGCCGACGTTTATGATCTATGTCAACGATCCCAAATTGATGCACTTCACTTATTTACGATATTTGGAAAATCAAATTCGGGAAGAATACGGATTTTTGGGGACGCCGATCAGGATTGTGTTGAAGGGGAGGAGAGAGTAAGAAAAGCTGACAGCATTCAGCGATCAGCCATCAGTTCTAACTGAAAGCTGATAGGTGACCGCTGAACGCTTATAATCGAGGCATGAAAGACTTCCGTCAACTCAAAGTATGGGAAAAAATCCATCAGTTGGCTTTAGTGGTTTATAAGGCAACAAAGGATTTCCCGAAAGAAGAACTTTACGGATTAACCTCACAAATCCGACGCGCGAGCATGTCCATTCCAACGAACATCGCCGAAGGATGTGGAAGAAACACAGACGCGGAATTCGCCCGTTTCCTTCAAATTGCGATGGGTTCTGCCAGTGAAACGGAATATCAACTTATTCTTGCCCGTGATTTGGAATTTCTCTCCAAAGACTCATACGAAAAACTTCATAACGATGTTGAGGAAGTCAAACGCATGCTCGCCTCCCTTCTCAAAACGCTGAGAGCCGACCGCTGATGGCTGATTGCTTTGATTATGTAATCGTCGGCTCCGGCTTCGGTGGCTCCGTTTCCGCGATGCGGCTCACTGAAAAGGGATATTCCGTCCTCGTCCTTGAACGCGGCAAACGATTTGAGGATAAAGACTTCCCCAAAACAAATTGGAACCTCCCCAAATATCTCTGGCTGCCCGCCCTGCGCTTCCACGGCTTCTTCGAGATGACCTTCATGAACGGATTACTTGCCATGCACGGGAGCGGTGTCGGCGGCGGGAGCCTCGGATATGGCAACGTACTCATCGAGCCGGACGACCGCCTGTTTGCCTCGCCGTCGTGGAGTCACCTCAACGATTGGAAGACCGTACTCCAGCCGCATTACGAGTCCGCGCGCAAAATGCTCGGCGTGACGCGCAATCCGCGCCTCACTCATGCCGATCAAATTGGCAAACAGATCGCCGAATCACTGGGCTATGGTCACACGTTTGAGTCGTTGCCCGTTGGAGTCTTTTTCGGGGAGGAAAATGTCAAAGTCGCCGACCCATACTTCCACGGGGAGGGACCCGAGCGTGTCGGTTGTAATTTCTGCGGCGGATGCATGGTCGGGTGTCGCTTTGGTGCAAAAAACACCTTGATGAAAAATTATCTGTACTTTGCGGAGAAGAATGGCGCAGAGGTGCGCGCGGAAGTCAAGGTTGTTGACATTCGACCATTGACGTTGGACGATCATTCGCAAAACATGGTCAAAGGTCCATCGACTATAGTCAACGACGCGCGTTATGCCATCGTCTATCAATCATCCACAGCGTTCATCAAACGCAAGCAAACTATTTATGCAAAGAACGTCATCGTCTCAGCAGGGACGCTCGGCACACTCGAACTATTATTTCGGTGCCGCGACGAAACAAAATCACTCCACAGAATTTCGGGGCAACTCGGCAACCGCGTGCGGACCAACAGCGAAAACATTCTCGGCGTCACGGCTCGCAAACCGGGCGTGGACTATTCGAAAGGTATCGCCATCTCCTCGATCTTCAATGCTGATGAAGTCACCCGCGTCGAACCCGTGCGGTTCAATGATGGCTCATCCTTCATCCGGGTTCTATCCGCGCCGATCATCGAAGGCACGAACAGCATGCTCATGCGTTTTGTCAAAACATTTTGGGATATTCTTATCCACCCCTGGGATTTTTTCTACGGCAAAATCTTCTCGCACTGGGCGCGCCTCACAACTATTTTGCTCGTGATGCAGACGGAAGAGAATCTCACGCGCATTCGGCTTGGTCGCAGTTTCTTCACCTTTGGGCGCAAGGGGTTGGTCGTTCAACACGAAAAAGAACACAGCGCCGAAAGCCTGCCTCTCGCTCATACGATTACTCGCGCCTTCGCCGAAAAAGTGGACGGCGTCTCCGCCACCTCCTTCACCGACAGCCTGTTCAACTTTCCCACCACTGCGCACCTCATGGGCGGTGTTCCGTTTGGAACAAGCGAAGCCGATGGCGTGATCGATTTGGATTTTCAAGTCTTCAACTACCCCGGCTTGTATGTCGTGGACGGCTCCGTCATGCCTGCCAACCCCGGCGTCAACCCATCGCTGACCATTACCGCGCTGGCGGAGTATGCGATGAGCAAAATACAAAGTAAACAGGTAAACAAGTAGAAAAGGAAAAACGAAATTTCGTACTCGTATCCCTTATCGTGTAACATCTTTTCTCTTTCTTCTTTATTCATTCCCTTTGTGCCCTTTGTGTCCTTCGTGGTAAAAAGGAATTTATGACCATCTTCTCCCCCTCCCTCGACTTCGCAAAACAACTCGACTCAAAAGACCCTCTCGCCTCGTACCGCGAGCAATTCGTTATCGCCGACCCCGACCTGATCTACTTAGACGGCAACTCGCTCGGGCGTATGCCCACATCCGCGGCGATGCGCGCCAAACAGATCGTGGACGAAGAATGGGGACATGATCTCATCCGCGGTTGGAATACAGGCTGGTGGGACGCGCCTTCACGCGTTGGAGACAAGATCGGAACACTCATCGGCGCGGCGGCTGGGCAAACCCTTGTCAGCGATACGGTGACCATTAATCTTTTCAAACTCGCCACTGCCGCGCTCACACTTCAACCGAATCGCAAACGAATCATCACCGACACCTTTAACTTCCCGTCCGATTTGTATATTTTGCAGGGGATACAAAAACTACTCTCAAATGGTGGTCGAGTAGGCGGCGAGGTCTCGATACAGACTTCGTCCACTCGACCGCCGCCGCCATATCGAGACCACACCATCATCCGTATCGGCGCAATAGACGATGACATCACTCCAAACATCGCCGCGCTCGAATCAGCGATCAACGAAAATACCGCGCTCGTCACCCTCTCGCATGTCGTGTTCAAAAGCGGATACATCTACGACATGCGCCGAATCACGGAACTCGCTCACAACAAAGGTGCGCTCGTACTTTGGGATCTATCTCATTCCGTCGGCTCGATTCCCATCGCGCTCGATGAATGCCACGTTGACCTCGCCATCGGATGCACCTACAAATATCTCAACGGCGGTCCGGGTGCGCCGGCGTTTTTCTACATCAACAAAACTATCCAGGAAAAACTTTCCTCGCCCATCTGGGGCTGGTGGGGTCAAAAGAATCCTTTTGACTTCGGTCTCGATTACGAACCCGCGTCAGGCGCGCAACGATTCCTGGCGGGAACACAACCGATGATCTCCCTGCTCACGATGGAAGCCGCCCTCGAACCGACTCTGCGCGCAGGCATGGACTCCATCCGCGCCAAATCCGTTTTGATGACAGACTACGCTTCTTTCCTGACGGATACCTGGCTCGCCCCTCTCGGCTTTTCCCTCGGCTCCCCGCGTGACTCTGCCCAACGCGGCTCACATATCTCCATCCGCCACGCGGACGGCTACCGCATCAACCGCGCGCTCATCGAAGAGATGAATGTTATTCCTGACTTCCGCGAACCCGATAACATCCGTCTTGGCTTTTCATCGCTGTATACTTCCTTCGCCGAAATACGGGAGGGTATTGATAGAATCAAACGAGTAATGGAAGAAAAGCGATATAAGAAATACCCCAAACAGAAGTTGATGGTGACGTGAATCTGTTATCCTCATATCCTTCTAACACAACTGGCAATAAGGAAAGTGCTATAATTTCAGCCAGAGACAGGAGATCTACTATGACCCTAACCCTTACTGCTGTGATTCATAAAGAAGATGATTGGTATGTGGCAGATTGCCCCGAAGTGGGAACAGTAAGCCAGGGACAAACGATTGAAGAGGCTGTTGCCAACCTCAAAGAAGCTACAGAACTCTATCTGGAAGAATTTCCATTGCAAGAAGTTAATCGTCCATTATTAACCACGTTCGACGTAGCGGTGTATGCCTAAACTTCCGCATCTATCAGGGCGGGAAATCATCCGCGCATTGGAGAGACTTGGTTACGTTCAAGTACGCCAGCGGGGAAGTCATGTTGTGATGAAGAAATCCACGTCAGAGGGGAGTTTTGGTTGCGTCGTACCGATGCACAACGAAGTCGCAATTGGTACACTACACAGCATTCTTAAGCAGGCAAGAGTATCACCAGAAGAATTCCTGAAGGTAGCGAAAAAAGAATAGTTTATGGAATCCAAACCCGACACCATCAAAGTATCCGCCTCCCACAAGGAGGAGATTCGCGCCTCACACGCGGAGTTGTTCGTGACCGTCAAAGGCTCGTCGCTTGTCAGCGGGGACGCGGCGATGAAGAAAGCCAAAGAGGTGAATGGACTCGTCGAAGGGTTGACCAGCCTTGGGGTGAGTCCAGAAGCGATCCAGTTGCAGGGAGTCCACATCGAAACATCGAGCGGAGCGTTGCTGAAGTCGTCGAGCGCGACGTATCGTCTGAAAGTCAAATGCGAAAATCTGGATATGCTCGCCGACCTGCTCGATGCCATCTCATCACAAAAGAACGCAACACTGGAGCGCATCGCATGGAAATATAACGAGGATGAAGCGCGCGAACACGGGTTGATGACTGCACTGGAAAAAGCAAAATCGAAAGCGGAAAAGGTCGCGAAATCGTTGGGGGTGAAACTGCTCGGCGTGTATGACCTGATCGAAAATAATTTCGATGAAGAGATGCCGTATCCGCAATTTGCCGCGATGCAGGCAGCGCCGAAGCGCTCGGTGGGCATCACTCCCGAACCCAGCCTCGGCATGGATATTCAGCACAGCAAGATCGTGAACGTGAATGTGGAAATTTGGTATCGCGTGACAGCGATCTGATGGGTCGGAAAAAACTTGCCACAGAGACGCTGAGCCGCGGAGATTCAAAAAGTATTTTTTCTCGGTGTTCTCTGTGTCTCTGTGGCAGATAAACTCTCTAGCACTTTTGTTCTAACAATGATAAAATCGCTTTTTACTGGAGCGATACATGTCTGCAACCATCACTGTTCAAAATTTAAGTAAAACCTATCAGGTGCCTGAGCGCGAAGGTGGTTTCAGCGCGGCGGTGAAGGGATTCTTCAAACGCAAGTATAAAGACGTGAAAGCCGTGCAGGAAGTCAACTTCAAGATCGAGCAGGGTGAAATCGTCGGCTTTCTCGGACCAAACGGCGCGGGCAAAACAACCACGTTGAAAATGTTGGCAGGTTTGCTTCATCCCACAGGCGGAACGGCAGACGTGCTTGGGTTCACTCCGTGGGAATTGAAAACAGATTACCTCCGCTCAATGACGCTGGTGATGGGTCAACGCAACCGTTTGTCATGGGATATCCCTGCGGCAGACTCGTATTTATTGAATCAAGCCATCTATCGAATCCCTGATGACGAGTACAAGAAAACTTACAAAGAGCTGGATGAACTTCTCGAACTCGAACCGCTGATGAAAAAACCCGTACGCAATCTCTCGCTCGGTGAACGGATGAAATGCGAGATCGCGGTCGGTCTGTTACATCGTCCCAAAGTGTTGTTCCTCGATGAACCCACGATTGGACTCGACATCACGGGGCAGGCGCGCATCCGTGAGTTTTTGCGCGAGTACAACAAACGCACAGGCGCGACGATTCTGTTGACAAGCCACTACATGGCGGATGTCACCGCACTGTGCGAACGGATCATCATCATCCATCATGGACGATTGAAATACGACGGCGGCATCAACGACCTCTCGCGTCGAATCGCACCGTTCAAGTTGATCGGCGTGTTGCTGGCGGGGTCGAACGGGCACGATCTGTCGCCGTATGGCGAACCAGTTCAAAACGAGGAAGATGCGGAGAAGGTCTACATCCAGGTCAAAGCCGAAGATGTGACCAGGGTCACCTCACGGATGCTCGCCGAACTCCCTGTCGCGGACATCAGCATCTCAGACCCGCCGATCGAGAATATCATCGAGCGCGCGTTCAACGAGTAAATCATTTAACCGCGAAAGCGCAAAAAACTTTGCGTCCTTCGCGCCTTTGCGGTGAAAAGGAATTTTATGCTTTTGATCTTCAAACGACTCTGGCAGGTGAACTGGGCGGAACAATGGCAGTATCGCGCCAACCTGATCATGTATTTACTGTACTGGCTGGTTTCGCCGATTATCTATCTCGCGGTGTGGACGAGCATCGCAACCGCCAAAGGCAGCGTGAACGGCTTCACCGCCAACGATTTCATCACGTATTACATGATCCTGCTCATCGTGGACCAAATGACGAGCAACATCATCATCCACATTTTTGGTTACAAGATCCAGGATGGCTCGCTCTCAGGCGAATTGATCAAACCGATCCATCCGATGTTGACGAACACATTGGTCAACGATCTGGCGTTCAAAACCCTGAACCTGATGTGGCTGGTTCCCATCTGGCTCGTGCTGGCGCTCGTGTTCAAGCCTGATTTTGCATCCGTGACTTTGAACGGCATCCTGTTCGCGCTTCCCGCCATCGTCCTTGGATATTTCATCAACTTTTTACTCTCAGGCGCGATCACCTCGCTTGCGTTCTGGACGACGCGCGTCTTTTCCATTCACGAATTTTATTACGCGCTGATCCTGGTGTTTGCAGGACAATTCGTCCCGCTCAAGCTCATGCCCGAGTTGATTCAAACCATTGCGCGCTTTCTGCCCTTTCAGCTATTCATGTACCTTCCTATCCAGATGATTCAAGGCAACATGTCAATGAATGAAATCGTGCAGGGCTACATCACGGGGTTGATCTGGCTGGTCGTTGCGTTGACGTTGTTCATGTTCACGTGGCAACGCGGCGTCAGGCGGTTCTCCGCGGTGGGAGCATGACATGCACACATTGAAATTGCTCTCTGCATTTCTCAAGGTCAACATTCAAATGGCGGTGGCATACCGCGCCGACACCATTGTTAATATTTTGCTCAACCTGATGTGGCTCGGCTGGGAACTGCTCACCCTGAGCATCATCTTCAGCAACACGGAAACCATCGGCGGCTGGGGTTTCGGCGAGTTGATCGCACTGCTCGGTGTGTTCCGTCTCGTCAACACAATGATGATCGCGTTGATCTGGCCCAACACCGAAAAATTCAACCAGTCCATCCGCGACGGCTCGATGGACTACACCATCCTGCAACCCGTCAACAGTATGTTCCTCGTCACATTTTCGCGCATCACCGTCTGGCGGATCTGGGATCTCGTCCTTGCCATCGTATTGATCGTCATCGGCATTAACATTTCAGGAGATATCGTCACGCCTGCCAGTATTTTGGCATTTATCCTGCTCGCCGTTTCAGGCGTGATCATCATCTACAGTCTGTGGATCGTTCTGATCGCCCTCACATTCTGGTTCACCAAATTCGATAACAACGTAACCATCCTCCAAGCCTTGCTCGACGCGGGTCGCTACCCCTCGACGGTATATCCTGTGTGGTTGAGGATCATTGTCACTTTTCTGATTCCCATTGCCGTGGCGACGACTGTCCCCCTCCAAGCCCTGCGCGGCGATTTGGATGCAAGCCGAATGGTTATGTTCCTTGTGATCGGAGTAGTGAGCTTTCTCATCGCTACGCGCGTGTGGAAAGCAGGGCTGAAACGATACAGCGGCGCAAGTAGTTAATCGAA
>DAOTZF010000218.1:0-2932 GCA_034434415.1 Anaerolineales bacterium | reverse complement strand
AAGACCAACGCCTTCCGCACGCACGGAAAAGAGGAGCCGCGCCAGTTGATCATCGTGGTGGAGGAGGCGCACAAACTGTTGAACCGCGAGATGGCGGCACAGACGACCTTCGCGACCATCGCGCGCGAACTGCGCAAGTATTACGTGACGCTGTTGATCGTGGACCAGCGCCCGTCGCAGATCTATGACGAGGTCATGTCACAATTGGGGACGCGCATCTCAGGCTGGCTCGGGGACGAGGACGATATCCACGCGGTGCTCTCGGGTCTGGCGGGACGGGAGGCGTTGCGCGGCATGTTGGCGCGACTCCAACCGAAGGAGGAGGTTCTGTTGCTCGGTTGGGGTGTCCCGATGCCGTTACCTGTGCGCTCGCGTCGATATGATGAGGAGTTTTGGAAGGAGTTGTTGGGAGGCAAGGAAAAACGCAGTAAGGAACAGAATTTGAAGGAGTTGGGATTTTAACGTAATAATTTGGACGCTGATAAACGCAGAGGAACGCGGATATTGATTTATGACAATTACGAAGCGGAAAGATAGAAGAATGGTTGGTTGTGAAAGCACAAATCACTCTTCTTGCAAAGGCGAACTTTGGGAGTGTGAACGTTGCCATAAAGCAGTTTGTTGGGAGGAAGGCTCAACAGATTTGGTCGAACTGTGCGATAACTGCTGGCATGATGTCCGAGTTTTAGGGCAAAAGTATCTAACACCATTCGAGCAATGGAAGGCAATTCATGAAAATCTCTCTTGATGATACTTTGGAGTTTGAGTTCTTTGAACTTGAAGATGTTAAGAATGCTGAACAGTTTGCCGAAAGTATCGGTGGTGCAGTTTATTCTTGGAAAACCAATGGGTATTCCAATTGGCTGGAAAAGAGATTGTCAGTTGCCGATGTTTTAGGTCTTGCAGTACTCCCAAAAGGATTGCCTGACTGGATAGATTTACCTGATGATATAAATGACTGAATAAGGGAAAATATTTAATGGAATTAATACTTTCAAAGTTTTCTGCCAGTGAATATAAAAGTCAAACACAGCGAATCCGTGTAATGACGGAGGAGTGGGTCAATCGCTCGGGGTTCTGTCCCAATTGCGGGAAGGCGTTGAGTCAATTTGAGAATAACAAACCCGTCGCTGATTTTTATTGTGGAAATTGTTCGGAAGAATATGAGTTGAAGTCAAAG
Source organism: Anaerolineales bacterium (assembly GCA_034434415.1). Classification (GTDB taxonomy): domain Bacteria; phylum Chloroflexota; class Anaerolineae; order Anaerolineales; family Villigracilaceae; genus Defluviilinea. The sequence continues at coordinate 1,752 of DAOTZF010000218.1, read as the reverse complement.
AATGGGAATGTGGGGAAGAAAATCGTCGATGGTGCTTATGCGACGATGGTTGAACGGTTGAAATCAGACACCACTCCCAATTTCTTTTTTCTGACGTATGACAAGTCCACGCTGGGGATACGGAATTTCCTGACGATACCGAAGTATTTCTTCGTGCCGTCCATTATTGAGAAACGCAAGGCTCTCGCGTCCACAGCGAGGAGGGCTGGCTGGGTTGGTTGTAACATTGACGTGAGCAATGTTCCTGACTTGGGGAAGATCTTCTTTGTGCAGAATGGCGTTGTCCGCGGGAAGGATGAAGTTTTAGACAGGTGGAGTAAGACCGAATTTGTGAAAGGCACACAGAATATCGAGGCAAAAGGCTGGCTTCTGGATGTTTTGGTGTGTGTTGAAAAAATCAAGAAGAAAGATTTTTCATTGGATGATGTTTATGCTTTTGAAGGATATTTGAAGGCAAAGCATCCTTTGAATAACAATATCCAAGCCAAGATAAGACAACAACTTCAATTCTTGAGGGATAAGAATGTGATTGAGTTTGTGGGACATGGTCATTATCGAATGAAATTGATAGATATACAGTAGGGGCGACCCGTCAGCGCAAACGGGATAATTGTCAGGCATAGTTTTATTGCAAATTATGATGATGGAAGGGATTGACGGGTCGCCCTTACGCCATGACTTGATATCGCCCCTACGGGTGGCAACGATTTATAATCGCCCGCATGGTCAAATTCGATCCGCAAAAGCATCCCTTCGACAGAGCTCAGGGCAAGCATCGGCGTTCGATCCGTTTGAAGGGATTTGATTATTCCCAGGAGGGCGCGTATTATGTGACGATCGTCGCGTGGCGGAGGGAATGTCTGTTCGGGGAGGTGGTGAAGAAGGAGATGATGTTATCCAAGTTCGGTTTGGTTGCAAAACAACAATGGGAGAAATTGCCAAAAAGGTTTCCCAATATTGAATTAGGTGCGTATATGATCATGCCAAATCATATGCATGGGATTATTGTAATTACCGATGGTAGGGGTACGGCGGAGAGTCTGAATGATCTTGACGGTGGATCGTCCCGCCGTACCCCTACGCAGGAACAATTTCAGAAACCTGTAAAGGGTTCCATCCCAACCATCATTCGATCTTATAAATCTGCGGTTTCGTACCGAATAAATTTGATGCGCGGATCTGATGGGGTCCCCGTTTGGCAACGCAACTACTACGAACACGTCATCCGCAACGACAAGGACTTGCAAAACAAAACGGATTACATCGAATCCAATCCGCTGTTGTGGGATGAGGACGATGAGAACCCAATCAACGCGAACAAATAGATTATCATCGCATCACAAAGGACACAACATGGAATCCATTCTCCTCATCCTCCTCATCGGTCTCGCGGGCGGCATCGCGGTGGGACTGCAAAGCCCCATGGCAAGCCTGATCACACAACGGCTCGGGATCTTCGAAAGCGTGTTCATCGTGCACATCGGCGGCGCGGTCATCGCATTGATACCGCTTCTGGTCTATGGCAGTAAATTGGGACAATGGCGCAACGTGCCGTGGTATGCGCTCGGCGCGGGCATCTTCGGCCTGGTCGTGGTGAGCTCGATCAGTTTCATGATTCCGCGCATCGGGGTCGCCGGGGCGGTCACGTTGATTATCGCCGGGCAATTATTGGTGGGAGCCATCCTCGACCATTATGGTTTGCTCGGCGCGGCGGTCAAGACACTGGATGTGACGCGCGTCCTTGGGCTGGGG
>DAOTZF010000217.1:0-9013 GCA_034434415.1 Anaerolineales bacterium | reverse complement strand
ATCGATTCACGGCAAGCCCGCGCGCGACTTGCTCTGGTATTGGTTCCCGCGCTTATTGGGAACGGTTCAATAAACAATGTCACTCTGAGCGTAGCGAAGAGTCTCGGTCTACATTCGACAGGTGAATTTCGAGATTCTTCGTCGCTTCGCTCCTCAGAATGACACACTATCTTTTTGGAGGCATTTCAATGTCGAAAGCAAAGATCGCGCTACAGCGCACAGGTCTCGGAATTCTAATTCTTGCTTTATTACTCGGAGCAGGAGGAACGTTCTACTTCAAAAGTTATCTGCCGAACACTGTCGCGCCAAAATCTTTCCCACAAATCGATGGCGAGATCCAACTCGAAGGTCTCGATGGACCCGTTGACATTTATCGCGATCACATGGGAATCCCTCATATCTATGCCTCCACAACGCACGACCTTTTCTTCGCGCAGGGATACGTCCACGCGCAAGATCGGTTCTGGCAAATGGACTTTTATCGACATGTGGGCGAAGGTCGAGTCGCTGAAATGTTCGGCTCGAGTCAATTGCAAGCCGATATGTTTTTGACGACTCTCGGCTGGAGAAAAACATCGCAGGAGGAGTACGATGCGCTCGACCCCAAACACAAAGCCATTCTTCAATCCTATGCCGATGGCGTAAATGCATATCTCAAAGGGAGATCGAACGAAGAATTAAGTCTTGAATACGCGGTCCTCGACCTGCCGATCATTAATCCCGATTATGTGATCGAACCCTGGGAGCCGGTCAACACGCTGGCATGGGCGCGCGCGCTGGCATGGGATCTAAAGGACAATATCAATGAAGAGATCGAACGCGCGATCCTCATGAAAACGCTCTCGCCGCAACAACTGGCGGAACTTTTTCCGCCGTATCCCGAAGATCACCCGCTCATCGTCAACAACATTGGTGACGGAAGCTCGACCAATGCGACTACATCCGCACTTGCCGCGGCAGATGTTCCCACGGAACTTCTTACGGCCGTCCTTCAAAACGCCTCCCTTTTGGACGGGATGCTTGGTTCGCCCGAACGCAGCAAAGGATCCAACTCGTGGGTAGTCTCTGGTGAATTGACAACAACCGGCAAACCTCTGCTTGCGAACGACCCCCATCTTGGAATTAACATGCCATCCATTTGGTATCAAGTCGGTTTGCACTGTCTTCCAAAGAACGAAGAATGTCCCTTTGACCTTGCCGGTTTTTCGCTGGCTGGCGGACCCGGGATCGTGCTCGGTCACAACGACAAAATTGCATGGGGTTTCACGTTCGCCGAAGAAGATGTGATGGATTTATTCATCGAACGAGTTAATCCAGATAACCCCAATCAATACGAAGTGAACGGCGAATGGGTTGATTTCGAAACGCACACCGAGACCATCAAAGTTGCAGGCGCCGACCCGGTGGAAATCACTGTCCGCGCCACGCGCCATGGTCCTGTCATCTCTGAAACGTATGGTTCATTGAAAAACGAAGGCGACCCGGACGATACGGAATTTGTCGCGTTCAAAGATCGTGCCGGCATCGAGCTACCGGAAAACTATGTGATCGCGCTCAGCTGGACAGCCCTCTCAACAGGCAACACATATAAACAGTCGAATCCGTTCGTGGCGATCTGGGGCTTCAACACGGCACAAAACTGGGATGATTTCCGTGAAGCCGCGCGCCATCTCAACGCGCCGGGGCAGAATTTGTCATACGCGGATGTGGATGGCAACATCGGCTATCAAGCCTCGGGAACAATTCCCATCCGAAAGAACGGCGATGGACTCGCACCCGTCCCGGGTTGGAACAGCGAATTCGATTGGGTAGGCATTATTCCCTTCGAAGAGATGCCGTGGACGCTCAACCCCGCTGAAGGGTTTATCGCACCGGTCAACAACAAGATCGTGGGAAACGATTACCCGTACCTCATCGCGGGCGATCAAGCGGGATACGACTACGGTTTCCGCGCGGACCGCATCGTGGACTTGATCGAATCAGCTCCCGGGAAAATTGATATCGCCTACTTTCAATTGATGCAAGCCGACGCGTACGATGCCAGCGCCGAGACGTTCGTCCCGTTGTTGATGCAATTGGATCCAAAGTTCGCAAAACCCAACGAAGCGATCGCATTCGATGCGTTGCAAGGCTGGGATTATCAAGCGACCGTCGACTCGCAAGCCGCGGCGGTCTATGCTGCGTTCTGGCGGAATTTGTTGAAGAATACCTTCAACGACGAATTGCCTGAAGAGTATTGGCCCGATGGCGGCGACCGCTGGTTCGAAGTGACGCGCAACATGACCGCAGACAGCGCGTGGTGGGACGATATTTCAACCGCCGATGTCGCCGAAACTCGCGACGATATGTTGAGAAAATCTTTCAGCGAAGGTGTTGCAGAATTGGAAGAATTGCTCGGCGACGATCCCGCGCAATGGACGTGGGGCGGAATCCACGTCAGCAATTTCAGGAACGGCACGTTAGGCGAATCAGGCGTCCCCCCGATCGAAGCGCTCTTCAATCGCGGACCCTTCCCCACTAACGGAGGAAAGTCGCTTGTCAATGCAACCTCGTGGAATTCGGTCGAAGGCTATGAGGTGACCAACGTCCCGTCGTATCGAGCCATTTACGATTTCTCAGACCTGAGCAACTCGCTCTCGATGCACACCACCGGGCAATCGGGTCACGCGTATCACCCGCACTACATCGACATGGCACAGATGTGGGCGAACGTCGAATACTATCCCATCCTGTGGACTTTGGAAGATATCAAAGCCGACGCGGAAGGAAGTCTGGTACTATCGCCGAAATAAACCTTGTAACAAATTAAGAAAACAGCAGGTTGACCTGAAAACGACCTGCTGTTTTTATTTCCGAAATCATCCTGTAACCAATTTGACTTGACGAAATGGTGTGGATTTGATACCCTTCGAAAAAGTAAAAGCGGTGCGGCGCGTGCCGGATCGTTCCAGGGAGATTTTTCATGAAAAACAATTCCGCTCGAATTCGAATCGTTGTTAGTGTTCTGGGTGTTTGTGCCATCTTGTTATCAGGGCTCCCCACACCTAAAGCCGCCGCACAAAAAGGGGAGGATGGAATCCAACGCGAGTACAACAGCGAAACAGGGAAGGTCAGCCACATCACAGGGATGGGAGGCGAACCGATCGCCTTCGCGGACGCCATGTCCGTTGGCATGACCGCCGTGGAACGCAGCGACGCGCTTGTTCACCGCTTCGCACCGGAATTCGGTCTGACCCGCCCTGCGGAAGAACTGCGCCTCGCCGACGAAGCCCAACCCTCCAGCGATCGAGTCGTGACGCGCTATCAGCAAGTCTACAACGGTATCCCTGTCATGGCGGGTGAGTTGATCGTCAACGCCAGCGACAAGGGAGCGTTGTACTCCATGAACGGCGAAGTGGCGCAGGGACTGTCCCTCGACACCGCGCCTTCCATTTCCGCTGAAACAGCCATCGCCATTGCGAGGCAGGGTATGGTGAAGTGGTATGGAGGGGAAGCGGAGGAGTATGACTACGCGGATGTTTCATTGTGGATCTTCGATGAGACACTGTTGAGACCTAGCATTCGCCCTGCTGAACTCGTCTGGCGCATGGAGATGAAGCCAGTAGGTCAACTCCAGCCGATCCGTGAGTTGGTGCTGGTGAACGCCGAAACGGGCAATATTTCCCTCCATTTCAATCAGGTCGATACCGCATGGCATACAAATCTAGATAACGAGATAACCACACCTACAACAACTGTTCAACCGAGTCAGCCATCAATAACTGTTGAGAGCGCTCCCTTGCAGTCAGGCGCAACCTGGTATGTCGCGACGACAGGCAATGATGCCAATTCCTGCGCTGCACCTGCCAGTCCCTGCGCAACGATTCAGGAGGCAGTTGACAAGGCATCAAATGGAGACACAATAAAAGTGGCTGCTGGAACGTATGTTGATGTAAATCAACAAGTTGTAATCAACTATAAGAGTTTGAGTTTCCTTGGGGGATGGGACTCCATCTTTTCATCTCAAAATGGCCACTCGATTATTGATGGACAGAATGCTCGAAGAGGATTCCATCTTTACGGTGGATTCTTCCCTTACACTTATCCAACCATAATCTTAGATCGTTTCTCAATTCGCAATGCAAATACTAACGATTCCGGGGCCGGCCTTTTTATTGTTGGTTCAAATGTTACAATAAGTAATACTAGCATCCTGGACAACGTTGCAGGTATAAACAGCTACGGCGGGGGAATCTATGCTGGCTCTGCCAATGTGAATCTAAGCAATGTAACAATAAAAGGAAATAGTGCAACATATGGTGGAGGTGTTGTAATTCAATCAGGTCAATCGCTTAACATAAATAATAGCACTATAATGTTTAATACGGCCTCCCAAGGCGGGGGTTGGTATCAGGACACGTTTGATACAATATCTATAAAAAACTCGATTATTGCAAACAACACAGCCCCGACTGGACCAGATTGTCGCAGGACCAGTTCGGCAGGTGGGACGGTAACCTTAGATTACAGCTTGATCGGTACAACATCAAACTGTCCTCTGCCATCCGGGACGAGCAATCTGCTCAACACTAGTCCCGGTAATTCTATTTTTATCACTGATCAAAGTTACTATGCTTTTACCGGATCCAGTCCTATCATTAACGCGGGTAATACTGCAACCTGTACAACAAGTGATCAGAGGGGTGCAACGCGCCCACAGGGGGGCGGTTGTGATATGGGAGCGTGGGAACGCGCAACTGTTGGCGGAACTCCGGACTCAATGACTATTCTTGCTGGTAATAATCAAAGGACTCCACCGGGAAAATTGTTCCCAGAGACCCTTGTTGTATTTTTATCAAAAAATAATGGCGATGCTATCGGCGGGGCAAACGTAACGTTTATTGCTCCAGCAAGTGGCGCTAGCGGGACCTTCGCAAGCACGGGAACAAATTCAATGTCGACAACCAGCGTTGATGGGTATGCAACTTCTAGCGCTTTCACAGCTAACTCAACGTTTGGTCCTTATACTGTCTCTGCGTCCACGAGTGGTGTAAGTAATGTTTCATTTAGTTTACAAAACATTGCGTTGTATGTAAGCCGTTCAGGTGTGGATGCAGGAACTTGCGGATTACCAAATCAGCCTTGTTTTAGTATCAATTACACACTCAATCAAGCCATATCTGGAGATTATATTTTTGTGACCGGAGAAACATTTCGTGAAAATATTATTGATAACAATCTGGCAAACATAACCAAGAATGTAACCTTTTCGGGCGGCTGGAATTCAGACTTTACCGCTCAAAATGGCCAAACTATCTTGGATCCGGAATTTGGTCGCGGAATTTACATTGGCATTGGGAAGACAGCTACCATAGACAGGTTCGATGTGACCGGCGGGACCGTGTATGGCTCAACGGGAGGGGGAATATTAAACAGCGGTGCGTTGACATTTACTAACGGCGCTATTTACAACAATTCAGCGCACGACCTTAATTCGCTTACATCTGCCAACGAAGGGGGCGGTATCTATAGTAACGGCACACAGTTGAATCTGACCAATGTAACGCTAAGCAACAATCATGCCGATAAGGGCGCAGGACTATTCATTTACAGCGGCGTCACAGAGTTGATTAATGTAACCATCACCCAAAACCTCGCCACAAGCGCGAGTTCAACGGCCTTTGGTGGAGGCATCGAGAATAAAAACAATTCGTCCATCTCGATCGCGAACAGTATCATTGCCGGTAACTCGGCAGATGCGGGGCAAGATTGCCATGGGCAAATTACATCGGCAGGATACAATCTTATCGGCTTCACTGATGGTTGTACGCTTACGCCTGCCACTGGGGATCAAATTGGAACCGTTGGCTCTCCGCTCAACGCGATGCTGGGCAACTTAGCAGACAACGGTGGGGGAACACTGACCCATGCTTTATTAACAGGTAGCCCCGCGATCGATACTGGCAACTCTGCCACCTGTGCTGCAACCGACCAGCGCGGTGTTGCGCGTCCGCAAGGCTCAACCTGTGACATTGGTGCTTATGAGGGGTTCGCGTCGCAAACGATCTCAGCGGTTGTTCGTACATACAGCGCGAATAACATCAACATCGTGCCAGGCACCCTCCTCTGCGATCAGATCAATCCGACTTGCACTGGGGGAGCAAACCCAAATGCAGATGCGGCGCATCAATTTGCGCTCGATACATACGATCTGTATCTGAATGTGCATGACCGAAATGGCATCGACCAGAACAATATGCCGATCATCTCAACGGTAGATTACTGTTCTCCGTCGTACTGTCCCTATCAAAACGCCTTCTGGACGGGTGGACAAGCAGTCTACGGTTCCACCTTTCCTCTTGCCGACGATGTGGTAGCGCACGAACTGACGCACGGAGTGACGCAATACGAGTCGAACCTGTTCTACTTCTACCAGTCAGGAGCGATCAACGAGTCGTTCTCGGATGTGTGGGGGGAATACTACGACCAGACCAACGGATTGGGCAACGACGATCCCAGTGTCAAATGGCTGGTGAGCGAAGACGTCACAGGTATCGGTCCCTTCCGCAACATGAAGAGCCCTCCACAATTTGGCGACCCGGACAAGATGACCAGTTCGCTGTACAACAAGAAACCCTATTACGACGACTTCTGGGACAACGGCGGCGTGCACTCCAACAGCGGCGTGAACAACAAAGCCGTGTTCCTCATGGTGGACGGAGGCACGTTCAACGCCAAGACCGTCACCCCGCTCGGCTGGGACAAGGTCATCCAGATCTACTACGAAGCGCAGACGAATCTACTATCATCTGGCTCAGATTACTCCGACCTGTACTACGCCCTCCAGCAAGCCTGCACGAACCTGACAGGTCAATTCGGCATCAGCGCGGCAGACTGCCTCGAAGTGAAGGATGCGCTGGATGCGGTGCAGATGAACTCGCAGCCCGTTGCCAATTTCAACCCGGATGCGCCGCTCTGCCCGACGGGCATGGTCACCGCGCCATCGTTGACGATTTTCGATGATGATCTCGAAAGTGGAACAGGCAACTGGGACCTGAATAATCAGTGGACGCTCGATGACTTCTATGCATCCAGTTCCACTCATATGCTCTTCGGCAACGATAATTCTAACAGCAGCCAGAGTATCGCAACTATGACAATTTCTACTCCTTTGACTACAGGAGCGTTTTTGCACTTCAAACACGCTTTTGCATTTGAGTATTATGGTTCGAACTATTGGGATGGTGGCGTGCTGGAATACAGCACGAACGGAGGAGCAACCTGGACGGATGCCAAACCGCTCTTCTCTGCGGGACAGAATTACACTAAGACGATCTATAATCATCCCACAAGCTCCAATGCGCTTAAGGGACGCATGGCATTTGCTGGCGATAGCCACGGCTACGTATCTTCCAGATACAACCTCGCTTCATTGGCTGGACAGACTGTCCAATTCCGGTGGTATTTTGCTACCGATCAGTTATACGATTACCTTGGCTGGTTCCTGGACGATATCAAGATTTATACCTGCACAGGCACTGCGGCCACACCCACCCTCAAAACGCCCACCAACAACGCCCTCGTGACGGACTACACACCGCTCCTGGATTGGAACGATGCCGCCGCGGCAACTTCCTACGAAGTGCAGATCGCCACGGACGTCGCGTTCACCTCGCTGGTACACAACCAGACCGCCCTCCCCGCCTCACAGTTCGAAGTGCCAAGCGACCTCGCCTCCAACACCAAGTTCTACTGGCGCGCCCGCGGCGTGAACGGCATCGGCGAACCGGGCGGATGGTCTACCGCTTGGTATTTTAGAACGGCTCTCCTCCCGCCCACACTTGTCTCGCCTGTGGACGCCTTTGTTTCCTCCGAACTGCGACCGCCCTTCGACTGGGACGACGTGGCAGGCGCGACCGGCTACACCATCCAGATCTCGAAGAACAACACCTTCACGCAGATCGCCCACACGGGCAACCCTGTGGGTTCCACCTACACACCCACCGCCGACCTGCCCAAGAACATGACCCTGTACTGGAGAGTGCTCACCAAAGGCACGAACGGACCGTCCGCCTACACCGCCTATCGCTCCCTGAGCACACCGGTCACCCCGCCGCCGACCGTCACCCTGCTGACACCCGCCTCCAACTTCCTCAGCACCGATTACAGCCCCACCTTCACCTGGAAAGCCGTGGTGATGCCGGTCGGAACCACGCTCCAACAGTACCTTATTCAAGTAGATGACAACGCCGATTTCAGCACCCCCGAGATCAACGACGCGACCAGCGGCGCCACCGACTACACCCCCCTCTCCGACCTCGCCTCCAACACCAAATTCTACTGGCGCGCCCGCGGCGTGAACGGCATCGGCGCACCGGGCGGATGGTCCACGGCCTGGTATTTTAGAACGGCTCTTCTTCCACCCACGCTGGTCTCGCCTGTGGATGCCTTTGTTTCCTCCGAACTGCGACCGCCCTTCGACTGGACAGACGTGGCAGGTGCGACCGGCTACACCATCCAGATCTCGAAGAACAACACCTTCACGCAGATCGCCCACACCGGCAACCCAGTGGGTTCCACCTACACACCCACCGCCGACCTGCCCAAGAACATGACCCTGTACTGGAGAGTGCTCACCAAAGGTGCGAACGGACCGTCCGCCTACACCGCCTATCGCAGCCTGAGCACACCGGTCAGCCCGCCGCCGATCGTCACCTTGCTGACACCCGCCAACAACTTCCTCAGCACCGATTACAGCCCCACCTTCACCTGGAAGGCGGTGGTGATGCCCATCGGAACCACGCTCCAACACTACATGGTTCAGGTGGATGACGATCCTGCCTTTGGAAGTCCCGCGATCGACGACACGACCGGTGCCACCGACTTCACCCCCCTCTCCGACCTCGCCTCCAACACCAAGTTCTACTGGAGAGTGCGCGCTGTCAACACCTTGGGTGAAATGGGCAACTGGTCAACCAGCCGCTACTTCCGCACGGCACTCGTGCCGCCCACACTTGTCTCGCCCGTGGACGCC
>DAOTZF010000216.1:0-5697 GCA_034434415.1 Anaerolineales bacterium | reverse complement strand
CCTGTTGACGGAGCCTTCCTTTATGTGTATCCTTGCCCGAATGGTAACCAAAATCGATGAACCAAAATATTACACGTCGTGACTTTCTAAAACTGGCTGGCGCTGGCTTGGGCGCAGTGGCGTTCATGCCGGGCAAGGGAATCAATTTTGATAAACTTTTTGATGAGCTTGCAAGACCTAAACGCCTGCCGCAATTTCCTGCTAGTGAGATCATCGGGCGGACGGTTGACCCGGATATTGATCTTCGCAACCGTCCTACGAATGACCCCGGTTTGAATACATCCATCGGCAAACTGCCGGCGGATACTCTTGTGGAATGGAATCGTCAGGTGGTTGGCAATGTGATCGGGGGGTTGAATAACCAGCGGTATGTTGAAACCCCGCAGGGGTATATTTATGCCTCTGTTCTTCAACCCACGCGAAATATTCCGAACACACCCATTGCTTCACTTCCTGCCGGACAGCCGGGCTTTTGGGCGGAAGTGACTGTCCCGTATGTTGACCTGGCGCATGAAGGCGCGGTAGCTTCACCATGGCTGCAGGATCATATTCAATATAACTTTCCCCCCCGTTTATATTACGGTCAGGTGGTGTGGATGGATCAAGTCCGCACGAACAATGGATTTGTGGAATATCGCTGGAATGAAGGTGTGCCGTATGGCTACGGGTACGGCGCCTACGGCGAATTTTTCTGGGCAGATGGTGCCGGCTTCAAGGTACTCACGGAAGAAGATATTGCTCCAATCGACCCCGATGTAGCCCCGGACGATAAACGGATAGAAGTGGACCTCGATTTTCAAACATTATCCTGTTACGAAGGAAACACAGAAGTTTATTTTTGCCGTGTTTCCAGCGGCTTGAAAAATATTTTTGACCCAACCACCGGCGAGACGAATAATAAACTTGCAACTCCCGTGGGGAATTTGCTGACACATTGGAAGATCATTTCTTTGAACATGACAGCCGGCACCTTTCAAGCCGGGTATTCCACGCCGGCTGTGCCGTGGATTACCATGGTCAGCGGTGACGGTATTGCCATCCACGGCGCGTTCTGGCATAACGCCTTTGGCGAAAAGCGCTCGCACGGTTGCATCAACGTTTCGCCGGAGGATGCCAAGTGGATCTTCCGCTGGACGACGCCGTACGTGACGCTTGCACAAAGCGAAATGCGCGTGTCCTTGCCGGACCACGGAACGGTCGTCGTCACCTCGGAAGTTAGTTTGTGATCGCTCATTGATTGGAGTCCCATGGATTTTACACAGATCACCGTCGGTCTTGCGTTTTTAGCGGGATTAGCCTCGTTCCTTTCGCCATGCGTGTTTTCTCTCGTCCCGGCGTACGTCGGTTACCTGGGCGGGCGTGCGGCAGGCGGCGAAACGACCGAGGGCAACCGATTTGTCACCTTCACGCATGGATTGGCGTTCGTTCTTGGTTTTAGCCTGGTCTTTATAACTCTTGGCGTCGCAACATCTGCGTTTGGCAGGCTGTTGTTCGACCTGCGTTTCATCCTTACAAAACTTGGCGGGATCATCGTTGTTATCTTTGGTTTGCATATGATCGGTGTGTTCCGCATCCCATTTCTGGAATACGATACGCGCGTCCAGCAATTGCCCGACCGGAAATGGGGCTATCTTTCCTCCGCGCTGATGGGTGTTTTCTTTTCTGCGGGATGGTCCCCATGCGTGGGGCCTGTACTCGGCGCAATTCTTACGTTGGTATTGAACGGCGGGTCAATTTCACAAGGTGTTTCGTTATTGAGCGCCTATTCTATCGGACTCGGCATACCGTTTTTGCTCGCCGCATTAGGAGTAGGATGGGTTTCGCTTACGCTGCGAAAATACGGCAAGGTGATGCGGTACGTCGAAGTGGTAATGGGCATCGTCCTTATCATCGTCGGTGTGATGTTGTTCACGGGTATCTTCGAGCGGATCGCCGCGGCTGGGCAATTCTTCTGGATCGATTTCGGTTTATAAACAAATCACATCATGATCACCGTTACATTATTCTTTCGCAAAGATGACGCACCAAGCCTCGCAGCGAAAGCCGATCTGCAATCCCTCAAAGAAAAATACCCCCACCGCCTCGTCGAGGTGGATGTGGATTCTGACCCCGCCTTGCAAAAGCAATACGGCGATACCGTACCTGTGGTCGAGGTTGGACCGTACAGCTTGAAGAATCCCTTTGACAAACAAAAATTAGGCATGACCCTTGGCGCCGCCTCAGACCGGCGGGGACAACTGGACCGGCTTGGACGCGAAGACCATCACGACCGTCTCCACCGCGGGCAGAAGATCAGCACCAGCGATCGAGTGATGCATTGGTTCTCGCGTCATTACCTTGCCTTTCTGAACGGTTTCATTCTTTTGTATTTCGGTTTGCCCATCCTTGCCCCGGCGTTGATGAAGGTTGGTGCGCCGATTCCTGCCAGCATAATTTACACCATCTACAAACCGCTATGTCATCAATTCGCGTTTCGATCTTTCTTCCTGTTTGGCGAACAACCTTATTACCCCCTGGAGGAGGCGGGCGTTGCCGGTGTCAGGACCTTCGAGGAGGCAACCGGCATTACAGGGATTCACGATCCGACGAGTTTTGCCCGTTTCGAAGCACGGGAATTCATCGGAAATGATACCGTCGGGTACAAAATGGCATTATGCGAACGCGACATTGCCATTTATGGCGCGATCTTTCTCTTCGGGGTGGTCTATGCAGTCAGCGGACGGAAACTCAAACCTTTGCATTGGATTCTCTGGTTATTGATTGGGATGGGTCCTATCGGATTGGATGGTTTCTCCCAACTCTTCAGCCAGATCGAATGGGAATGGCTTGCGGACTTGTTGCCGTATCGCGAGAGCACGCCGTTCCTGCGCGTGCTCACCGGCGGGCTGTTTGGCTTTGCTACAGCCTGGTTCGCCTACCCCAACATGGAAGAATCCATGGCAGACACGCGCCAGTTCTTCATCAAGAAATTTGCCTCCATCGAGCAGAAGCAACCATGATTCTTGTCTTTTTGAAAAGAGGGGAATAACCGCGACGATGTCGTTTTCCGGCAAAGATGGAATTCGCTATTTCCACTTCGACACCTTAAAGACTCGTCACGCGGTCTTCACGCGCCATGGTGGAGTCAGCCCGATGCCGTGGGGTACGTTGAATGTAGGCGGTACGGTGGGAGACGAGCTTGAACGCGTCAAGAAGAACCGGCAGATGTCATTCCGTGCGTTGGGGCGCGCACCGGAATCCGCCTTTGAAGTGTGGCAGGTGCACAGTGCGGATGTTGTTTGTGCCCGCGCACCGCGACCCGAATATGAATCTCTGCGTCAGGCGGATGTGATCCTCACCGATCGACCGGATGTCAGCCTGTTCATGCGCTTTGCAGATTGTGTGCCCATTCTGGTTCATGACCCGCGCAACGGGGTTGTTGGTATCGCACACTCGGGTTGGATGGGGACTCTGCGCGACGTTGCCGGTTCGATGGTGAACACCATGAAAAAGGAATATCATTCCAACCCAGCCGATATCGTTGCGTGCATTGGTCCGTCCATCGGACCCGACCATTACGAGATCGGCGCGGATGTGATCCTGCAAGTGATGCAAAAATTCGGCGATGATTCAGACCTGGTGTTGAATTCCATCCATGGGAAGATCCATTTCGATCTGTGGAAGACCAATGAGATTTTGCTCGAACAGGCTGGTGTTGGGAAAATCGAGATTGCCGGTATCTGTACCGCCTGTCACACCGAGGATTGGTTCTCGCACCGCGCAGAAAAAGGTCGCACGGGTCGTTTCGGCGCGTTGATTTCGTTGTGAGTAAGAGACACTTTACCGCAAAGCCCGCGAAGGTCTGCTAAGAATCTCTTTCTCTTTGTGTTCTTCGCGGTGAAAAGAATTGTGCCTTATGCCCTCCCTCGTCTCCTCCATCCGCGAAAAATATCTCTACACGCTTGATCAGATCGCTCAAGCCGCGCGCAAAAGTGGACGCGACCCGAATCAGATCCGCCTCGTCGTTGTTACCAAATCTCAGCCGCTGGAGATCGTGCAAGCCGCTATCGAAGCCGGAGTGCACATCCTCGGCGAGAATTATCCCGAGGAAGGTGTCACGAAAATTCAATCCCTCGCCCCGCAAACTGGTGTAGAATGGCACATGATCGGTCACGTGCAGAGCCGCAAAGCCCGCCTCGTGGCTGAACATTTTGCACTTTTACACTCCCTCGATAGCCTCAAACTCGCGCAGCGGCTCGACCGTTTCGCCGCCGAATCGAATCGCACATTGCCGACCCTGCTCGAATTCAACGTGGGCGGCGAGGTGAGCAAATCGGGCTGGGACGCGTCGGACGACTCGAAATGGGACGCGTTGCTGCCGGACATCGCCGCGATTTTGGACCTGCCTCACCTGCGTGTGCAGGGATTGATGACGATGCCGCCGTTGGGGACAGACCCTGAAGACTCGCGCCGCTTCTTTCGCCGATTGCGGCTATTGCGCGAATGGCTGGCGAATCAACTCCCTAGCGTGGATTGGCGCGAACTTTCCATGGGCACCAGCGCGGACTACGCGGTGGCGGTGGAGGAAGGCGCGACCCTCGTCCGCGTGGGGACGGCTATCGTGGGCGAACGCAGACGAACGTCGGAGAAATGAAGCGTACATGGAAATCCTGATCCTCATCATCAGCGCGTTATCCCAGATCCTTGTTTTGTTGGTGTTCGTTTCGGTGATCCTCTCGTATTTCATGGACCCGTATCATCCCATCCGCCGCGGGGTTGATAACATCGTAGAACCGATGCTGGCGCCGATCCGCCGCATCATGCCCAACATCGGTATGTTCGATTTCAGCCCGCTGGTGCTGATCCTGATCCTCCAGTTCGGCGCTCGTTTTCTGGTCGCATTTCTATTGACGTTGAGGTAACCCATGGCTGACCGAAAAATCAAAATGCACGATGGAAAGAAAGGCTCGGCGCTCGCCGTGCGCGTGACGCCGCGCGCCAGCCGAAACGAGATCGTGGAGGTGTTGAACGACGGTACGATCAAGGTGCGCATCGCCGCGCCGCCCGCGGACAATGAAGCAAATCAGGCATTGGTCGAATTCTTCTCGGAAATTCTAGGCGTGCCGAAATCGCGGCTCGATATTGTGGCGGGCGCTTCGGGGCGCGATAAACTGATCGCCGTGTTGGATATGGACGTGGAAACCGCCCACTCGCGCATCGTGGCGCATTTGGGATGAAGTTTGGATAGTTTGAAATTTGCGATTTCCGAGCATCAAGGGGGGTATCATGCCTTTTGGTGGTGCTCGGCAAATCGTACCGGCAGGCGGCAACGCGTGGCGGAGAACGGTGTTATCAAGAATAGACCCGTCACCTGTGGCGCGCAAATCCCGAGAGCCGACGCTTACGAACATGGACTATGCGCCTCTCGGGAAGCAGAAAATGGAGGTGAAATGGCAGGTTTGTTGAAGAAACTCAATTTCGACCTTAAGTTTCTTCAAAACAGACTACAGAAATGAAACTTTGGCAAGGGTAAGAAATAAACAATCCCTCACAGAGGGACTGAAACTGGGCATGGAATCCTCCAATTGTTACTCGATTTTGTAAGAAATAAACAATCCCTCACAGAGGGACTGAAACATTTCAGGTTGCATGGAGAGACCAGCTTCGAGGGCAGTAAGAAATAAACAATCCCTCACAGAGGGACTGAAACATATTCTG
>DAOTZF010000215.1:0-8727 GCA_034434415.1 Anaerolineales bacterium | reverse complement strand
TGGGTCATCTCATCCTTGCATCCGAAGCACAATCTCAACTTGAACTCGACCGCTTGCTGTGGATTCTCACGCCCGAACCTCCGCACAAGCAGGACCATCTCATCACCTCAACAGAACATCGCCTCGCCATGGTGCAGCTCGCGATCGCAGATAACCCCGCGTTCGAACTTTCACGCATCGAGTTGGATCGTCCAGGTCCACATTACACATTGGACACGATCAAATTGATCGCTGAGCAAAACCCAAGCGCGGAAATTGTTCCCATCATCGGCGGCGATTCGTTACGGGACCTCCCCACGTGGCACAAGCCAAAGGAATTGTTGTACGCCTGTCACTGGGTGGGCGTTATGCGCCGCCCAAACGAAGAATCGAGTTTGGACGAACTGGAGCGCGAATTACCGGGCTTACGCGCCAAAGTCCATTACGTGGACGCGCCGCTTCTTGAAATCGCGTCGCGCGAGATACGAAGTCGAATCGCCGAAGGGCGGTCAGTGCGATATTATCTTCCAACCTCTGTGTACGACTACATCAATCTACATCATCTTTATCACTAATCGTAAATCGAAAATCGTAAATCGTTATGTCCCTGCTTCTCAACTCGCTCTTCTCAACCGTCGCGCTGAGCCATCTCATGGTGGATGTATTCAACAGCGCGCGTCCCGTCCTGCTCACGTATCTCGGCTTGAGCGAAACGAATATCGCCATCATTTCCACAATCTACATTTGGGCATCTGCGCTCACGCAGCCGTTTTTCGGCTGGATGTCCGACCGCATCGGTCCGCGCTGGCTTGCGGCAGGCGGCGTGTTGTGGATGACGATCTTTTTCACCGGCGCGGTCTACGTGACCGGGACCGTCGGACTCATCTGCCTCATCATCGCCGCGCTCGGTTCATCCGCATTTCATCCTGTTGGCACCGTGCAAGCAACCCTGCAGGGACGCAGTCACCTCGCGGGGCGCGAAACGACCGCGGCGGGACTCTTCTTCACAGCGGGGCAGATCGGGCATTTTCTCGGACCCATCCTCACGGGTTTGATTCTCGCGCGTTTGGGTTTACATTGGCTTGTGATTCTTTCCGTGATTTCCATTCCCATCGGTTTTTCTCTCGCGTATCAACTGCGGCATAACCATCCGCACCCCAGACCAAAACTCGATGACGGAAGAATCCGCTTGCAAGCGGGTATCGGGTTCATCCTCCTGCTCGCGGCGGTGGCAACGTTGCAATCATGGGCGCAATCGAACATGATCGCATTCGTGCCGAAATACATCAAGGATTTGGGGCAAAGCGCACAAACCTACGGGTACATCGCGGGCTTGTTCATGGGCGGATCCGCGTTGGGTAACGTCATCGGTGGGCATTTGGGAGATAAGTTCACCAAACGAAAGGTCGCCGCGGCGGCGTTATTCCTCGCGGCGCTTCCCATCTTCATCATCAGCAGAATCGAATGGTCGCCGTGGTTGTATGTGTTGATTCCGCTGGCGGGAGCCTGCACCGGGTCGGTGCACAGCATCATGGTGGTGCTGGCTCAACGCGCCATTTCAGGCGGCATGGCGCTGGCATCGGGACTGATCCTCGGTTTCATCTTCTCCGCCGGAGCGCTTGGGTTATTGATCACGGGTCCATTGGCTGAAAACTACGGCTTTCCCACCGTGCTTGTGTTAACAACGGGTTTGGTCTTGCTGGCAAGTCCACTGGCATGGAGGTTGAGGGAATAATATCGTTGTATAATCGGGTTGCGAGGTGAAATATGACTGACCAAAAACTGCTTGAACGAATTGGCATGAATCCCGATATTATGACGGGTAAACCCGTCATTAATGGAACGCGCCTGACTGTAGAATTTATCTTGAATTTACTCGCACACGGACAAAGCACGCAGGAAATAATCAATGAATACAAAGGTTTGAAACTCGAAGATATTCAAGCCTGCATTCTATTTGCCAGCAAAACACTGGAGAACACGGTCTTCATGCCTTTAACGGCGGAGAATGTGTAAATGCGTTTTCTTGTAGATGAGTCCACCGGACCAAGAGTGGCAGAATGGCTCGGTGGACAGGGGCATGATGTCTTTTCCGTTTACGAATCTGCGCGGGGATTGGATGATGAGGCGATCGTTCAAAAAGCCTATTCGGAAAATTGGATTCTAATTACCAACGATAAAGACTTCGGAGAAAAAGTATACCGTGAGCACAAACCGCATCACGGCATTGTTTTATTACGCTTGTACAATGAACGGGCACAGATTAAAATCGAAGTTTTGGAACGTTTGCTGGCGAATTACGCAGACCGATTAGCAGAGCAATTCGTAGTTGTAACCGAAAAGAGTGTTCGATTCGCGAAGGCATAACTCGGCAAGTGTCCCGCTAGTGTGAGGGGTGAGGGAGAAGGGTTAATTTTTTTCCTGTACACAAAATTATATATAATTTATAATCTGCCCACCTTGAAGGAGGCAGATGGCTAGTCGTCCCGGTGTAATCGAAGAAAACGAGTTCATCCAGAAACGTCCACTCAAAGAGGATATCTTTGACGTACTGCACGACAAGATCGTTTCGGGTAAGTACAAACCAGGCGAATGGCTGAGGCAGGACGAGATCGCCACACAACTCGGCGTGAGCATGACGCCGGTCCGCGAGGGGCTTGACCTGCTCGTGGCGGCTGGCTTGGCGGAACGCGTCCCCTATCGCGGCGTCCGTGTGCGCGAGATCGTCACCAAGGATGTGGTCGAGGCATACGGCTTGAGGCTGGTGCTCGAAGTGGTCATTGCTCAGGAGGCGGCAAAGAACATCACGCCGGAGCAGGTTGCCAGTCTGGAACGAACGATCGCCGAGATGAAGAAATACGACTCGCTGAAGGAAATGTCGATGGCGCGGAAGTTGAGCCGCGATTTCCATGCCGCTATCGCCGCGGCGTCGAACAACGATCTTCTCGTTCGGTTATACGGCATCGTCGCCAATGCCTTCCCCGATTGGATTCTATACGAGGCGATGTACCGCAAACCTGAGATCCTTGCAGACAGCATGTCGGATATGCACAGGGAACATACAGACATGGTGAAGGCACTCAAATCTGGAAATGGGATGCTGGCAGCGAAACTTTCCGTGGAGCACGTCATTGTCTCTTCGGGCAGATGGCTGGAAAAATATTCGGAGATTCCCGCGCACTTGTTGCACGAAAAAGAGGAACAAGTGGCGTTCTTGTTGAAGAAAACATCGAAATAAGGAGATTTGCATGTCGGAAGAACTCTACAAACAAATGGCGCAGTGCATCATCGAAGGCGAAAAGGAAATCGCGATTGAACTTGCAAAAAAGTCCATTGAGTTGAACATGCACCCGCTGGACACGATCACAAAAGGTTTTGTGGTCGGCGTCAACTACATCGGCGACCAGTTTGGCGCCGGCGAAGCCTTCCTGCCGGAATTGGTGATGGCCGGCGAGGCAATGAAAGCCGCGGTCGCTGTGCTCGAACCCGAACTTCTCAAACTCGGCGAAGCCCGCGAAGTGATGGGACGCGTGGTACTTGCAACGGTTGAAGGCGACATCCACGAGATCGGCAAGACGCTCGTCGGCACGATGCTTTCCGCTTCGGGGTTTGAAGTGACCGACCTCGGTGTTGATCAACCCGCCGACAAGATCATCGGCAAAGCGCTCGAGATCGACGCGCAGATCATCGGCATGAGCGCGTTGTTGACAACAACCATGATTCGGCAAAAGGAAGTTATCGAGGAACTGGATAAAGAAGGTCTGCGACCTCGCATCAAGGTGATGGTCGGCGGCGCGCCAATCACCAAAGACTGGGCGGAAAAGATCAAAGCCGATGGCACGGCGGAAGATGCGGTCGGTGCCGTGCAATTGGCAAAGAAATTGGTTGGTAAAGAGTAATTATTCACCGCAAAGAGCGCGAAGAACACCAAGAAAGACATAAGAAGAAAGAAAAAAAGGACCTTCGCGACCATGGCACGCTTCTCGTTTTAAAAGAGATGAGGTAGAAATGCAACCGAAACTCACCCTTCTCACCGAAGATATCATCCACCGCATCCTCGATGAAGCATATGAACTCCTTTTGAAACCCGGAGTAAAGGTCAACAACGAGGAGGCGCGGGACCTGCTTGCCAACGCAGGTGCGAAAGTGGATGTGGAAACGAACGTGGTTCACATCCCGGAGCAGATCGTCCGCAAGGCGCTCGAATCCGCGCCGCGTGAGTTTTACCTCTACAATGCCGACGGTACTCCCACGGTTAAATATGGAGGCGATGCCGTCCACTTCGACCCAGGCTCTTCGGGTATTGCCATGCTCAATCCCGAAACTTTGGAGCACGAAACAACCGAAACACAACACCTGCTCAAACTGATCAAAGTAGCGGAGCAACTGCCGCAATACGACGCACAATCCACGGCAGTGATCTGTCACGATGTGCCGCAACAAATTCAGGACTCGTACCGGCTGTATCTCGCGTTGCTCTACTCGAAAAAACCCATCGTCACCGGCGCGTTTACAAACAAGACCGTTCAGGAGATGATCGACATGCTCGCGCTGGTCGCGGGCAATCATGAAGCCTCGCGCCAGAAACCGCGCGCCATCTTCGATGTGTGCCCAGCTCCCCCTCTCATTTGGAGTAACTTTGCGTGCGGCAACCTGATCGCTCTCGCCCGCGCCGGCATCCCTGCTGAGATCGTGTCCGTCCCGCTTGCGGGCGCGGCGGCGCCAGTCACACTGCTCGGCGCGGTCACGCAACACACAGCGGAATGTCTCGCGGGCATCACGATTCATCAACTGGCAAAAGCGGGGTCGCCTGTCGTTTGGGGCGGCGCGGCGTGCATCTTCGACATGAAAAAAGGCGCGACGCCCATGGGTGCGGTCGAAACGGCGATGCTCGATTGTTCGTACGCGCAAGTCGCAAAATCGCTGAATATGCCGACGCATACCTACCTCGGTGCGACCGATTCAAAACTTGTGGACGCGCAAGCCGGGCTGGAAAGCGGTATCACTGCTATGATCGGCGCGCTGAGCGGCATCAACATGATCTCTGGTTCGGGCATGCTGGACTTTCTCTCGTGCCATAGCGCAGAAAAACTCGTCATCGATGCGGAAGGCATCGCCATGGCAAAGCGCATGATCGCAGGCGTGCAACTCCACACCGAAACCCTCGCCACCGGCTTCTACGACGATAATATTAACTTCAAGGGCGGTGATTTTCTGAAACAAAGGATCACAATGCAACTCTTCCGGAAAGAACAGCATCTTCCAAGTAACGTGATCGACCGCGACTCGATGAGAAACTGGAAAGAGGCAGGATCACTAGATACGTTCAAACGCGCAAGAATCATTGTGGATCAACTGCTCGATTCCTACTCCCGACCCCGGCTTGATGAGGCTAAAGAGACGACACTCCACGCCTTCATGCTCCACCTCGCCCAAAAAGCAGGCATGGACGCGTTGCCATTATTGGCGGAAGTTGAACAGGAAACAAGTACACACGTAAATACGTAATCACGCTTCGGCTTGTCTACCTGTCCTCGTGTGTACCCCAAACCATGCTCTCCCTCACCGATCTCCTCCGCGTCCCGCACGTTGACTCCCTCTTCGACATTTCTCCTGATAACTCAAAAATAGCCTTCGCGTGGAACAAAACCGGCGAATGGCAAATTTATGAAACAGAGTTAGGTGGTTACAATTCTTTGCCACAAAGTTCACAGAGACCGTTGAGTTTTTTCTCAGGGAACTCAGTGGGCTCTGTGGCTCAGCCTTTGACGTCGGGCATCGGTGGAAAATTTAATCCGCGCTACTCACCCGACGGCAAAAAACTCGCGTATGCTCTCGATACAAATGGCAGTGAAAATCACCATCTCATCGTCTACGATTTTGAAACAAACCAACACACAGATTTAACCCCAAACATCTCTCACGCCTTGCAACCCCACTTCTGCTGGTCGCCGGATGGAAGTCAACTCGCGTTCCTCAGCAATGAGCGCGGACATTTCAGCGCGTATGTGATTTCAGTTAATGGCGGAGATGCAAAACTGATTCTCGATACGGGTCACCCTGCCTGGCAGGTGGAATGGTCGCCAGATGGAAATCATCTCGCTGTTTGTTGCGAAATGCAAGGGCAGGATTATGGAATTTTCATCGTTGATTTAGAAACAAAAGAAGTCATCGAATTAAATCTCAACGCCCACGCGCCGAAATGGTCACAGGATGGTACAGAACTCGCATTTCATTCTGATGTAAACGATTGGTTTGATATCGGAGTTTATGATTTAGATTCAAAAAAAATCACATGGCTGACAAACAGCGAAGGCGATTCGCAAACACCAACGATCATTTCAAGCAAAGTAAGTGACTCTCTACTCAGTTACCAATTTATCTACGCGCAAAGCAAGGGCGCGATCAATTGGATTGAGATGCCTGAGGATGAGGGCGGAATAAAAAGGTATCAGGTGGGAAAAGGCATCCATAGCGGAATCAAACTCACTTCCGATGTGAAGCGGATCGTGACCGCGTTCAGCAGTCCGAGCCAGCCAGCCGATCTGTGGATGATCGATATCGAGTCTGGCGAAACCATCCAATTGACTCATTCGATGCCAGCATCGGTATCGCGCGAAGAGTTTGTTATGCCTGAAGAAATTTATTACGAGGGCAAGGATGGCGCACAGATTCCTGCGTTGTTGTTTCGCCCAAAACAAATCCCTGCGCCCGCTGTTGTGATGATTCACGGCGGTCCGAACTGGCATTACTCTGCTGAATGGAATCCGGTCATGGCGTATTTTGCAAGCCGCGGATATGCGGTGCTCGCGCCAAATTATCGCGGCTCGACCGGCTACGGACGTGCATGGCAATACGCGGCACGTTTTGATCTCGGCGGCGTGGACACGCGCGATGTAGCGGCAGGCGCACAATATTTGATTCGCGAAGGGCTCGCTGATCCGAAACGAATTGCGGTAACAGGCAGAAGCCACGGCGGATATTTAACGATGACGTGTTTGACTCAATTCCCCGAACTGTGGTGCGCGGGTTCGGCGGTAGTGCCCTTCATGAATTGGTTCAAAACCCACGAGAATTCACGCGACGATGTTCGGCATTGGGATATCGAAAACATGGGCGACCCGAAAGAAAAATACGAGCGCTGGCGCAACGCGTCGCCGTACTTTTTCCTGGACCGAATCAATGCGCCCGTGCAATTGATCTGCGGCGGACATGATCCGCGTTGCCCCGCGTCCGATTCGCTGGAGGCGCGTGATAAACTTGTCGCACTGGGTAAAGAAGTTGAGTTATTGCTGTATGAAGATGAAGGTCATGCGTTTTTGAAGATCGAAAATGTGCTGGATGCGGAGCTTAGGCGCATGGAGTTTTTGGCAAGAGCTTTGGAAAACACGTAGACAGATACACAAGTACACACGTGTTTACTTGTCTATGTGTCTACCTGTATACTTTCCCCAAGGAGAATAATGGAACCCCTGAAGTTCTTATCCGACGACGATCTCAAAGCCATGCACGAAGCGACGATGCGCATCATGCAGGAAATTGGCATCATCTGGACCCACAAGCCCAGCCTCGACATCCTCACCAGCGCGGGATGCACGATCAAAGAGAACCGTGTTTGCTTCCCGCCCGATCTTGTAATGGAAAGCGTGGCAAAAGCAAATAAACGCCCGGTGATTCGCGGGCGCAATGGGACCGTCAACGAACTCGGCGGCGGAAATTTATACTTCCACAATCTGGGCGGCGCGCGCGATGTGTTCGACGCGCGCACAGGCACGCATCACGCCGCCACGCAGGAAGATTGCATCAACGCCACGCGGGTGCTCGATGCGCTGCCCAACTGTAACACCGTTACGCCATTTTTCACGCCGCCCGACGTGCCGAACGAGATGATGGCTCTGCACATGTTTCGCCACGCACTCTCGAATACATCGAAACCCGTGCAGGGACCCGGCATCCAATTCGGTCACGAGGCGAAATACGCAGTCGAGATGGCGGCGGTGGTCGGCATACCTGCACACGAACTCACGCTCTCCCTCTCCCCCGTCAGCCCGCTCACCATGCACGATGTCGCCGCGCAAGCGATCATGGACATGGCAAACGCAGGTGTTATTCATTCCAATTTACCGGCGCCTACGGGCGGCGCGACCTCGCCAATGACTATCACGGGCAGTCTCGTGCAACAAAGCGCTGAGACTCTCGCGCCTCTCGTTCTCGCACAATTGATTAATCCAGGATGCGGTGTTATCTATTGCGGACGACTTGGGATGCTGGAGCCGCGCACGGGATTGATCTGGGGCGGAGTCGAACTCGGCATCTCCTCTGCCGCCACGGTTCAACTCGGACATTTCTACGGGTTCGCCGTCAACGTGTACGGATTCTCAACGAACGCGCACACCCTCGATGCACAGAATGCCTTCGAACGCGGACTCAACGCATCGCTCCCCGCCCTCGCCGGCGCAGACGAACTCTCGGGCATCGGCGAAATGGAAGCGGGAGTGATGGGCTCGTTCGCGCAAATGGTATTGGATAACGAACTGGCAAAGAGCGTGCATCGCCAGCGCGCGGGCTTGTCCGCGGATGTGGATCATCTCGCAGTGGAGATCATCAGTAACGTAATGGACTCGAACCGCAATTACCTCGCCAGCAAACACACGCTCAAACATTTGCGCGCGGGTGAAATGGCGCTGACCAAACTCGCCGAACGGAATTCGTGGGATACTTGGGAGGAGAAAATGGGACGCAAGCAAA
>DAOTZF010000214.1:0-6775 GCA_034434415.1 Anaerolineales bacterium | reverse complement strand
GAACAGAACCCGAATTTGACAGAAGCGTCAGGTGATTACGTCGAGGATGTGATGCGCATCAACCCGCCTGTAGACCCGCTCTTCCGCGTGGGCGAAATTGGACTCGGTTACGACAAGGATCGTGACCTCGTGGTGTTGTTCGCGAAGGAAATTCTTACAGAAGAGGATGATCCCGAAACCGCGGCAGTCGTCCGCTTTTGGGCGACGCGTACACAGGTGAAGATGCTTTCGCGCTGGGGCATGGAAGTCGTTTCACGCGGACGACCGATCTGTCCGCAGTGCGGTCAGCCCGAGGAACCCGAGGGGCATTTTTGTCCCAAGAAGAATGGGCATTTCCATTAAACGTTCGAAGGTTTACACGTTGACAGGTTAAACGTTCAGACCTGCCAACTTGCAAACGATGACCGACTCATCCCTTCTTCTAAAAGCATTACAACACGGCGACCTTGAACTTAAAGGTCAGTTCATGCTCGGCTCGAATTACACGTTTCTGGTTGATGTGACATACAACGATAAGATATATCCTGCCGTCTACAAGCCAAGCCGCGGCGAGCAACCGCTGTGGGATTTCCCGGAACAGTCTCTGGCTCAGCGCGAAGTGGCGGCATATATCGTCAGCGAGGCGCTCGGCTTTCACTTTGTCCCGTTCACGGCGTTGCGCGAAGACGGTCCCTACGGCGCAGGTTCGATCCAGCAATACATCGAATACGATCCCGAATATCACTACTTCAATTTTTCAGAAGAAGATAAACAACTTCTCAAACCTGTCGTGCTGTTCGACCTGCTGGTGAACAACGCAGATCGCAAGGGAGGTCACGTGTTCTTTGAAAACGAATCGCACAAACTCTTTGCGATAGATCATGGTATCTGTTTTCACGAAGACGATAAACTTCGCACGGTGCTGTGGGATTTCGGTGGGCAGAGGATTCCCGACAACCTGAGATCCCGCCTCTCTCTGCCCTCCAGCCTGCTCGCTGACCTTGAGCGTTATCTCAGCCCCGGCGAGATCTCCGCGCTGTGCACCCGCGCGGAATCGATCCTCCAACGCGGAATCTTTCCCCGTCAGCCGCGTGACAGGCGTGCCATGCCGTGGCCGCCTCTCTGAGTTTCACATTGACAGGTTTTAACTTTCAAACGGAGTTTTATGCACTGCAAATTATGCTTCATCGGTTTTGGCAACGTTGCCCGATCCCTCGTCCGCCTGTTTGAGCGCAAACGCGACGCGCTAAAATCAAAATATGGCATCACATATTCGATCACTGGCATTGCGACAGGGCGACACGGCTTCGCGGTAAACCCTGATGGACTTGATATGGCTAAAGGCCTCGAACTCGTCGAAAACAAACAATCCATCTTTCCTCTTTCTTCCTCCCAAATCAATAACTCCCTTGGAGTAATTCAACATTCCCAAGCGAATGTCATGTTTGAAAATTCGCCTGTGAATTACGAATCGGGTCAACCCGCTATTGACCACGTTATAGCCGCGCTGAACGCGGGTATGCACGCCATCACCGCCAACAAAGGGACAGTGGTTCATGGCTACCGCGAGTTGAGCGCCCTCGCAAAATCGAAGGGCAAAAAGTTTTTGTTTGAATCAACCGTGCTCGGAGGCTCGCCGGTCTTTGCCACGTTCCGTGAAGCTATGCCGCTTGCAGAACTGATCTCGTTCAAAGGTATCATCAACGCGACGACAAATTTGATCCTTTCACGGATGGAAGACGGCGAGTCGTTCGACGATGCGGTGAAGTATTGTCAGAGCATCGGCATCGCGGAGACCGATCCCTCGGGCGATGTGGACGGCTGGGACGCGGCAATCAAAGTGTCCGCGCTGGCAACCGTGCTAATGGACTCCCTGCTCAAGCCGCAGGATGTGGAGCGAAGTGGCATACGTGAGATCACGCCTGCGATGGTGATGCAGGCAAAAGCGGAGAAGAAGCGTTGGAAGTTGGTCGCGTCCGCTGAACGGCTTGGGAATCGAGTCAAAGCGCGCGTCGCGCCTGAGTTGGTCGATTCGTCGTCGCCACTGTACGGCATGATGGGTTCATCAACGGGATTAACTTTCAGAACCGACGTGCT
This sequence comes from Anaerolineales bacterium, assembly GCA_034434415.1. GTDB lineage: Bacteria > Chloroflexota > Anaerolineae > Anaerolineales > Villigracilaceae > Defluviilinea. The sequence goes on along the minus strand of DAOTZF010000214.1, from coordinate 4,699 downwards.
GCCCGATTATTCGGTCGTTATTTCAGAGCGTGAGGGTATGAAAGGCGGACCTGATGAAACCGCGTATGGCTTGTTCGCAGATTTTGTGAACGTAGCGAGTGAAGTAAAATAAACATCAACCAGTACCAGGAAAATAGAGATGCCCATTACCAAACAACGCACGCTGGAATACCTAAACCTCGAATGGGGAACCTATGTGGAGCGATTCAACCGCCTTGCCAAAGTGGAGCAGGAAAAACGGCTCCAGACGATTGGTTTCGATTCGTTTCGCGACATGCTGGCGCACATCCTCGCCTGGTGGGAGGAGGGTATGGTCCCCATCCTTGCAATTGCAGAGGGACGCGAGTTCGAACGCAAAAAGTATGATTACGATGTGTTCAATGCCGAGGCTGTTGAGAAGTATAAAAGTTGGGATGAAGGCAAGTTCCTGGCTCACTTCGAGAAGACGCGGAAGAAAACGGAAGCAGACCTAAAGTCCGTAGATGAGGCGGCGTTCGAGAATCGCCGGGTCCGTTCGTGGGCGAACGGGATCTTCATCCATCATGCGCGCGAACATCTTGTCGTGTTGAGCCGTTTCCTTGTGGTGGATCTGTTGAAGAACGAATGGGCGGAGTATATCGAGGATTTCAAAACCCTCAGCGATGAAAAGAAAAAGGAATTTTTATCGAAGCAGGGGTTTGAATCGTTTCACGATGTGGTCGCGCACATCGTCGGCTGGTGGGAGGAGGGTGCGCGCATCATTTCAGGAATTCTCGAGAAACCCGGCTTTACCTGGGAATCTCATGATGTCGATGCCTTCAATCTCGAACTGACGAAAAAATATTCCTCATGGACGGATGATGCGCTCTACCAGCATTACGATATGGTGAGAAACGTGATGCTCGAATTGACCTCCAGCCTGCCCGATGAGGCGTTCCGCAACGCGGACATCGAGGGCTGGTTGAAAGATGATGTGGTCGCACATTACGACGAACATTAGATCTAGGGTGAACTATGGAAGAACACGTTGTTTATCTTGCGCTGGGTTCGAACATGGGCAACCGCCTCGTGAATTTGAAGGAGGCGATCGCTTCGCTCCCGCCGCAAATGGAGGTGAAGGCGCGATCGGATGTGTACGAAACGCCGCCGTGGGGATACGAAGACCAGGAGAAATTTCTCAACCAGGTGGTGCGCGTCGAGACGTATCTCAAGCCTGAGCCGCTCCTCAAACATCTCAAACGGCTGGAGGTGGCGCTGGGGAGGAAGGAATCGTTCCCGAACGGTCCGCGATTGATCGACATCGATATTTTGTTTTACGACGATCTTGTCCTGTACTCGCCTGCGTTGATGATTCCTCACCCGCACATGCATGAGCGCGGGTTTGTACTTGTGCCGATGATGGATATTGCCTCCGATTTTGTGCATCCCGTGCGGAAGAAGACCATCCGTGAACTGGCGTTGTTTGCCGATGTGAGCGGGGTGAGGAAGCTCGAGGGCTCAAAGTGAATGGAGATCATTAGACGACTCAAGGGCTCGGTGCGCATTTTGCTCAGGGGCGAAACCAAAAGGAAAAGCCGCAACCCAGTCCCTGCGATTACGCGCGAAGAACTGAAGGAGATCAAACAATTCTTCCCGCGCGAAAAATTTTTCATCCTCGGTCATGCGCGCTCTGGCACCACGTTGCTCATGCGCCTTGCGCGTTTGCATCCCGAAGTGCATTGCAATTATCAGGCGCACTTCTTCACACGCAAACCGTTGTTGATGTCCATGGTCGATTCGCCCGCGATGGAAGAATGGCTCACGCGCAAATCGAATCGCTGGAATGGCGGGCGCGACCTCTCGCCACTCGTCTTGCGCGCTGCGGCGGATTTCATCATGGAGCGCGACGCGGCGCGCGCAGGCAAACGCATCGTCGGCGACAAGAGTCCATCGTCCACGATTCACGGAGAAGCCGTGCGCGACATGCACGCGATCTATCCCGACGCGAAGCTGGTATACATTATCCGTGATGGACGCGATGTGTTAATCTCGGAACGCTTCCGCAACTTCGTTGAGGAGTCCAGGTTTTTGTCGGCGGAGGATAAACGCATCATCGCGGACCTTCGGGCTGATTCAGCTTCGTTCACTGATGGAAGACGTTCCATTTTTACCGAATCCTTCATTCGTAATGTCGCCAAACGCTGGGCGGAGGATGTAAGCGAAATCGACTCTGAAGCACGGCGCTTATACAAGCGAAATTATATTTCCCTGCGCTATGAAGACTTGCTCAAACACCCATTCAAGGAAATGTCCCGCTTGTGGAAATTCCTCGGCGTGAAGACGATTAACAAATCGCTGGAGAAGGAGATTCAAGCCGAAATGGAATCCAACCCCGACGAGGAGTGGCAGGCAAAACGGGATGAGGGAATCGCATCCTTCCTTCCGAAGGGACAGGCGGGCAACTGGCAGAGATTGTTCTCCGCGCGCGATAAATCTGTATTCAAGGAAGTTGCGGGAGAGATGCTGGTGACGTGGAAGTATGAGAAGAATAACGAGTGGTGAAAATTTCGGGCTGGTATAATTTTGTTCGATGTCCAGCGCAGGTCCTTTCAAAAAACTTCCAAGCCTCGAGCAAGCCGCACAGGTCTTCGCAGTGATCGCCATGATCGAATATTCATGGGCGCTCCTGCGTTTTTTTTATCGCCTGCCCAGTTGGTTGTTCTATTCGAGCGTGGGCGAGATCGGCGTATTTTTTTCGTACATGATCGTCGTCAACCTGCTTGGGAGCGTTCTGATGCTGGCGGTATTTGTATTTCTTGCCGTGCTTCTGCCTCGCGCCTGGTTCGTTGAACGGTTCGTTTCACGGAGCGCATCGCTCACACTGTTGGGGATGGGATATTTGATCTACGTCAACCGATATTTTTCATCCGCGGATTCGTACCCGCTGGCGAGTTATACCCGCGATCTCACGGTCTTGGTCATCATGATCGTGCTGGCATTGCTTATCGACCGCGTTGCCTTCCTCCGCAACCTATTGGAAGGGTTTGCCAGCCGCATGGTGGTTTTTCTGTATCTGCTTCTCCCCGTCAGTGCGATCGCATTGCTGGTGGTAGTATTCAGGAACCTTATTTAAATGAACCGCCGAGATTTTTTGAAACTGACCGGAGTCGCCGCTCCTGCATTACTGTTGCCCGGTGTTTTCTCGAAACTTCACTCGCCGCAGACGCAGGGATCACAGCCAAACATCATCATCCTGTTGTTCGATGCATTAAGTGCAAGGAACATGTCGGTGTACGGTTATCAACGCAACACTACGCCGAACATAGCGAGGTTTGCCGAGCGCGCCACCGTGTACCATTCGCACTATGCGGGAGGAAATTACACCATCCCCGGTGTCGCCTCGCTTTTGACAGGTACCTACGCATGGACGAACCGGGCGCTCAATCACAGCGGTGTGATCAAACGAACGCTGGCGGAACACAATATCTTTCGCGTGTTCGGCATGGATTATCAACGCGTATCATTCCCGCAAAGCGTGTGGTCGAGTTTCATTGTTACGCAATTCGCGAATGATCTCGATTTGATCCTGCCCTCCGGCACGTTTGGCGAAGTGGATTACCTACTGAGCGATTTTTTCGCCCACGACCAGAACCTCGCGGCGCGCGCCCTCGACGATTTCGTCTTTGTCCCGAACGAAGCACCCGCTTCGCTTCTGCTTGGTTCCTTGTATAAGGCATTGTATGCGCGCGAATCGGCGCAGGTCAGTTCGGCAGGGTACCCGCGCGGCATTCCGCACAATGTCAATTATCCGCTTCAATTCCGGCTCGAATCTCTCTTCGAAGGATTGGCTTCTTTCATTCAAAGCTTGTCTTCACCCTATATCTCATACCTGCATCTTTTCCCCCCACACGCGCCATACCGTTCCACCGAACGATTCTTCGGCACATTTCTGGATGGATTCAACCCACCCAACAAGCCGCATCACCGATTTGCCGACATGTTCTCGAATGCGGATCTGAGGGATGCGCGGCGATCCTACGACGAATACATCGCCTCGCTCGACTGGGAATTTGGCCGCCTCCTCGACGCGTTGGACTCCGCTGGAATATTTGAGAACAGTTATGTGGTGCTCACGTCTGATCACGGTGAGATGTTCGAGCGCGGCGAAAAGGCACACTCAACCCCGTTGTTGTTCGACCCGGTGGTGCATATCCCATTGCTCATCTCCGCGCCGGGACAGACTTCGCGCAACGACATCTATTCCGCAACCTCCGCCGTCGACTTGTTGCCGACTTTCACCCATCTGGCGGGTAAACCAACTCCTGTTTGGTGCGAAGGGACTCTGCTCCCCGGCTTGGGCGGCGAAACCGACGATGAACGAAGCCTCTTTGTAATCGAGGCGAAAAGTAATTCCGCTTTGCGCCCGCTCACGAAGGCGACCGTCGCCATGAGGAAGGGGAACCACAAGTTGGTCTATTACACCGGCTACGACGCCGAAGACAGTTTCGAGTTGTACGATCTTGCTGAAGATATCGAGGAACTCGAAGATTTGTACCCGGCGGGACCTTCTTTCGCGCAACCATTAAAAGAAGAGTTGCTTGAATCGCTCTTCGAAGCGAACAAGCCGTATATGAAATAAAACTACCATGAAATTTTTGATCGCAGGTCTTGGCTCGATCGGTCGCCGCCACATGCGGAATCTGATCGCGTTGGGCGAGAAGGATATTGTTCTGTATCGCAC
>DAOTZF010000213.1:0-6316 GCA_034434415.1 Anaerolineales bacterium | reverse complement strand
GCCTGGCGCGGCTGGTTCGTCAAGGATGGCCAGGGCGCGACCGCGGCGTATTCATTGTTGTTCGCCGAACCGGACTCGACCCAACCCTCGTTGCAACGCGGTGCATATCAATTGGTGGTCACGAGTTTGTTCTTTGAGGAGAATAACGACCTGCAACCTCGGCTTGTGTTGCTTGGTCAGGTATTTGGTCTGGCGGGAACCGACCTTTGGCGGCGCGATCTAATGGTTCCTTTGTTCTGGGGAATGCCTTTCGCACTATTCATTGGGCTTTTGGGCACATGTATCACAACAAGTGTGGCAATGATTCTGCCTGCGATCGGCGTTTGGTATGGCGGCTGGCTCGATAATTTCATCCAGCGGTTGACCGAGGTGAACATGGTGCTGCCGGGTCTGGCGATCGCTGTCCTTGCCAACCTGCTTTTTGGCACCGATATTTGGATCGTGCTCGGTATCGTGGTCCTGCTCAATGCATTTGGGTCGCCGATCAAATCCTTTCGTTCGGCGTTCCTGCAGGCGAAGGAAGCGCCTTATGTCGAAGTAGCGCGTTCGTATGGCGCGAGCGATTATCGGATCATTACGCGTTATCTGATTCCCCGGATTCTGCCGGTGTTCATTCCCCAACTGGTGACCCAGATTCCCGGTTTTATCTTTCTCGAAGCGACACTTGGATTTTTCAACATTAATTCTAATTATCCGTCATGGGGACGCATCATCTACGAGGGATTGTCGCGAGGCGCATTGTACGGCTCGCCGTTTTGGGTGCTCGAGCCGATCTTCCTGCTGTTGCTGACGGGTCTCGCGTTCGCCATGCTTGGTTCGGCTTTGGAGCGGATTCTCAACCCGCGCGTGATCGATTCTGTTGCCGTGTAGTTTTCGCTGGAGCCGGTTCAAGGTGGGAACAAATGCCATCATGTTATTATTGGCATGTGAATAATCATACAAATCAAAGTCGCCCGTCACTGCCTAGCCGCCTGCGGCTTTTTTTGCGTGCCCTACGATATTTGGGCGGCAAAGCACTGACGATTGCATTCACGATATTTTTTGGTGTCTTTCTCACTGTGTTGCTGGCGAATCAGCCGTCCAACCGCGGGCTGGGACCGCCGGTCTCCCCATTCCAAACCACCATGGAGGAGCAAGTCCGCATTGCTGTGCGTCAGGCGATCAGTCAGGGGGCGATTCCCATCGGACCCTGGGGTATTCCATTGGATCAGAAGGATGTGGATGAATTGACCGAGCGAATCCGCGAAGAGGCAGGATTAAACCTGCCCTATCTGCCGCGCAACCTGCTTTGGACGATTCAAGCGCTGACCTTTGATTGGGGATTGCTTGACCTGGGATTTGGAAAAACGGGAAGGGCAGTTGATGTAATTCTCGGGCACCTGCCCAACACTTTGTTGGTTATCGGTGCGGCGTATCTTCTCGTGTTCCTGATCGGTTTACCGCTATCGCTGTATCTGTCGCAAAATTATGGGAAGAGGCTGGATCGCATCTTTGCAATTCTAGCACCTGTTTCTTCGATTCCCAGTTGGGTGATCGGCATCCTGTTGATCGCTCTCTTTGCATTCCAACTGCGGTTATTGCCGTTCGGCGGCAAGTATGATTTCAATGTTCCACAAGACCCGGTGGAACATGCCCTGGTGGTTGCAAAACACATGATCCTGCCGGTAAGCGCCATCTTGTTGAGCCTGCTCTTCCAGGTTGTGTATACGTGGCGCACGTTCTTTGTCATCTATTCGAACGAGGATTATGTGGAGTTGGGGCGCGCCAAGGGACTTTCGCGCACAGCATTGGAGAGAGGCTACATTCTGCGACCTGCCCTGCCGTATGTAGTGACAAGTTTCGCGACCACCCTGATCAACTTCTGGCAATTAAGTATGGTGCAGGAGGCGATCTTCCAGTGGCCTGGGTTGGGGATGTTATACATCAACGAAGCCTTGCCGGATTTCTTTAGTGAGAGTATGAGTCCGGGCGAGCTTATCATCGTAGTGGGTATTGTGGTTGTATTCGCCTATCTTTTGGGTATGTTGGTATTCATTCTCGATCTTGTTTATGTAGCGCTTGACCCTCGCATTCTGTTGCTCCCGCGGGATACTGTTACACAGAGAACGGCTCATATTGCAACGGACGGACATTGGTTCGCACGGATACAAGCCTGGATCAAAAGAATAAGCTGGAAGCGGCAAAGACTGACTCGCGAATCGGAACAGAGACAGCGATTTTCGATTACCCGGTTTTCGGCGAATGTCAGGGATTTCCGTTCGGATTTTCTACAAAAGAGCCATTTGTTCTTCCATGAACTTCGCCGGTATCCCTTGCCATCTTTGGGCTGACCGTGATTGTCATCCTGGTAGCAGGTTCTATCTACGCAGTGGTCTTTCTGCCGTACGATCAGATCGGGCAGGATTATGAACAGAAACGATTGGAAGGCCGGAGTTATATGCCTCGCATAGCCGCACCTGCGTGGTTCAACTGGTTCAGCATAACCCCGCGCCTTTCCCGGTTGATCCTGGACGAGAATACCGATGGGTATGCAGTTTCCACACGTCTGCTGGACAATGGATGGATCGAGAAAACGACCACGTTCACATTCGATTATTTTTACCAAGAATCGCCCAGCGAGGTCTACATGTATTTCGATTCCAACTATGTCGAAAAACCTCCGTATGTTTCGCTGGAATGGATATACCCGGATGGCAGGACGCTCGAACTGAGAGGGATGGCGGCGCCCACCGGTTCGGGCTATGATTTTGAACAGGGCATGAATGTCAATCAGCTCCTCAAACAATATCCCGATTGGAAGGAGTGGTTTGTGCCGAGCGGAAGTCTGGCTATGGACCCGACTCAATTGTTGTTCGTGACATCCAATGCAACTACCCCGGTTCCCCAGCATGGACAGTATCAGTTGAAGGTCACCACCCTGTTGTTCGAAACAGGGAGCACACTTCAACCGGAATTGGTCCTGTTGGGGCAGGTATACGGAATCGCGGGAACCGATTTTGCGCGGCGCGATCTGATGGTAACCCTCTTTTGGGGAATGCCGTTTGCCCTGCTTGTCGGTTTGCTGGGGTCATTGCTCACAACGCTGGTTGCCATGCTGTTGCCCGCTATTGGCGTTTGGTATGGTGGCTGGGTCGACAATGCGATTCAGAGACTGACAGAGATCAACATGGTGTTGCCCAGCCTGATGATCGCGGTTTTGGTGAATGTGCTGTTCAACCTGAACATTTGGGTAACTCTGGGAATCGTTGTGGTCATCAATGCGTTGGGCTCGCCGGTCAAGACCTTGCGTTCGGCTCTATTGCAGGCAAAAGAAGCGCCCTATATTGAAACTGCGCGTTCATACGGTGCTTCCGATTTCCGGATCATCACCCGCTATCTTGTGCCGCGCGTCCTGCCTGTGCTGATTCCTCAATTGGTGTCACAGGTCCCATCCTTCATTTTCTGGGAAGCTACACTGGGGCTTTTCAACATCAAGTCGGTGTACCCCTCCTGGGGCCGCATCATTTACGAAAGTCTGGAACAAGGTGCATTATACGGGTCGCCGTATTGGGTATTGGAACCGATCTCACTGCTTCTGATCACAAGTCTGGCATTCGCGATGCTTGGTTCGTCACTCGAACGGATTCTCAACCCGCGCATGCTCGAATCCGTTTCTGTTGTGGCATCCCGGGAGTAAGGTCGGGCGACTGTTTGCTGATAAGATTAGGGGACTGTATGCTCAACGAATTTCTCACCCAACGCCTCAAGCGCGGACTGGTCCGCCGGCTCAACAACTTCAAAGTTGCCCGCATGGCGAAGCGGATCGCGCGTGTGGAGCCTGTTCCCGGGGGCGCGCCTGTCGTGTTTTTCAAAGCCTCCACCGGCATTGACGATCTCTCGTGGAATAGCGGATTTCACCTGCTCGTTTCGTGGGCATTGCGCTTGAAAGGGATCCCCGTTGCGTATTTCGCCTGCAACGCAGGGATGAGCAAATGCGTGTTGGGTACGAATCGGGATTTCCCGCAGAAAGAGATGCCGTGCAAGACGTGCGTGGGGCAATCAAAAACACTGTATCGGGGTATAACTGAATTGACCGTAGACCATAGACCACAGACCATCGTCCATCGTCCTCCGTCTACGGGCGTTCATTGGTTTGAATTCCATCGCGACCAGCAACTCGCCAATGCAATCTCAAACCTCCCTTTGCAAGATTTGATGATCTTTGAATGGCAGAATATTCCCCTGGGCGCGTTGTGTCTGCCCGGCTTACGCTGGATTCTGCGAATCCATCACCTGACCGATGACGAAAACACGCGTTTTCTCTTGCGCGAATACATTCTCTCCGCGTGGAACGTGTCGCAAAAATTCTCGAAATTTCTTGATGAGACAAACCCGCGCGCGGTCGTCGTGTTCAACGGACAATTCTTCCCCGAAGCGACAGCGCGCTATGTGGCGCAGAAGCGCGGAATCCGAGTCATTACGCATGAGGTGGGGCTTCAACCCGCGTCGGCGTTCTTCACCGATGGCGAAGCGACCGCGTATCCAATTCACATCCCCGATACGTTTGAGTTAAGCGATGAACAAAACGCAAAGCTCGACGCCTATCTTGCCAAACGCTTCCAGGGCGACTTCACCATGGCAGGTATCAAATTCTGGGCAGATATGAAAGGACTCGACGAGTCGTTCCTGCAAAAAGCCGCGCAGTTCAAACAGATCGTGCCGGTGTTTACGAATGTGATTTTCGATACCAGCCAGCCGCATGCCAACACGGTCTTTGAAGACATGTTCGACTGGCTTGATCTCGTCCTGGAGATCATCAAAGAGCATCGCGATACCCTGTTTGTCATCCGCGCACATCCGGATGAATTGCGTGTGCGAAAGTCCAGCCGCGAAACGGTCGAAGGGTGGGTGGACAGCCGTAATGTCGGGAATGAACCGAACGTTGTTTTTATCGGTCCGCGGGAGACGTTGAGTTCGTACGATTTGATCCATAAGTCCAAGTTCGTGATGGTTTACAACTCAACGATCGGACTTGAAGCATCCATCATGGGCGCCGCGGTGTTGTGTGCGGGCAAGGCAAGGTTCACGCAATATCCCACAGTGTTTTTCCCGCAGACAGTTGATGAAGTAAGAAGGAAGATGAAAGAGTTTTTACAAGCAGAGAGCGTTGAAGTGCCTGTAAAGTTCAAACGAAATGCAAGAAGATTTTTGTATTATCAATTGTTCCGAACATCACTGCCGTTCAGCGATCTTCTTGAGCCGTCCGTGCGGACAACGCAGGCGCGTTTGAAATCATTCGAGTTGGATTTATTGACAGAGTTCGACTCGATCAAAGCCGTGATGAACGGACTGTTACACAATGGCGACTTTCTGTTGGATGAGTAGTTCATCGCAGAATGGATCGTGGGGATTGATTGCTTGTGATTTCCAAATGATCGCTTCAACTTAAATTATTTGCAGTGGGGGATGAAGTTTGATCTCTCCCGATTCGGTTTGCGAACGCGTCGGCCTCTTATCGCGCGCTTATATGAGAGATCAATTAGAGAAAACCCAGGGACATTGACACCCCGGACAAAGTCGATAAAATATAGACTAAATCTAGACAAAATCTAGACAAAAATTAGAAAAGGAAAGAGACTATGAAATCCAAAATGTTGTTCGCCTTGCTCGTCTGTTCGTTGGCGCTGGCGGCTTGCGCGCCACAGGCTACCCCGATGCCTGAACCGACCGCCATGCCGGAGCCTACTCAGGCTCCCGCAGCCGAAGCTCCGATTGCGGAGAAAAACATCGTCGAAGTTGCCGTGTCCGATGGGCGCTTCACAACCCTCGTTGCCGCGGTGGAAGCCGCCGGTCTGGTTGAAACCTTGAGTGGAGACGGTCCGTTCACGGTCTTCGCACCCACCGACGAAGCCTTTGCCGCCCTCCCCGCGGGTACGCTCGATAGCCTGCTCCTGCCTGAGAACAAGCAGCAGCTCACCGACATCCTGCTCTATCACGTGGTTCCCGGACAAGTCGCGGCGGCTGATGTTGTTGGCCTCAATGGCCAATCGGTAGATACCGCGCTCGCAGGCAGCCAGATCGGCATCAAGGTTGACATGGGCAATGTCTACCTCAACGATAACGTCCAGGTCATCATCACCGACGTTGCGGCTTCAAACGGGATCATTCACGTGATCGACGCGGTGCTCCTGCCTCAGGTAGAGGCGACCCAGTTGGATATCGTTGATACCGCGATCGCAGACGGACGCTTCACCACACTTGTGGCTGCGGTTCAAGCCGCCGGGTTGGTGGATACGCTGAAGAGCGAAGGTCCCTTCACCGTGTTCGCCCCCACCGA
>DAOTZF010000212.1:0-12653 GCA_034434415.1 Anaerolineales bacterium | reverse complement strand
ATCTCTGGCAGGGAGGAGGCAAGCGTCAAATGGAAGAACGCCGTGGTAAGCAATGCAGTGGAACCGACGGTTAATCTTTCTGAATGACCCAGAGGCAGGTAGAATGTGATGTAGGCAAGCAACAGCGTGATCAACAGCGGGAGCAGGCTTTTGATGATGTATTGCAGCGAGTCGCGTTCGAGGTCCACTTCGAGGTTGACGAGGGAGAAATTCGTTGCAATACTGCGATCGAAGTTTTGCGGGCTTCCCAATGTCGATGTTGTAGGGAAGGCATCCTGCGCCATGCGGGCTGCGTTCTCATTCCAGCCAAACAGTGACTCGAACGCGCCGTTGCCGCGGAAGTTTTCGAGCAGTTCATCTTCGGTCTGGTATCTCATACCAACGCGGTCCACCACATATTGAATGAACGACGTGGTGGCATTCTGGTTGCGAAGTTCGATGGTGAGCGTTTGATGATCGAAGGGATAATCGTGGAATTGGAATTGACCCTTGAACGTGCCGCTCACCCGGTACACCTTGAGGGCGGTTCCATCTGAATTGTCTTCTTCGCGAAGCGGCGTGATCTCAAATTCGCCTTCCGAGTTCGTGAAGAAAAAGTCTTCCGGTTTGTAGGAGGAATCCTGCTCGTTCGGGCGGTAACGGAACCACAGATAGAAATCCATCTTGTAGGTGGAAGTTTTGATGTCGATGTCGTCGATTCCCAGCAGGTCGATGCCCACGTATACGACATTCGAGCGATACACATAGTCGCCGTTCACGGTCAAAATGCGCGCGCGCTGGATCTCATTGGCGAGATCCTTGACATCGCTGAGCACTTCCACCGGCTCGAATTGGATGCTGGCTGAGACGAGCTGTCCGTTCTGGTAGATGCCAAAGCGCGGCGCACGCTGGATGTTTTGAGACGGCTCGAAGTAGACGGGACCCACCACCCCCTGCGCGCTGGATTCGAGGGTGTTCATCTCCGCGAGCGCCTGCGCGACCTTTACACGATCCGCCTGCACTTGAATTTCCGAGCCGTTGACATTGGCATTCTGCATCGCGGCAAGCAGGGTGAGAGCCGCATCGTATCCGTTGACCACCCGGTCGTCCGGTTGCAGGAATTCCTTTGTGCTTTCGCCCGCGTAGGCTGTTTGGTATACGCCTAAAAATTGATTCGCATACCGATTGGCGCTGTCGAAGATGATGGCACGCGTCGTTAGAATCCCGTCCGTGTAATAACCGGGAAATGAGATCTCTTCTGGTTGGCTTTCGATTCGATCTAGGAATGTTGACGAGCTAAGGTTGCTGCCTCCCGCGATGGGGTAGGAAACCCCTTTGCGAGTCATTTGAATGACAAGTTCTGCCGCGGTGGCATCCTCGGCGGCGATGAAGATCGTTCCCGGGTCGCCCGCGGCTGAGTTGGCAGAAACAATATCAGAAATAATTTTTTCCGGTGTGTCTTCCCCCACAATCCTTTCGATGGTGATCTTCCCACCCAGCCCTTGAAATGTGTTTTTAAATTGGCGCGCGAGCGTTTGGCTGTAGCCATCAGGGGTCGAAATGATTGTGGCGGTTTCAGAGCCATTGATCTTGCGGAGATAATTGGCAATATACGCTGCTTCGGATTCCACCGTGTACGATGTGTTGAAATGAAAATAATAATTCTCGGTGAAATGTTCCGTGATGGGTGAGATGTTCAATGTGGGGATGCCGGTACCCTCGTATATTTCTGCCGCCGCTTCGAGCGTATCGATCGAGGAGTATCCGATCACTGCGACCGCGTTGGACCGCGTGATCTGATTCGCTATCTCTCGCGTTTTTTGCGTGTCCCCGTTGTCATCGTAGACATCGATCTGAATGTCAATTCCCCCGCGTTCCCGAATCTGATCCGCCGCCAGGCTGACCCCGGCGTAGATGGACTGGCGATTGATGCTGCCGTCTGCTTCGAACGAATCATCCTCCACCACCGCGATCGTCACGGAGCGCGGGTCTCGGGTTGTGTTCAAACCGGCGCAGTTCGTGAGCAAGCCGCCCACAAGGGTGACCAGAAGCAATCTGATGATTAGGGATGCCAGCCGCTTGTTCATTGAGTCCTCAAATTGAATTTGCATAGTTTAACACTATACAGGCGGTGTGTCGGGCACCGGCTTTTCAACTCACATCCATTTCTAAGGCGAGGGCCAGGGGATGATCGCCGGCTCGGAAAAGCCGTGTTTTTCGACCGTGTAGAGTTTGCCTGAGGAGGGTTGGGCACAGCCTGCCTCGTCTTTTACCGTGTACGAGGTGGTGAATTGGTTGGGATACGAATCCGTCCACCAATAGTACACTGTATCCTGGCACACGAACAACTCTAGCAGGTAGCCGCGGTCGTCGTCCTTCGTCATTTTGACTTGATCCCATGTGATGGTCACCTTATTCCCGTCGCGCGTCGCAGTCACATTTTGCGGGGGACCGTACATGTTGCTCCCGATGGATTGCAGGTTGAGTTCCTTGTATTCAAGTGTTTTCACATCGCCGACTACGTCCACCACGGAAGGCGCGACCCAGCAGAAATAATTCAGTTTGTCGAATTTGACGTACAGCCAATTGCTGTAGACGTACCTTTGGCGCGCTGTCCCAACATCGCCCGGATACAGGTCCGCGGCGTGGAGGTAGGCAACCGACGGACCATACCGGCAGTGCGCCTGTTTGTTGACGGTGACGGCAGGGAATGAAAATGTAGGCGTCGCGGAAATTGTTGGGGTTGGTGAAATCGTAGGTGTGAAGGTGGCTGTTGGGGTGAATGTTTCGGTGGGTGTGAATGTAAATGTGGGCGTGGGAGTTTCCGTCCAGGCGGCGGCGCTCGCGGTGAGTGAAGTCGCGGTCATGGTTGCCTGTTCCTCTGGTGAAGCGCCGCAGGCTGTAATGAGGAATGAGATGAGAAGTGCTGATCGAAAAATATTCATTTAAACTCTCCAAGGAATGCCGTAATGTTCCTGCCAAGCGCTTCGTTGTTGTAGCCGCCTTCCATGGCGATGACAGTTGGAAGCCCAAGCGAAGCGATCCGTTTGCCGATCTCGCGGATTCCGTCTGTTGTCACTTTGATGGTGCCAAGCGGATCGTCGGCGTAGATATCCATGCCTGCGGATACAACGAGATAACCAGGCGCGTAGCCTCGAATCAATTCCATTGCACGATCCAGCGTTTCGAGATACGAATCGTCGTCGGTTCCTTTCGATAAGGGGAAGTTGTGATGAAACCCGAAGCCTCTGCCTTCGCCGCGTTCGTTCGCGTGACCAAAATAACTCGGATACTCAAAATCGGGGTCGGCATGAATCGAGATCGTCAGCACATCGTCGCGGTTGTAAAAAATATCCTGCGTGCCATTGCCGCAATGATAATCAATATCCAGTACGGCAACCTTTCCCTGTGCCGAAAGCCAGTTCGCCGCAACTGCGGCGTTGTTGATAAAACAGTATCCTCCGGCATAGTCTGCTCCGGCGTGATGACCCGGCGGGCGGCACAGCGCAAACGAAGACCTTTGACCATCGACAATGGATTGTGCGGCAGACAACGCGCAATTCACCGAAGCCAGCGCGGCTTCGTAGGTCCCCTCCACGATGCAGGCGCTCAAGTCCATGATGTAGTAGCCCCCGCGTCCCAGGAGCGAATTTGGTCGTTGCGGCTGATGCCGGAGCGCGAACGTGGCGGGCAAAAAGACGGAAGAATCTTTCGGGTTGGAATCCAGCCATTCGGTCCAGCAGGAGGCGAGGAAGTCGAGGTAGTCTTTGTCATGCACGGCTCGAATCGGGTCGAGTCCAAATTCGGTCGGTTCGATGATCTCAGCCCATCCCTCGTTGCCCAACGCGTTCAGGATGCGATCCATGCGGTCGGGGTTTTCGAGATACGGCACGCGCAACCCTCCGTCGAAAAGTTCAAATGGCGGGTCGTGTTTGCGATGGGTTTCGGAGTAAAAAACTTTCATCGTAAGAAGTAACCCTGCAATTGTATCAATAGTGAGGAGGATTGTATGGATGTATTTGAAGCGATTCATGCACGGCACATGCAGACCAATGTGAAAAAGGATGCCGTGCCGCGCGCCTTGATCGAAAAATTATTGTCTGCTGCGGTGCAAGCGCCTAACCATTACAAAGTGAGACCGTGGCGGTTCGTGGTTTTGACCGGCGACGGGCTCAAAAAACTCGGGGATGTGTTCGCCGCTTCTTTCGCGGAACGTCACCCTGATTCACCAGCGGAAGCGTTGGAGAAAACCCGCGCGCTGCCGTTCCGCGCGCCGCTCGTCATCGCTGTAGGCGTGGACAAACCCAGCGAACCGAAAGTGTCGGAGATCGAAAACATCGTCGCGGTAAGCGCGGCATGCCAGAACCTTTTGCTCGCCGCGCAGGCGGAAGGGCTTGCTGTGAAATGGCGCACGGGCGAATGGGCAGACGATGTGAAAGTAAAGGAATTCCTTGGATTTGCGCCGGACCAGCACCTCATCGCGTTTTTGTATATTGGCTACCCCGACTCTGTGACAGAACACCAGCCGCGGCCCTCGTTTGAAGATCAAACCACGTGGATGGAGTAGGATAGTTGGTAGTAAACGGTTGACAATTATCAGCAATAAAGAGCGATGAGATTTGCCTCATCGCTCTTTTGTTTATGTGTCTAATCGTGTATTTGTTTACTTCACTCCGGCGCGCTGACGGTCAGCGTCTCGATCTCCACGTTGACCGGCAAACTTTGCGGCGACCAGACCGAAAGTCCGATCTTGCCGTCCGCGAACCCAAATTGTGTATCGGTGTACTCCCACAACAAGTTGCCGTTCACGAACAGACTGATCACGTTGCCTTTGCAAGTCATCGTGTAGATGTTGGTTGAAAGACCCGAAAGGATTTGATTCGAGTCGAATTGTGCGATTTCGTTATATCCCTGGCTCATCAGCCCGATGCTATCCACCACATACACCGAAAACGTTTGTGAGTTGGATACCTGCACTTCATACCAGCCGATGTCGCTGTAGCGGCAGATCAAGCCGACGCCGTTCGAGTTATTCCCGCGATTCGTGACCACGGCTTCAACTTTGACATCCGAGTAGGAGAACGAATTATTGACGAGATAGTAACGCGACGTGATCGTATCCCGTTGGAACAATGCGATGGAGAGCACCCCGAGGTCCACTTTTTTCTCCACCAAACTCGAGTCACCACTGGTCATAAACTCGATCCATGTGGCAAGGTCCGTATTGAACTCCTCCACATAGAACGGATTCGGTGTCGGGGTTTCCACGACAATCGGGGTCGAACCTGCTTCGGGCGTGGGAGAATTCTCGATCACGGTAATCTGAGCCGTCGGTGTCTGCGTTGGGAGAACGGATACGGATGTAGCCGCCTCCGTTGAGCCAACCAAAGCGGTGGCAGATACCTCCGGCTCCACGGTTCGTGAAACCACCTCGGGTTGCGACTGCACTCCGAATCGCGCCGAGACAAAGTTCAATAACGCGATCAACACTACGGCGTTGAGGACAATCCCGATATAGTGGCTGGGCTTCATGAACTCATTTCTGCTTCTGCGCCTGCGATACCAGGCGTAACCAAACCCGGCGATCAATGCCGCGGAGAGGATCGGGAAGATGCGGATGGCAAGCAGTCGAACATCGTCCTGCAGCGTGGCAAATTGAAAGATGCCACTTGCCGCGAACAACAAAATGGCGATGCATACGAGGGTGATGATGAGCGAACGGATGCCGTTGACACCGCGCGCATCTTCGATGGTCTTCACCTCCGCCCGGATGAACCACAGCGCGGCTAACAGCGGCGGGAGCCAGATCACCTGAATGGCTAAGTTGTTGTCGGCATAAAAATACGCGTCGGAAGTAAAGAAATATCTCGCATAGTAACTTGCCCAGATCGCCATGCTGAGCGGTGAAAAGTAATAACATTGGGTATAGAAACTTTCCTTGAGCGTGTCTTCCCCAATTGGGGTTGTGAATAGTTTTGTGGCGAGAGCAAAGAGGAGCGGCGGTAGCATGAGAGCGATGGCGAGAAAGAGCGTGTTCTCCCTCTGCACGGTTGCCGTAAACGTTTCGAATCCTTCCTGGCTTGCGGCATCGGTGTCCTTTGTCTGTTCCTCGTTTGAAATCACAATCTGCTCATCGAGCCTCACGGGAACAATGACCCTCAATGTGGAATTATAAATTTCGGTGGCAACGCCAAGCCCGCTTGCCGGGTCGAAGCGGCGCGGGTCGTATTTCCCCGCAGAGACGGCAACCAGGTATTCACCGGCATCCGAAAACGTATACAGGAATTTATCTTTGACTGTATTATCGTCTATTTCCTCGATAAAGTTGACGGGTCCAAGCGGATAGTGAATCTCGCTTGTCAGAGTCAAATCCCCATCGCCGGCGGTCGGAGCAGAACTCGTCTGGCTTTGTATCGGTATCGCGCTGACCACCCGCGTCACCGTCCATTTATGAAAGTAATCCATTTCGGCGGAGGAGGAACGAAAATCTGTGCGGACTTCAAATGATAGGAAACGATCTGTGGTGGGTTGCGTTTCAGCAGGCGAACTGATCGATGCGCCGAACGTTGGCAGGAAGTTGAATGCCAGTGCCGGAATCAACGCGACCACAAGCAAAAGAATGATGGGGGAGATGTATTCGTCGAACGGCGGTCCATCGCTTTCCAATTCGGCTTTCACATACTCCGGCGCCCAGGCGGGATTGAGCGTGATCTTAACAAGAGTCTTGGGGACGAGGATCACCCACATCAAGACCTTGTAGATCAGTTTTTCAATATCCAGGAAAACGGTGAAAATACTTTTCATTGTTCGCTCCAGCCTTGTCGATTTTATCTGCCCAACACTTCGATCAATAGGTCGGGTCTGTCGGTAATGATACCATCCACGCCCCACTCGATGTACTGTTCCATCAACCTGGGATCGTTCACCGTCCACGGCTCGACGCGGATATTCTTGGCGTGCGATTCGCGAATGAATCTTTCGGTCACGATGGTGATTCCCAGCGAATCCTCCGGGTTCCAGGGAGGTTGGATGGTTTGAAACTGCGGAGTGTAAAATCCCCAAAGGAAAACCTTGCCCAACAAAACGTAATTCCTCACTTCGTCGCTTGCCGCGGAGGTTGCCACTTCGGGGCATGCCGCGCGGAAGTTGTGCATCGCTTCATCGTGGAATGAACCGATGAGGGTTTTATCCTGCATGTTGTATTTGCGGATGAGATCGCACAGCGGTTGATGGATCGGATTCTCGGTCAACTTGATCTCGAGCACAAATCTCATCTGTGGAAATTTTTCAAAGACCTCGTCCAATGTCGGCACCTGAATTCCCTGCCCGCGATAAGGAAATGTTTTGCCTTCATCATTTGACCAGTCATATGCAGCATCCAGTTGTTTTATTTCGTCCAGTGTCAATTCCTCGATAAGACCCGTGCCGTTGGTGGTGCGATCCACTTCTTCATCGTGCATCAACACGATGTGACCGTCCTTCGTGATGTGCGCGTCCATCTCAAGGACGTCTGCTCCAATCTGGACGGCGTTCTCGAACGCGAACAACGTGTCGCCGGGCCATACGCCATCCCCGCCCTGATGCGCTATAACGAGAGGCTTCGACGCGTTTTCGTAGTATCTTGTCCGCGGCGTCTTCGGATTGACGATCACCGACGCGATGAACGCAACGAGCAATATTGCCAGAAGGCCTTTGAATTTTCTGGATTTCACAATGACCCGAGGTCCAAATTTCATTGGCGTTATCCATTTCGCCACAAATAGCGGTTAATTCGATGCTTGGTCATGCGAAAGCCGATCCGTTCATAGACTTTAACACCCATCTCGGTCGAAAATAGTACTGCGTATTTATACCCGTCATTGTCGCGTGCGCCGAGCAAAGGCTTGAGTGTGATGGCTGCGCCAATACCCTGTCCCTGTGCGGAGGGAAGCGTCGCGACTGCGTAGACGCTGGCAACACCGGCTCCATTGAACAACATGTTCGTGGCGGCGGGTTCGCCGTTCAAATATCCAACGAACATCCGCCACGGAGTTTTGCCAATGCCGACCTTAAGAGTTGCATCCACCCAAGCCTGCCCGGCCCATTCGGGAATCGCGTACGTTTCCACGAAAACCTTTTTGAAATCATCGAGTTCAGTTTCGTTGGCGACCTCTCTGATTTCAAACCCTCTCGGAGTTTTCGCAAGCACGGATTCGTTCATCTTGTCCAATTCGGCGATCATACATGGCGCGCCGAGTTCGGTTTGCTTGATACCGGCGGCTAGTTCCTTTTGCTGTTCCGCCATGTCGATCAATCCGTGCGCGTGAAGTCGTTGGGGCAGATCGTTGGGCGTTGTTTCAGGTCCTGTCCACCAGAAAAAATACGGGGCATTGCGTTCTTTGAACCATGCAATCGTTTCCTCGATGGTTTTATCAGCATTCCCTGCTGAAAGACGCGTTGCCCAAACCCCTTTGAACATGGGATTCGCAGGGAAGGAATGATGACGCGACAGGTCGTCACTTTCTAATAGCTCGCCATCTAATTCTCGCGCCATGGCGCGGAAGAGGGCATACAGGTTTTGGAAGACAGCCAATCCCAATTCATGTTCGGTTGCCTGCGTGAGAATAGATTCGTTTTTCATGCTTTTTCTCCACAATAATTTATCGGAACACTTGTGCCAACATACTGCCGATCAACCCCAGCCAGTATGCGGCAGTGTAATAGATAAACATGGGTTGCCTGCCTCTCCTCCAAAGCAGAGAAGCAGAGACGATGGCAAGCAGTGCCACGATGTATAAGTCCAAACCAATGGTTTCGAATCCGAGATTTGCCAGGATGCCCGCACCCAGGAACAGGGAATTCAGTAATAGCAGGACGATATCTGTGCGTGAAAGGGCTTCCTGCCGAGGGAAGATGTTTTGTAAAAAGAGAATCGCCGCATTGACCATGGTGAACCCCGTAAAGAACAACCAGTGACTGAACTCGTCATCGTTGAAAATGATGATGCGGCACAGGTCACTGCCTGGGTCCGGGTCGCAGAAACGGACATGCAGATAATTCCCCATTTCATGAAAGCCGTAGCTCACTGCCGTGATGAACACGCCGATCATGAAGATCAAATTCCACGCGGTGTGGGCGCGTCCATCGCGGGCTGGGGAGTTATATTCAAGCGTCTTCTTCAATATATACGCTGTGATCATACTGACGAGCGCGACAAGAATATTATTCAAATCCACCCAGCGGAGAAACTCGTTCGGTAAAACGTAGCCGGTGAACCAGTCTGTGAGGCGGTTGAAGGAGACAAAAATGGCGAGCAGGGATTGAATGCCAAGCAAGAGATGAATCCGTCTCATCGTACCTCCATGTTTCGTGTCGCGGAATAAGCCCGTGATTTAATTTTATCCTAATAATCAAAAAATCCCTGCGAAGTCGCAGGGATTTTTCTGTTCTCGTGGAGGAGATTGTTAGAGACCCTTCACCATAAGGGCGACCACAAGCAGAGCGAATCCGATAAAGACAAGCCAAAACGCCTCGATCGGAAGCGCTGAAAGAATTCCCAAAAAACTGAGTAAGCCGAGTAAGCCTAATATGACGGCGATCCAGAAAGTAATTTCCTTGGGTGGTGTAAGTTTAAGATTCATGCTCATTCTCCTTAGGTTATATTGGTTGCATACCTCATTCTATTCCAGGGACCGCCTGATTGCTTCCCCCACTCGGAGGGTTTGTATCTAGCCCACTTGGGGGAGAGTGGGTGATCCAAACAAAAACTCCCCGCGTTGCCGCGAGGAGTCTGAGACCCGCCAGGGCAGATTATTTACATACCTTTGACGAGCAGACCGAGCGCGAGCACAGCGAAGCCGGCGAAGGCGAACCAGAACGCGAACGGGGCTGCAAAGGCAAGAACGCCGAGCTCGCCGAGCAGACCGAGCAAACCTAGAACTACGCCGATCCAAAATGTGACTGTTTTAGGGGGTGTAAGTTTCATTCTATTCTCCTTGAATTGAAAGTGATAAGTGATTTTGGCGGGTCACTTTCTCATTTATAACAAAAAATCGGTTGGAATTCAATGGCTGTGAAAAAATTGTGCGCCGTTGCCCGGTCGAAGCGCCCCTCGCTCGGAACTCAAAGCGAGATAAGAAACCCTGATATAATGCCACCCATTCGGAGTAGACTCACAACGCCAGAGACACTCTGGTGTTGTTTTTGTGTAAGCGACCCGGCAGGGAATCATTTTGCGGAGAAACAACCAGAATGAAGAAGGAACAATTGCTTGATTTGTATTACCAGATGGTGCTGATCCGGCGCGTGGAGGAACGCGGCGCGGAACTGTACCAGGCGGGCAAGATCGGCGGTTTCATGCACCTGTATATTGGGCAGGAAGCTGTCAGCACAGGACTTATCGCCGCGCGCGAAACGCGTGACCGCGTCATCACCGCCTACCGCGATCATGGCGTTGCCATCAATTGCGGACTTTCTGCCAACGAAGTGATGGCGGAATTGCTGGGCAAAGTGACTGGAATGTCGAAGGGCAAAGGCGGCTCGATGCACATGGCGAGCGTGGAGAAGAACTTTTGGGGCGGACATGCCATCGTTGGCGGTCATCTCCCCATTGCGGCTGGTTTCGCCGTGGGCGACCAATACGCCAAGAACGACAACGTTACGATCTGTATGTTCGGTGACGGCGCGACCAATATCGGGTATTTTCATGAAGCGCTGAATCTTGCCAAGACTTGGGGCTTGCGTGTGCTGTGGGTGTGTGAAAATAACATTTACGGAATGGGCACTTCGGTAGAACGCGCTTCAGCAGTGACCGAGATCCGCCAAAAAGCCGAAGGTTATGGAATGAAGAACGGCCAGGTCGACGGAATGGATGTGATGAAGGTCTACGAAGCCGCACAGGCAGCCATCGACTTTGTCCGCAAGGAAAGCCAGCCGTATTTCCTCGAGGTGGACACGTATCGCTTCCGCGGTCACTCGATGGGTGACCCCGAGCGCTATCGCAACGCGGAAGAAGTCAAGCAATGGCAGGAGAACGACCCCATCGGTATTTTCAACAAGTATCTACTTGAGAAGAAGGTTGCCACCCGTAAGGGATTGGATGAGATCGAAGCGCGCGTGGAAGAGGAAGTGCAAAAAGCAGTCGAATTCGCCGAGGCATCCCCCGAACCCGCGCTGGAAGATTTGTTTACGGATATTTACGCGGAATAATCACGATACTCGATAATTCGATATTCGGAAAAAGCCGAGGTTCGAATTACGAATATCGATTCACAAGGAAATTGACACTATGGCTAAGATAACCATGCGCGAGGCGATCTCGCAAGCACTGATGGAAGAAATGGACCGCGACCCGGCTGTCTTCATCATGGGTGAAGAGGTGGGTGTGTGGGGCGGCACGTACGCGGTGACCAAAGGCTTCTACGATAAGTACGGCGCGGACCGGATCAAAGATACACCTATAGCAGAAAACGCGATCATCGGCGCGGCGATCGGCGCGGCGATGGTGGGGCAACGCCCCATCGCCGAATTGATGACGATCAACTTCGCTTTCTCCGCAATGGATTACATGGTGAATCAGGCGCCGAAACTGCGTTACATGTTCGGCGGGCAATTCACGATCCCTCTTGTTATCCGCGCGGTGGGCGGTGGCGGGCGCCAACTCGGCGCGACACACTCGCAGACACCTGATGCCATCTTCGCGCATTTTCCCGGTCTCAAGGTCGTCTCGCCGGGGACGCCGGAAGATGCCAAAGGATTGCTCAAATCAGCCATAAGGTCGAATGATCCGATTTTATTCATCGAACACGCGACCATGTATCAAGTCCGCGGCGATGTTCCGGATGGCGAATATCTCATCCCCATAGGAAAATCCAAGGTGCAGCGTGAAGGCAAAGACCTTACCATCGTCACGTATTGTAAAGGTCTCGAACTTTCGATGAAAGCCGCGGAAGATTTATCCAAAGAGGGAATTGAAGCGGAGATCGTGGATCTGCGCACGCTCCGTCCGCTCGATATGGAACCCGTTTTGGAATCGTTCATGAAAACAAATCGAGCCATCGTAGTCGAAGAGGGTTGGAAGTCATACGGCGTTGGAAGTGAAATCGTCAGCCGCATGTATGAAGAAGCGTTCGATTACATCGACGCGCCCATTTTGCGCGTCGCACAAAAGGAAGTGCCGCTTCCATATAATCGCACACTCGAACAAGCCGCGTTGCCCCAGGTGGCAGATATTATTACCGCCGCGAAGGAGGTGTTGAAGTAATGGCTGAAACGATCAATATGCCAAAACTTGGCTTCGACATGGCGGAGGGTGTGCTCGTCCGCTGGGTGAAGCAGGTTGGCGAAAATATCAATAAAGGCGATGTGCTTGCTGAGATCGAAACCGATAAAGCCACCGTTGAAGTGGAGTCGCCTGCTGGCGGCGTTGTGCTTCAATTGATCGTCAATCAAGGGGATGTGGTTCCTGTCAACGCGCCGATCGCGGTTGTGGGTGCCTCTGGTGAAAAAGTGGATGCGAAGCCGACGGCAGACAATAGACCACAGACCGCATCGTCGCCTCCATCTCAGCCGACGGTTGCTCCTGTTTCCTCAACAGTTTCCACACCTCAAGCATCGTCCATCGTCGAAGGTCAATCGTCTCTAGTCAAAGCCTCTCCTCTGGCAAAGAAGATCGCCCGCGATAACAACATCAACCT
>DAOTZF010000211.1:0-5183 GCA_034434415.1 Anaerolineales bacterium | reverse complement strand
GCCCAGCGGATGATGCGGTCAATATTCGAACGCGTGGGAAACAGAAATACAGACCAAAGATGAAACAACACCTTCAATGTCATCCACCACGATGGCAGCCCCATCGGACCGAGCAGCACAATACGCCGCGTCCGCTCAGGGGCGTGGACGGCCTGATTCATTGCAATCCAGCCGCCCATGGACGCGCCGATGATATCCGCCTGCTGTATGCCTAGTTCGTCGAACACATCCACCAGCCACTCGCTGTACGCCCATCCGTTCTTGGGATATTGTTCGGGGTTGCAAAGAGTGCTTCCGCCCATGTCACCGATCGTATCCAAAGCATACACTCGATACTCCTGGCTCAACGCGGCGATATTGGGAAGCCACATCTTGGAAGTGACGCCCATGGCAGGAAGCAATACAATTGGCGGGGCATCGGCTGAACCGGCGGTAACGACATATGTATCGCCGTAGCGGGTGGGAACTGTGAAACTTTCGCACAGCGCGGATAGGCTTTTCAATTCCAATTCATCCAATGTTGTGTTCATGGTTCACCTTGCATTTCGTGTCATTGTGAGATCGGCATTCTTCCGACCGAAGCAATCTCCGGTTATCGCTTCTTCCTGCACAAGAGAAGATTGCTTCGTCGCTCAGTACCATTCGCTCCTCGCAACGACATCATCGATCCAGTCTCCAAGCATCTCCAGAAATCCAGGGACGAACTCGTAATGGTCAAGTCCGCCTTGTTTAATCAGAGCGCGCATTTCGGTCGTCGTCCCAATTTCGACCTGCGCGAACCAATGATTGGATTCCTCGAAAGTGTGAATCGTATAATCGGTGTTACCTGCATTTGTCAGCGCAGACTCGACAAGCGGAATATTCACATCGGGCGGAACTTGCGTATCCAGTTCGGCGTAGAGGACGAGGGTTGGCACGGTCAGGGATTCGAGCGCGGGCGCGGGGTCGTAGTCCAACACAAAACACAGATAATGCGCCTTGAGTGCGCGGCATGGTGATTGCACTTTCTGCAGGAACTGAATTTGACCTTCCAAATCCGCGAGCCTTTCACTCGCTTCATCCTCGCTCAAACCATTGCCAAGTGACTCGGCGAGTTCGTTCGTCAGAATCTGATCCCAGACTTTTTCGCCTGATCCCGCAAGCAAAACCACGAACTTCACATCTTTCGAATATTTCGCAACCACCAGCGGAGCAATGTACGCGCCCTGGCTGTGACCGATAAGCCCGATTCGATTTGGGTCAATCCCATCGTGCGATTTCAGAAATGTCACCATCGCCGCCACATCCTGTGCGCGCTCATCGAACGTCTCGGATTCCCAATCGCCCGTCGAGCCGCCCACGCCGCGTTTATCGTACAACAGAACCGCGATGCCGCGCTGAACGAGATACTCGCCGATGCTTCGATACATGTTCCAACTGCCATTCCTCGCCGCCGTCCCCGAGCCGGGGATGAGGATGACGGCAGGCGCGGGTGTTTCATCACGCGGTATGAGCAAGGTCCCTGCGAGAGTGACCGCGCCCGTGTCAATCGTCACGTCAGCGGCGCGAAAAGCTGCATGGTCAAATTCAGGCGCGGGTGTAGTAAGAGACGGTTGTCCACATGAGCTGAGCAGGAAAATGATCAGGAGTCGAATCAGATTCTTCATTTCGACTAACACACCAACGCACGGGCGATTTCTTCCGCATGTTTTTTGAACAGCGAAAGGTGCCCTTCTTTGGGATAAAACTTCGCTTCGCACTTCGGGAGGGCGGATGCCGCGTAACGAGCCATTTCTACAGGGATGTTTCTATCCATCTCTCCGTGCCAGAGGTGTACAGGCATTTGAATATCTTCCAAGCGAAGGCCCATGTCTGATATCGTCAACAGCGATTCGTGATGCGCGGGACGCGTTCCGCGTTTTGTCGCTTCACGCACTGCGTTGACAAATCCCTTTTGCAACTCAGGGTCGGCGGCGATAGTGGCGCGGTCAGGTTCGGGCAAAAGCGAATCGGCCTGGGCGATGAATTTTTTGGGGGCAATGCGCGGCATGATGCCCAAAGCCATACCCAAAAATAAATGCGAGAGCCATGGCTTTTCGCGCGGCAGAGTCAGGAATTTTCGTGTGCCTTCATTGACATTGGCGACAAGCTTGGGGATGGTAAACAACGCCGCGCCGCTGACAATGCCAACTTTATGCAAACGCTGAGGAATGGCAAATGCAGACGCCAGCCCATAAGGTCCGCCGAGCGAATAGGCAAGGATGGAGAAGCGTTCAAGTTCCAGAAAATCTGCCAGCGCAAGAACATCCTGCGACCAATTGAGCATGTTGTGTTTTGTATGAAAATCAGAAAGCCCAAAGCCTGGGCGGTCTACTGAGATCAGACGGACATTCAACGAACGTAACAGTTCATCGCTGATGTATAGCCTGGATTCAAGCCGCGAACTCGGCGAGCCGTGAAAATAAAAGAGCGGCTTTCCCTTTGACGCTCCGTGTTCGTCGTAGCCGAGTTTGCGACCATCGGGTAATTGAAGTTGTTGATTGAGTTTGGACATGGTTGCCTCTTTCAAGGTGACAGTCAATTGCGAATTGACAGTCACCTTAATACTTGATGTATTGACTCATTGCCTCAGCTGCAAACGGTCTGTCGCTATGACGATACATCTCCGCCATCTTGTTCATGTCCAATGGCACGCGGACAAATTCAAGATGGACGCGGGAATTGTGCACGGTCAGAATCGCGTATTCCGCCCACGGGTCTAGAAATCCCTTGTCGCCTGATTGCTCATGGTTGTATGCCACACCGACACTGCCAGGGTTGAAGAAAAAGTTCTGGCTGTCGCGCAGGCGGCGCGTGTATTGCAGATGCATGTGTCCGCCTGTGAGAATATGATCCGCATATGGCTTGAGGATTTCCTGAAATTCATCTTCAGGCGTGGACGGCAGAAGGAATTGATCGAACGAGGTAGGCGATCCGTGAAAAGCGAGCAGGTTTCTACCGTGACCCAACTCCACTGTGACTGTCGGTTGAAATCCATTGATAAATGCGCAGTCTTCGTCGTTCAGTTTGCTCAATGACCACGCGCGGACGATATCAAGTTTCTTGCGACGCTCCTCCGCAATGAGATGTGCGTCGGTCTCGACTCCTGTCATGAGCCATGCATCCGAGTTGCCCATCACGACGGAGCATTTCATCTCGCGCAGGAGTTGAACCGTCTCATGCGGCTGTGCTCCGCCTTGGATCATGTCGCCGTTGCAGACGATGTGGTCGTAACCCGTCTTCTTCACATCTTCCAAAACAGTTTCGAGCGCCAGGCAATTTCCGTGAACGTCGGATAGGACAACCAGTCTCATATGTACTCCTTCGATTTTTCAATATGACAGGAACAGGATACAACCAAGGATTGCGATGGCTATCAAGGCGCGGCCGAACCAAACAATCCCGCCGAGAAAACCGACCAGCTTGAAAAAGCGAATCAACTTCACGCTGTCGGTTTTGCCCGATAATACAAACAGGAATTGATTGGACATGGCTGCTGCTCCCTTCCTGGACATGATTGCATTATAGGGATTTCCCTCACCTCACGCATCTTGCAACGGGTGGATTTTCATCTCCGACTTTAGGCGGAGATCGGCTGAAACAAAATGTCCGAGACCTTTTCATCTCGGACACTCTGCTCATCAGACTTAACTGAAATCTGACCCCGTTTTTTAGGCATTACCTCCCTGCAAACTGCTCGCCCAACACAGACTTCAACAGATCGAGTATCGCGGCATCGTCGCCGACGTACAACACAAGCACGCGTCCCGTTTTGAAGAAATGTGGGGTCGCCACCCATGTGACCATGCTTGTTCCAATCGAGCCGCCGTCCGGTGCGACCAAAGCCGCGTCGGCTTCCATCGCTTCAGCGGATTCATACTCAAAGACCTGCACATCCGCACCGTTGACTTTGATGATCTGTCCCATCACAGTGAAGAAGACTTGTTCGACCGTGTCGCCAGGCTCAACGGTCGCGCCCGCCGCGCGTAACGCGTCCACCAGGCTGACGTAATCCTCCACAGGTCCGCCATGTGATGTGGTGGGACCAGTCTCAGGTACATCGGTGGCCTGCGATTTCGGCGCGCACGCCGCGAACAGCATTGCGACCATCAACAGGGAGGTGAGAAAAAAGATTTTACGTTTCATTTTCGTTTCTCCTTTTTACAGATAAGAATGATCTGAGCATTCTGCCCATGCATGGATGACGGCGATGCTCGCAGTTTTGTTTCCGGGTTTTCGACGTACCATTCTGCAGAACTGGCGAAACCGTAAAGAAGGAGTGATCTGGTCCCGGACCTAGAGTGTGTATGCAAATTAGGGTTGTGTCACTCTGAGCGTAGCGAAGAGTCTCATTTTCATCTGGCCACACAGGGAAAAAAAACGAGATTCTTCGTCGCTTCGCTCCTCAGAATGACACGCAAAAAGGATTTTGCATACAGACCCTAAGGTGCAAACACATCAGACTTCCGAAGTCTGGTGTACAGTCGGTGGATTATGACGGCTCATACAGAAAGTTTGCGAGTATGGAGTTATAGATTTCGGGAAACAGCAGAAGTGTGTGATGCCCTCCCCGCTCGAAGACGTGAGTCTGCGCGGCGGGATAACGCGCCTGCATTTCGTTCAATCGCTTGAAGGTGGTGGCGTCATCCTTCGATGAGAGCAAGAGGGTTTTCCCACGCCAATTTTGCGAATCGAATTTGAAGGCGCCTGCGGTCTCTCTGCCAGATTCAAGGAAATCAATAAGGTCCGCTTTGGCGAGCGATGCAATCCGTTCAGCGAAGAAGGCGCGCGTGAAGTCCGCCCATTCGGAATTGGATGGGTAATCCCTGGAGCGGCCCCTGAAGATGGCTCGGATAAGCGACACCGGCAACAACTTCACGACGCGAATCAATCGCTCCACGCGGTGGGCGGTATCGGGGCTGAGCGGCGTACAATGCGAGAGTATCAGAGTCTCCACGCGTTCAGGGTGTGACTGTGTAAATGCCTGCGCCAATCCACCGCCTGCCGAATAGCCGACGACGATTGCCTTGTCAACACCTTCGCTGTCCAGTAGTTTGATAAACGCCGCGTTCATCTCGGCGAGGGTCAACGATTTGGATGGCATATCCGGGGCGAGGATACGGTAACGATCTTCGAGCAAAGTGATTAGGTGAAACCACATCTCC
>DAOTZF010000210.1:0-7437 GCA_034434415.1 Anaerolineales bacterium | reverse complement strand
GATTATAAACGTAATGATTGCTCATGGATTATTCCATTGTTCTGCGTACCACCGAATGTATTCCTCCACATGCGCGGACCAGTATTCCTCCGTGTGGTCGCCGCTGTAGAGATGCCATTCGTGCGGGATATCGAACTGCGTGAAAATGGATTCGATCTGTTGTGTTGATACAAGTTCCTGGTCGTCCTCGCCGATATCCATGAAGATGCGTGGGCGGGAGGCGGGGGGAATGGCTTGAATCCAATCATCCACTTTGGAGGCGTCGCGTTGAAAGACCGCGAGGGAGTGCAAGCCGATGATGCTGAACAGATCCGGGCGGGTTAATCCCAGTTGCAATGCCCAGCCCGCGCCGCGTGACATGCCTCCGATGGCGCGGAAGCGCGGATCGGGAATCGTGCGGTAGGTTTGGTCAATGTATGGAATCAGTTCGCCCACGAGTCGTGACCCGAAGGTTGTCCCTGCCGGGGTGTACCAATAGTGGTCATCGGGGAAAACGATGATGAAGGGCATCGTCTCGCCGGAAAGAATCAGATCGTCGACCGCGTCCACAGCGCCGAGGCGAATCCATTGGTCGGCATCGTATGTTAACCCATGCAGGAGGTAGAGGACGGGATAGCGCTTGTCCGATCGTTCGGCATAACAGGGCGGGAGATAGATGAAATATGCCTGCGATGGGTTCGTAGATTCGAGAGCCCCCGCCTCCACGACGCCCGGCTGCGATAGGCAAGCCATCGGCGTAATCGTTGGGGTTTCGGTCGGAATCGCAAAAGTCGGCACTGGCGTCCGCGTGGTAGTTGGTGGAATAGGAGTTGAAGTCTGAATCGGCGGCGTGGAAGGCGAACAGGCTGTAAGCAACATGAGAACAAGGGGAAAAATTACAACTTGCATTGTTGCTTGACGGGTATTCATCCGACGCATTATACTCGTCACACGTAGTCCATTTCGGGGCGTAGCGCAGTCCGGTAGCGCACTTGCTTTGGGAGCAAGGGGCCCCGGGTTCAAATCCCGGCGCCCCGACAGTTGCAAGACCCTAAAGGTTTCCGAAACCTTTAGGGTCTTTATGTTAAAATACACGCGGAGTGGATAACGTATGGCAAAAAAAATGGACGGTGTGATCGAGGCGGTCCGATACAAGAATGGGCACATCCTGATGGTGCGCGCGTATGAACGGCGCGGCGCCTCGTTCTCAGACCACGTGCTCATCGAACGCAAAGACCTGTTGGAGCAACTCAAAAAAGGCAAGAAGTTCGTCACCGGCTCGCGCAGGGTATTGCTGGCAAGCACCTTCGTGTTTGGGAAACCGCTGCAGGTGGTGAGCCGGGACGGGAAAGAGTTCATCGCAACGCGCGACACGGTCGAACGCGACGAACTGGAACAGGTGCCCGTTTTCTAAGGACCCATGAAGATCATCGACCAGACTCCATTCGTGGATGAAAAAGGCGAGTTGGGATTCTCCCAGCGGATTCAGGGCATGCTTCAATTCGGCTTCAATTGGCCCGCCGAGTTGAAGGCGCAACAGGTGATCGCCAATTATTTCGACCGCAACCTCGAAAAGGGATACACCCTCATCCGCAACCAGATGCTTGGGCAGAGCGGAATTTTGATCCCCATGATCCTGCTCGGGTCTGCCGGTGTGTTCGCCATCAACATCACATATTTACGCGGCAGGTACGAAGCGAAGGGCGACCAGTGGAACGTTGAATCGGGGAACCAGTTCAAGCCCGCACGCGAGAACCTGATCCAAAAGACCGCCACCATGGCACGCGCGCTGGGCGCCTTCATCGAAAGGCAGGGTGTGAACCTGCCGGTGCCCGTCGAACCGGTGTTGATCGCGGCAGAGCCCGGTTTGCACATCGATTCATCACAGCCCATCGTCAAAGTGTTGATGAGCGATGGGATTCGTACGTTTGTAGCGGGGTTAAAATCCGGCCCGCCAGCCTTGCGCGCCGATGCTGTGCTTGAATTCGTGGAGCGCATCACCAACCCACGTCCCGCACGCGTAAAGCCCTCCTCGACTCCACCTCCCTCGCCTGCAATAACTCCGCGCCCTTCGCAACCGCGTCCTCCACAGCCTCAACCGGAGGTGCAGAGTGTGTCGCGCGCACGCGCCATTTTCAACGCCGCCGATGAGGCAAAGCCATTCGACCCGTCTGATCTCGATTTTGCGCTGGCTGAGGATGAATCCGTTACACGAGGGGTGCCGCACATGGGCGGCGAACCAATGTCCCCGGCGGAAACGAAGCGTGCCTCCCGCCGCATCCTGGGGATGACGATAAGACAGATCGCCATCCTTGCCGGGCTGGCGCTTGCCCTCGTCTGCATCCTGGCGGCGTTCGGATACGTGATCTTCGGAATGTCCTGAGTGCGTTCTTGTCAATTTTTCTATCTGTCATCATCCCCGCGCATAACGAAGAAAACCGCCTGCCCGATTCGCTCGAACAGGTGATTCGTTTTCTCGAAAAGCAGGATTTCTCCTCCGAGGTGATCGTCGTCGAGAACGGGAGCACGGATCGCACGTTGGATGTCGCTCAAGCATTTGCAAATGCTCACCAAAACATCCGCGTGATCCAAAGCGTGCGCGGCAAAGGCGCGGCAGTGAAACGCGGTATGCTCGAGGCGCGCGGGGAATATCGTTTCATGTGCGACGCTGACCTTTCGATGCCGGTGGGGGAGATCTCAAAATTCATCCCTCCGATTTCAAAGGATTTCGACATTGCCATCGCCTCGCGCGAAGCCAAAGGGTCGGTGCGTTACAACGAGCCGTCCTACCGTCACCTCGGCGGGCGTGGAATCAATTACATCATCCAAGCGTTGATCCTGCCGGGCTTGAACGACACGCAGTGCGGTTTCAAATGTTTCCGCGCGGATGTTGCGAACGATATTTTCAAGATTCAAACGTTAAGCGGCTGGTCGTTCGATATCGAACTGCTGTATGTTGCGCGCCGCCGCAGGTATTGCGTGCGCGAGATTCCCATCGATTGGTATTACCATCCCGAAACCAAAGTGAATGCGTTGCGCGATGCACTGCACATGATCGCCGACATCTTCCGCATCCATGCCAACGCGTTGCGGGGACTCTACGATGGCGCGCGTTAGCCCCAACCTCAAATTCGAATCGGACCTCTGGGATAGCGGCTTGCTCCACGTGGCAGGCTTGGACGAAGCCGGGCGCGGCGCGCTCGCGGGACCTGTCGCGGTAGGCGCGGTGATGTTGCCCGGTGAAGACAAAACGCGTCTTGCTCAGACGTTGAGCCGGGCACGCGACTCGAAGCAGTTGACCGCCCGTGCGCGCGAGTCGCTCGCGCCGCTCATCAAAGATACTGCCCTCGCGTGGAGCGTTGGCTTTGCTACAGCAGATGAGATCGATGCACAGGGAATCGTGCGCGCGACGCGGCTTGCCGCCATTCGCGCATTGCATCAGTTTTCGGTCACTCCGCAATATTTACTCACCGATTTTCGACTCGAACTTCCCCAGTTGAACATCCCACAGACGAGCATCGTCAAAGGCGACGCGCACTGCCTAAGCATTGCGTGCGCGTCCATCCTTGCCAAGACTGAACGCGACGCGTTGATGCGAGAACTCGATGAACGGCATCCCGGCTACGGGCTGGGAAAACATAAGGGATACGGCACGCAGGCTCACAGGTCCGCGATGAAGCGGTTGGGGTTGTCGGCGATTCATCGAAGGTCATTTCACGTTAAATAAATACGCAGTATGAAGTACATACTGCGTATTCCGTATTGACGTGCGGAAACGTTATGCCGGTTTACCCACGCGTAAAAAGAATTTCGTAATCTCTTCCGCAACTGCAGGGATGAGCGCCAGCCCGACCACCACGCCCCATTCACGGGCGGAGAGGAAATGTGTGTTGAAGATCGGCTGGAGGAAGGGCACATTGATGACCAGCAACAGCAACGCGATCGAAAGCCCCACAGCGTATTGCATGTAACGATTTGAAAAGATGCCAATGCTGAACAGCGAAGCGCGCTCCGAACGGACGGTGTAGGCGCGAAACAATTCGCACAGTGATAATGTGACGAACGCCATGGTCTCCGCGCTTTGCACATCCACGCCGCGCCAATCATGCTGGAGAATGTACGTGATGGGGTTGCCTGTCAGTGTTGCGCCTGCCTCGAGGTGCCAAAGCAGCCCCATAGCGAAGGCAGTAAGCACGGCGCCGGTCTGAGCGAACGTCTGCACGACCAAGCCCGCACGCATCGAACGGTTGACGATGGGTTCGTCTTTGGCGCGCGGCTTCTGAACCATGATGTCCGGATCGCCTTTTTCAACGGCGAGGGCGAGGGCTGGTGCACCATCTGTGATGAGGTTGAGCCACAGAAGTTGAATGGCGGTGAGCGGCGCGGGAAGTCCCGCCAGCGTGGCGATGAAGATGATCATGATCTCAGCAATGTTGGAGGAGAGCAGGAAGAAGACGAACTTGCGGATGTTCGAGTAGATGATGCGCCCCTGTTCAACGGCAGAGACAATGCTGGCGTAGTTATCATCGGTCAGCACCATGTCGGCGGTTTCCTTCGCCACGTCGGTGCCGGTGATTCCCATTGCCACGCCGATGTCGGCGCGCTTGATGGCGGGCGCGTCGTTCACACCATCACCGGTCATCGCGACAATCTCGCCGTTAGCCTGCAACGCGTCCACGATGCGCAGTTTGTGTTCGGGGGAGACCCGTGCAAAGACATCCGTTTCATCGATGATATTTTTAAGGTCATAATCGCTCAATGCATCGAGCTGTGCACCGGTCATTACCTTCCTGCCAGGTCTCAATAAGCCGATCGTTTCGGCAATCGCACGTGCGGTGTTCGGGTAATCGCCGGTGATCATGACGGTACGGATGCCCGCCTTGCGCGCCTCCTCCAGCGCGGGTTTAACCTCGGGGCGCGCCGGGTCGATCATGCCCATCAAGCCGACGAAGATCAAATCGTGTTCGAGTTCGTTGGTGATGATCTGCGCGGGGTTGTCCGGCACGTCGCGCACAAGGCGGTAGGCAACGCCAAGCACGCGCAGGGCATCCTTCGTCATCGCATCATTGGCAGACAGGATGCGGTCGCGCGAAGCCTGATCCATTGGCACGGGCTCGTCTTCGCTGTTTTGATATTGCGTACAAAGTTCGAGCACCACATCCGGCGCGCCCTTGACCGCGATCACATCCCAGGATTTGTGTTTTTCATCGGTGAACGGCGAGGGGTCGTCGGGCAACGGTGCAAAGACATCGTGGATCGTGACCATGCGCTTGCGTTCCGAATCGAACGGCACTTCGTTCTCGCGCGGGTAGGCTTCGCGTATCTTCATATGCATCGCACCGGCTTTGACCGCCGCGACAAGCAAGGCGCCTTCGGTGGGGTCGCCAACGATTCGATATGTGCGCTGGTCATCCTCCTCACCGGTGGTCTCGAGCAGGGCATCGTTATTCAACAGACCCAGCCACAGAGCCGTCTGTACGGCGGGATAATCCGCGATGTTGATCTTCTTGCCGTCGATCAGGAAATCCCCGATCGGCGCGTAACCTGTCCCCGCAATCTGGATGAACTGACCGTCCACCCACATGCTCGTGACCGTCATTTCGTTCTGCGTCAGCGTGCCGGTTTTATCGGAGCAGATTACCGTGGCGGATCCGAGCGTCTCGACGGAGGACAGTTTGCGGATGAGCGCGTGGCGTTTGATCATTTCACGCATACCCAGGGCAAGAGAAATCGTCACAACCGCAGGCAAACCTTCCGGTACGGCGGCAATCGCAAGGCTGATGGCGATGATGAAAACGTCTGTGATCTCTTCGGCAAATTTTGCAAAATACGCAAGCGGACCGGTGAACAACTCGTTGATGTCCGTCTGGTTGATGAGTGCGACTACGAACACAATCGCAACGAGGAGAAGCGCGGCAACGCTCAACGACTTGCCCAATTGATCGAGCCGCTTTTGCAGGGGCGTTTCCTCCGTCTCCACGTTTTGAAGCATCGAGGCGATCAACCCCAACTGGGTGTGCATGCCCGTGCTGGTGACCACACCGCGCCCGCGTCCATACGAAACGAGCGTACCCATGAACGCTGTGTTCTTGCGATCACCCAGCGGGACGTTCTTCTCGAGAACCGTCGCGGCGTTCTTCTGAACGGGGAGCGATTCGCCGGTCAGCGAAGCCTCCTCCACCCGCAGGTTGATCGCCTCGAGCAGGCGGATATCCGCTGGTATAAAATTCCCAGCCTCGAGGAATACGATATCGCCCGGCACCAGTTCATACGAAGGGATGGAAACCCGCTTCCCATCGCGGATCACTTGTGCGTCCGGCGCGGCAAGTTTCTTGAGCGCGGCAAGAGCTTCCTCCGCGCGGCGCTCCTGCACGAGTCCGAGGATCGCGTTGAGGACCACGATCGCCATGATCGCCGCCGCTTCCACATAATCGCCCAACAACGCCGAGATCAGGGATGCAACGATCAGCAGGATGACCACAAAATTATTCAATTGCTCCCACAACATTTGGAGGAAGGTCGGGCGCGGCGCCTCAAGCAGTTGATTGGGACCATATTGCGCAAGCCGTTCCCTCGCCTGTTCCGAGGTCAACCCCCGGTTTTCCACCCGCAAGTGATTTAACACCTCCTCGGCTTGCAACGCGTGCCAATCACCGACCTGGACTAAATTATCTTGTGCCATGAAACGTATCTCCTGTGATGAAATGGCTATGATGCTCTAACAATAAACGAGACCACCACGCCGGTTTCGTGATGGTCTCGCCAAACGCTGCAAGTGCGCGCTTCGGGTCACCGATGGTGCGATGCGCCATGTCCTGACGACGACCCGTTGGCATCATTGACGCCATGGCTACTCCCCAACCGAAACAAGTGTATTCCTCTGTTAAAGGGATGTCAAGCAAAAAGTCCTTTACAGCCGCGTTAGAGTTTTGAAAGAAACTACTCCGGCGTGATGCGGGTACCGGGAGGTATTTCCGTATCTTTAGCGATCACTACGATCCCATCGCGCACGAAATACCCATTGCCATCTACATCCTTATCGCGCGGAAACGGTTTGATCACCACACCGTCTCCGATCTGCACGTTCTTATCAAGGATCGCGGACTCGACATGACAGTTCGCACCAATGCCAATCGCCACCTTCCCGCGCTTCGCCTGATAATAATCTGCTCCCATCACAATGCTGTCCTTGATCACTGTTCCTTCCGAGATCTGACTGCGGATTCCCACGATGGAATGAGTGATCTCCGCTTTGCGAATCCGGCAACCTTCTGCGATCAGCACATCCTGCAGTTTACTGTCTTCCACAATGGAGCCGGGTAAAAAACGAGCGTGTGTGTAGATCGGCGCCTTGGCATCGTAAAAATTGAACGGTGGGTTCGAACTCGCCAACTGCAGGTTCGTCTCGTAAAACGAACGGATCGTCCCGATATCCTCCCAATACCCGTCGAAATCGAA
>DAOTZF010000209.1:0-5126 GCA_034434415.1 Anaerolineales bacterium | reverse complement strand
TTTTTCGCAAGAGAGTCCAAGCCGAGGAGTTGCAGGTCCACTGCCTGGACTGAATCCGCTTTCTGTTTGGAAAGAACCGTTCCGCCTCCGAGGGGTGTGGCGTCGGGCTGGTTCAATAATTTGAGGGCTTCTTCCAGGGTCTTTGGTCGGTGATAGGCAGTGATCATAGCGGGTCTCCGTGGCAGCTCCAATTATACGTTTAATCTGGATACACCTTCCAACCCAATTCGTTCAGGCGCGACAGGTCGAATTGTTCCTCGCGTACATCCATGAGCAGGGCGGTCGCTTCTGCGAGCAGTTCATTCGTTTCCGAGTCATACATCCCTGCCCATGCCTCTGCTGACCTGGTTTTTACCTTGCCGGCCTTGCCGATGATCCGCAACGGTTTGCGGATGGGCACGGTCTGACGATACTTCACTTCGAGCTTTGCCGTGAACATGAAGCGCGGCTGATTTGGGTCGCTTCCCATCACGGCGCGGCCGGTCATCTCATCGAGAATCGACGCGACGATTCCGCCGTGCAATACGCCGGGATAACCCTGGAAATGATCCGGCGCGGTGTAAGTGGTTTCGACCACGCCGGGTTCGGTTTCGTAGATATGCAGGTGCAACCCCACCGGGTTTTCGAGTCCGCAGAGAAAGCACATGCGCGAGTTGGGTTGTTTAATGTTCATTCTGAAATTATACGATGTAACCCATTCGAATCAGGCAAGCGTTTACGAGAAATGCGTTTCAGGCTAAGATTGACATATGCAATACGGAGATTTTCACGGTTTGAAGACCGTGGTGCTGGAAAATAAATTCTTCCGCATCGAATGTCTTGCGGAAGCAGGTCCCCGCATCATACGTCTGATTCCACAATGGACGGGCGAGAACCTCTTTGCCGAATTGCCCAAACATGTATTGCAAACCCCGCGCGGCGAATATCATTTTTACGGCGGACACCGGCTATGGCGGGCACCGGAGTCTCTAGCCCGAAGCGCGATACCGGACGATTCAGGAGTAACAGCCTCCGAGGTGGAGGGCGGATTCAAACTGATCGGCACGCCGGACCCTGTGACCGGGATTCGCAAATCCATCATCGTTCAAATGAGTTCCAGTCAGCCTTTTATTATCGTAAAGCACATGCTTAAGAACGTCGGGAGTTCCACCGTTCGGTTGGCGCCGTGGGCGATCACCATGCTGCGAACGAAAGGCACGGCAATTCTTCCGCAGGAGTTGGGCAACGTAGATGATGATGGCGTGCAACCCAACCGTCGTTTCGCGCTCTGGCCCTACACGCGCTGGGACGATCCGCGGCTTCGATTGGGAAAAGAATTCATTACCATCCGAACAGACGCATCGAAAAGCCCGATGAAGTTCGGTTACTTCAACCCGCATGGCTGGCTGGGTTATGTATACGATGATACCGTTTTCATCAAACGCTTCGGCGTGCGCCGGGATGAGGACTATCCCGATTACGGGTGTAACTCGGAAGTATTCGTGAACGATCGGGTGCTTGAACTGGAATCGCTGGGTCCTCTTGTGAATCTCGCGCCTGAGAGCAACATCGTCTACACGGAAACATGGGAAGTGCACAACCTGAACGACATGCCCAAGGAACTTCACAGTGAAAAAATATTTCAGGAGCTTATCCAGAAATAACAGGAGCAATTGTCCGTGAAAACTGTCGTCATCGTTTCTGCCATCGCTGAATGGGTGGGTGTCAAACCACTATTCCCTGAATCAAGAATCGATTCGTTTCCCTTCGGCGAAAGTCTTACCGCGAATATCGCCGGTCACGAGGTTCAGTTCTTTCATAGCGGGTGGGGCAAGATCGCTTCTGCCGCTACCATGCAATATCTCATCGACCATCACAAGCCCGACCTCATCGTCAACCTCGGCACTTGTGGTGGATTCGAAGGTGTGGTGAAACAAGGCGACGTACTCCTCGTCGAAAAGACGATCGTCTACGACATTGTGGAGTTGATGGGCGACCTCGACATTTCGAACTACTACGCTTCCTCTCTCGATTTGAGCTGGCTCGCTGACCCTCTGCCTCACCCCGCCCGGCGCGCGCTTATCGCCTCCGCCGATAGCGACCTGCCGCCGGGAAAGATCCCGTTACTCAAATCGAAAGGGGCGGTCGCAGCCGACTGGGAGTCAGCGGCGTTGGCATGGGTGGCACGGAAGAACAATTCGCGGTTGTTGATCCTGCGCGCGGTGAGTGATATCGTCAATGAAAATGAGGGGGAGGCATACGACAATATCGAGATCTTCAACGAGCGTGCGAAAGAGATCATGAAGAACTTGATCGCTCAACTGCCGGGCTGGCTGGACGCGGTGAAGTTATAGGTCCATTTCCATCAGGATATCCTCGTCCCTGCTTGCGTTCGAGATCGGTCTTTCGTGGAAACCAATTCGTTTGTAGAACTCGACAGCTTGTTTTTGATAGACAGGGTCGGTCTCCAGAGGGACGCGCACATATCCGGCTCTCCTGGCGAATGCGAGCAGTTCTTGAATCATTTGGTAGCCAAGTCCCCTGCCGTGATACTCCTGTAAAAGCCATAACCTTTTTAATTCGCAGGTATCAGCCTCGTAGCGGCGAATCGCGCCGGTGCAGATGATCTCACCACCCTCCGTCAGCACAAGAAATATCCCGCCATTATCGAAATAGTTCTTTTGAATATCATCCATGTCTCTGAGTTCGCCGCGCGACTCGTGATACGCAATGGACTCTTCCAGCGGCAGCGGGTCTTTGAACAGGACATGAGCCACACGATAGACAAGAATTTTTGCAGCATGCCACTCGTGCGGCTCAATGGGTCGTATTTCGGTCATGATTTGATTCCACGTGCTGGCATTATAATTCTTTACATGGTCCACACCTCTGAGGACGAAAGACAGATCCAAAAACGAAATTTTCGGTACGTTCAAATCGACGCTGTCGGGGTCAGTATCTCGAACGTGGCAACCCCGTTCCTGCCGGTGTTTCTCACGCGTCTGGGTGCAACGAACTTTCAGGTGGGGTTGCTCACGTCCATGCCCGGTGTGACCGGGCTCCTGCTGGCAATCTTTGTTGGGCGATTCTTGCAAACACGGAAGAATATCGTTCCGTGGTACAGCTTGTCGCGCCTGCTGGTGATTCTTTGTTTCGCCCTCACCGGCATCCTGACGTTGTTGATTCCCTCCGAGTACGTCATTCTCGCCACACTGGTCATCTGGGCGTTTGCCACGCTCCCTCAAACCGCGCTGGCAGTTGCATTTTCAGTTGTGATGAACGCCGTCGCCGGACCGGAAGGCCGTTACGCCCTGCTCAGCCGACGCTGGACCATTTTCGGGTTGACCGGAGTTGTCGGCACGTTCATCGTCACGCGCGTGATCGATCTGATTTCCTTCCCGACAAATTACGCAATCATGTTTCTAGTGTTATCGCTAGGTGGCTTCTTGAGTTTTTATTTTTCCCGGAAGATTCAAGTCTCTGACCAGGTGCCGCCTCCTTCGATATCAAAGAAAGGCTCGTGGCGCGAGAACCTGCAGAATTATCTTGCCTTGCTAAAAAAATATCCGGCATTCGTTTCATTTGCATGGAAGCGTTTTGTCTATTATTCCGCGCTTGTGCTGGGATTACCCATCATGCCCTTGTACCTCGTGCGCGATGTGGGTGCAACCGATAGCCAGATCGGGGCGGTCTCGATGGCGATGACGTTGGTTATGCTGGTGGGCTACTTCGTCTGGCCCCGCGTTTCGCGGCGGCGCGGCGGAAGATTCGTCCTGCTGGCTACCACATTCGGCATGATGCTCTATCCCGCATTGGCGGCTTCGACAACCCAAATCGAATTGATCATCTTCTTTGCCGGCTTTGCCGGGTTCTTTCAGGGCGGTCTCGATCTGGTCTTCTTCGACGAATTGATGAAGACCGTCCCCGCTGAATATGGCGCGACGTTTGTGGCGCTGGCTCAATCGATGCAGTATATTTCTACGATCTTCGCTCCTTTGCTCGGAACGTGGATCGCCGGGCATATCGGTCTCGACGGCGCGTTGTGGTTTTGTGCAGGGTTTCGCCTTGTTGGTTATTTGTTATTTCTCAAAAAAGATGGTTGATATGTATCTCAATGAAAACCAGCCCGTACAAGATCCGGTTTTTCTTTGAGGTCGAAATTCATTGTTGAGACAAAGCCAGTGCGTCCTTCACTTGTTGTGTATGACCACTGATGTGCAGGTTCGGTTGAAGTAGTCCGAAGCCGAAGCGGTAATAACTTCCCTTATTGTTTACGGCAAAATCCTCGGGG
The DNA here is from genome assembly GCA_034434415.1 of Anaerolineales bacterium. GTDB lineage: Bacteria > Chloroflexota > Anaerolineae > Anaerolineales > Villigracilaceae > Defluviilinea. The sequence continues at coordinate 856 of DAOTZF010000209.1, read as the reverse complement.
ATCAAAGCCGTGAATGCCAGCACCTCCTCCACGCTGCGACGAAGCGCGTTCAACATCAACGCCACCGATGGATTTGCTTTCACGGTCGCCTCCACTTGCGGGGTGACGTTGGTGCCGAATCCGTCGGAGGTTAACTCGTAGCCGTCGATCAAGCTGGCGAGAAAGGTGCAATTGTTTCGTTCGCCCTGGATAAGATGAGCCACGATTTCCAACGCGCTCCATTCCCCCGGTTCGGGTCGTTTCATGGCTTGTTCGTCGCTGACGCCTTCGAAACAACTTTCCAATTCAGAGAGAGCGGGCATTACGAAATCTCTTGCCGCCTTTGCAAGTTCCGCAGGGTTGGACGGCACGTCGGGCATCGGGCGTTTGCTCAATTCCATGGTAACGGTTTTCTTTTCTGCACCGCGATAGAAAACAACTTCGATGCTTTCACCGCCTTTCTTACCAGCGATGGCAAGCGGTAGTGTGTTGAAATCGGTCGTGATCGGATGACCGTTCATCCCGACGATGACATCATCCTTTTGTAAACCGGCTCTTTCTGCGCCCATGCCTGATACCAAACCATCGAGTCTTAAACCCTCCTTCACAGGGACGCCGAGCGCGACAGCCTGTTCTGCTGTGAAATCGCCGGGCGCGATTCCCAGCATGGGACGGTTCGCGATGCGCAGGTCAAGCCCCGTCTCCAGCACAGATTTGAGATTCTCGAAACTCTCGGCCCAATTTTCGCGGAAGGTTTCGCCCATCTTTGCCCAAGATTTGTCATCAGGAATTTTGTGATCCAAACGAACGAGTGTGCCGCCGTCTTTTTCGGTCAAGCTGACGGTCACTTCGGTGGGGGCGGGGTCGATGTTCGAAT
>DAOTZF010000208.1:0-5719 GCA_034434415.1 Anaerolineales bacterium | reverse complement strand
GGGGCGGAATGTCCCCACTTCTACGGCGATTACTTCCGCGGTCGAAACGTGGAAGAATGTCGTCTGCTCAAAGCCGCCGGGCAGGAATGGTCGCGTGACCTGTGTAAATTCTGTCCGGTACCTGAGATCTCCCGTGCGAATGCGTGCGAGCACATGCGCCTGACTGCAAGAGTAGCGCGTCCGTTTTCGGCGGCGTTCATGCGAAGGGTGCAAATCTCCGCGTACTGCGATAAATCGAAGAAAAAAGTTTCTGAACCTCACGTGGGATGTGGTGAATGTCACACACTTCCCTTCAATTTTGAGATCAAAGCCTGACAAATCTTATCGGGCGCACTCCGGTCAAAACAATGCCACTCACCTTACTTCTCGACCTCGACGATACTCTTCTCAATACGAATTTGCATACATTCATGCCTGCTTATTTTCAGGCACTGGCAGATTATGTGTGCGGGCACGTTCCGTCCGAAAAATTCCTGCGTGCGTTGATTGGTGGGGTGAACCGCATGAACGATAATGAAGACCCACGCATGACTTTGCAGGAAGCCTTCGAGGAGCATTTCTACCTGGAGCTGGGTTTGCCGAAGGATGAAATACAAGGAGTGCTTGACGACTTCTATGATCGCGAGTTTCCGCGGCTTGCCACTTACACGACGCGCGTAAACGATGCAGCCGAGTTCATGGACTGGGCAACTTCATCCGATTTTCAGATTGCCATTGCCACCGATCCGTTATTCCCTCTCAAAGCCACATACCATCGCTTGCGTTGGGCAGGGTTTGACCCTGAGCAATTTGAGTTGGTGTCCGCCTTCGAGGATTTTCATTTCACCAAGGCGCACCCAGCATATTATGCGGAGGTCTTGGGAAGCCTCGGCTGGCTGGATAACCCGGTGCTGATGGCGGGGAATGACATTCACCGCGACATTCTCCCTGCGCAGCGCTTGGGATTAAAAACTTATTTAGTGGGAAGTGAATTCGCTTCCCATCCGGATGGGGTATCTGGCTCCGGCTCTCTGGCAGATCTGCGTCGCTGGCTTGAATCAACCGAACCATCCGCGCTTGAACCGAGTTTCAAATCACGCGACGCGACCCTGGCGATTCTGTCGTCCACACCGGCGGTCCTTCCGAAATTCATCCATTCACTGTCTGATGATGATTGCCGCCATGAACCCGCGCGCGATGACTGGGCGATGAACGAGATCGTGTGCCACCTGCGTGATACAGAGCGCGAAGTGCATGCGCTTCAAGTTGACCTGATGTTGGAAAAGGACGACGCGTTCATTCCGCGTCCGGATGCCGACGTGTGGGCAAGCGAACGGGAGTATCTGAACGAGGATGCTCGTACGGCGATGGGTGAGTTTGACTCAGCACGGGTTGCGTTGCTTGATAAGGTGAAGAACTTGCCAGATGAAACTTGGAATCGAAAAGTGCGTCATGCCATTTTCGGTCCATCGAATTTTACGGAGGTGATGGGTTTTGCCGCCGACCACGACCGTTTGCATCTGCAACAGGCTTGGAAAACCAGGCGATTACTCGCGGATAAGCGCGTCCAATGTTCGTGACGTGTGTTATAAACCCAAATATCCGAGCCTTTTGTACCTGATCTGCGGCTTGATTTGGAGGAGTCCGATTCGATGAAGAAACGAGTTGTTGTCACAGGGATGGGTTGTATCTGCCCTGTTGGAGATACAGTACTGGAATCCTGGAAATCCCTGCTGGGTGGAAGTTCCGGCGCGGGACCGATCACTCATTTCGATGCGAGCAAACATAAAACGCGTTTTGCGGCAGAAGTAAAGGGATTCGACCCGGTCGCACGTTTTGGCGCGCGTGAGGCGCGTAAGATGGACCGCTTCACCCAATTCGCGATGGTTGCGACATCGGAAGCGTTGGAGCAAGCGGGATTGAAGATCGACGAATCGAATCGCGACCGCATCGGAGTTGTAATTGGCACCGGCATCGGCGGCATTGGCACGATTATGGAACAGGCAGAGGTGATGCGCGAACGCGGTGTTGATCGTGTGAGCCCATTTCTCATCCCGATGATGATCTCGGACGGTGCCGCAGGTATGATCGCGATTCGTTTTGGCGCACGCGGACCGAACATGTCGATCGCCACGGCGTGCGCGACGGGCAATAACGCCATCGGCGAAGCCGCTGAAATGATTCGCCGAGGGGCGGCAGATGTGATGATCGCGGGCGGCGCAGAAGGTGCGTTGGTGCCCATCACGATGGCGGGCATGAATGTCATCGGTGCGTTGTCCACCCGCAATGACGATCCGCAGGGCGCATCACGTCCGTTCGATAAGGATCGTGATGGCTTTTTGATGGGGGAAGGTGCGGGTGTTTTAATTCTCGAATCGCTTGAGTCGGCGCATGCGCGCGGCGCGACGATCTTTGCCGAGATCAAGGGCTACGGAACATCGGATGACGCCCATCACGTCTCTGCGCCTGCTGAGAACGGCGCCGGTGCAGCGATCTCAATGAAGCTTGCCCTGGATGATGCAGGACTGGGCATCGAGGATATCCACTATATCAACGCACACGGCACATCCACCTATTTGAACGATAAGAGTGAAACCGCGGCGATCAAGACCGTCTTTGGGGAGGCTGCCTATTCGATTCCCGTCTCTTCCACAAAATCCATGACCGGGCATTTGCTCGGCGCGTCCGGAGCAGTGGAGGCGATCTTCTCCATTCTCGCCATCCGCGATGGTATCATCCCTCCCACGATAAATTATCAGACACCCGACCCGGAATGCGACCTCGATTACGTGCCGAACCAGCCGCGGACGGCAACGTTGAAGCATGTCATGTCGAACTCCTTCGGTTTTGGCGGTCACAATGCAACCTTGGTGATCGGAAGGTTTTCACAATAAGGATTTGATTTTATTCCAGCGCCGGCTTTGTCAGCGCGCTTCTTTTTAGCCCAGGAGTTCAAATGCCAAACGCACATATCACGGGATGGGGGATGGCTGTGCCCGAAACGATCATGACCAACGATGATCTGTCTAAGTTCGTCGAAACGAACGACGAATGGATTCGTGAACGAACCGGGATTCGCGAACGACGCATTGCCCGCGAGACGGATTTCACCTCCACGCTTGCTGTGGATGCCTCGATTCAAGCACTCAAGGTGGCTAACGTCCGCCCGACGGATATTGACCTGATCATTTGCTCCACCTCTACACCTGAATATATGTTCCCGGCAACTGCGTGTTTGATCCAGGATCAGCTCGGCGCGACGAGGGCTGGGGCGTTCGACCTGCTTGCCGCATGCTCAGGATTCATTTATGCTTTGAATATGGGTGCACAAGCCATTCGAAGCGGTTCGATCAAGACCGCGTTGATAATTGGTTCAGAGACCCTCTCTCGATTTGTCAATTGGAAGGATCGAAACACCTGTATATTGTTCGGTGACGGTGCAGGAGCGTTCGTTTTGCAAGCCAGTGAAAGGCCGGGTGGTGTGTTCTCCGCGGTGATGCATTCGGATGGTTCAGGAGGGGATTTGCTGACCCTGCCTGCCGGTGGCAGCCGGAATCCCATCACTGAAACCACATTTCACGAAGGCAAACACTACATTCAGATGGATGGTAAGGAAGTCTTTCGCTTTGCTACCCGCGTGATGGCATCTGCCACGCAGGAGGTGCTCGACGCGGCGGGGCTGAAATTGGAGGATATCCGCTGGGTCGTGCCGCACCAGGCAAACATCCGGATCATCGAAGCGGCGGCGCGCGGACTCAAACTTCCGATGGATCGTTTTATTGTCAACCTCGACCGATATGGCAACACATCCACCGCATCCATACCGATCGCGATGGTGGAGGCGATTGAAAAAGGTCAAATCAAATCTGGCGATAAATTTGTGATGGTTGGTTTCGGCGCTGGGCTGACCTGGGGTGCGCTCGCGGCGGAGTGGACGGGTCCGATGCCGAGCAAGGGGCAGGTGTATCCCGAACAGTATCGCAGGCTGGGCAGGGTACGTTCATGGGTGCGCCGCCTGATCCGTTTCATCGAAGGATTGCTCTATCGCCGGGAACTATAATGCTGAATTAATCGTGATTGTGGTAGGATAGGAATGAAACTGAAAAAGGAGTAACACATGCTTGGACTACCACGTGGATCGGAATGGATCATTATTTTGTTGATCGTCATCCTGCTGTTTGGGCCTGGGCGAATAGGAAAAATTGCGGGCGAACTTGGCAAGGGAATTCGCTCGTTCCGTGAGGGATTGAGCGAAGGCAAACAGGAAGAGGATCCAACCGATCCCTCGAACGCACCCGAAAAGAAATAGAAAAAAGGCTCTCGTGCGAGAGCCTTTTTGATTTCGTCTATCGAACGATCACTTTAACAACTCGTGCAATTCCTCGCTTGAGGTGACCGGGTTCTTGCACACGAATCCTTCGCACACATACGCGGTTGCAACTCCATTTTTTAGCGGACGATCTTTTAACAACTCGGGCGCCTCGATTGGTGGGGGATAAGTGGACGCGGCAAGGATGATGTTCGGTCTGTATGCGGATCGGACGACTCGAATCAACTCGGAGGTATCTTCACCACCTGCATCGTACACCAGGGCAACCTGTTTCACCCTCCCCAATGCAAAATCAGCCGCAGAGAGCCAGCGCGCGAACGCGGTGGGGTAGCGGATCGCCACGCCTGTTACAAGACGCAAAGTTTGCTCAGCAAGATCACGATACCTGCCAGCATCAGTGAATGCGGCGAGTTTTAGTAACGCCTCGCACGCCAACGCGTTCCCAGAAGGGGTCGCATTATCTTGCACATCTTTTGGACGGAGTATCAATGCCTCACCGTCTTTTGCCGTGTCGAAGAATCCGCCGGCAGGATCGCTGAACAAACCGATCATTTCTTCGGCAAGTATTTTTGCAGAGGTAAACCATTTGTTGTTGAAATCTGTTTGATACAGTTCGAGCATGCCGAGGATCAATGCGGCGTAATCTTCGAGGAATACTTCGTTTGTAGTATGTCCATCGCGCCAACTGTGTTTGAGTTTGCCGTTTGGTCTTAGCTGAAACAGGACAAATTCCGCGCTGCGCGTAGCCAGTTGAGTGTACTTGGCTTGTAGGTCTTTCTCATCAAGTACTCTGGAAGCTTCTGCCATTGTTGCCAGCATGAGTCCATTCCACGAGGTGAGCACTTTGTCATCCGTGCTTGGACGAACGCGCGTCGCACGCGCGGACAAAAGTTTGGAGTGGCAGTCAGCTAGTTTGGCAGCGACAACTTCCACGGGGAGTTTGAAGCGGGCGGCTAGGGAGGAGGCGTCTAATGCGCGTTGTAGGACGGTTTTGCCCTCCCAATTTCCGCGCGCGGTGATCCCGTACGCCGCTTCAAAGAAATCGGAATCATCTTTCAACGTGGCGCGAATTTCATCGAGAGTCCACACATAAAATTTACCCTCCTCACCTTCGGAGTCGGCATCGAGACTCGAATAAAATCCGCCATCGGGGTGAGTCATTTCGCGCGCGATGAAATCGAGTGTTTCGGTAACAATGCGTTTGAAGAAGGGGTCGCCCGTGATTTGCCACGCATGGAGGTACGCTCGCGCGAGTTGTGCGTTATCGTAGAGCATCTTCTCGTAATGGTGTACCCAATCGTACAAACGGAGTTGTGTTTTCGGCACGGTTATCAGTCGGTAGTTATGGTTTGATGGCTCACTAAGGATTTGAGATACCCGCTAGTTGGGACTCCATCTCAGTTGGCGAAT
>DAOTZF010000207.1:0-13950 GCA_034434415.1 Anaerolineales bacterium | reverse complement strand
CTGTGCGCGTCCAGCGTCAGGCGGACGATCTGCTCGATGAGCCAGTCCTTGTCCTGATTCGCCAGATGCGCGCGTAAATTCTCCTCGAATTGAGGCACCAACTCCTTGTTGATCTGCCGGATGATGGATTCGATGTTGGGCATGAGTTTCCTCGGTTTTTGTCAATTTTAGCCGATTTCATTTCGTTGTAAAATTCCTACATGTCCAGGCGGCGCATCTTTTCTCGTCGAAATGAAGCGACTCGATTCCGCTTTCCCGTGGGGTTGATTCTCCTCGTTCTCGTGATTGGGCTGTGCATCCTGCTCCCGTCAAATCCGATCGATATTTCGACGATCAATATTCCGGGGGTCGATTTGCCCACTCCGTTGCCGACGCGTACGCCGCCTCCCCTGCCGACCAAGCCAAACATCGGGCGGATCATCTTCACCTGCACGCGAGGCGACTTCAACCAGCTGTGCTGGGTCAACGCGGATGGGTCGGGTTATCAACAACTGACAGACGTCGAGGCGCACAACTATTACCCGGTCTATTCGCCGAAGGGCGGTTCCATCGTCTACGCGTCGAACCAGAATGGGGGAGCGTTCGACCTCTTCCTGTTCGTCTTCGAAGGCTCGCGCCTGATCCGCCTGACGAATTTCATCGGCAATGTGGTCTCGCCGGGTTTTTCGCCGGATGGCGAGCGCATCCTGTTTGCGAATCGTGCAGGGGAAGGACCGACCTCACTATGGACGATTGACAACACCGGCGAAAACGCCGATCTGCTTTACGCAGGAGCCAGCCCCATCGTAGCCGCGGATTGGTCGCCGGATGGCGAAACGATCGCATTCGCCATGGCTGGCAACAACCCTGACTCGTATGAAGTATTCCTCATGAATGCAGACGGCTCGAATATCCGGCAGTTAACACGCGGTCTCGCTGGAATCGGTGGTAGCCTCGATTGGTCGCCGAATGGGCAATTCCTGCTCATCCACGCGGGACCCGAAGGAGACAAGGATATTTTCCGCATCGATGTTGTCGCTCAGACCGCCTCACAGCTTACGGATGGAGGCAACAACGCCTCGGCATCCTACTCCCCCGATGGTCAGTGGATCGCGTTCAACTCGTTGCGCAATAACGATCAGGCTGATATATTTATCATGCGCCCGGATGGAACAGGCATCCGGCAGGTGACTTCGAACCCCGAACCGGACTGGCAACCGCAATGGGAACCCTAACTTGCGTCATTCTGAGGACGCTTCAGCGTCCGAAGAATCTTCTGTACGTAAAAGGTGATTCATGAAACGATTGATTTTAGCCATTATTATCATCTCCCTGCTCGCGGGATGCGCCTCGCTTCCTGAGGCTCTTTCGTTTCTATCGCCCACCCAAACCAGTTCGCCCGCGCCGACTCCCACACCGTTCGAATTACCGGCAACCTTCACGCCGGACTTGTTCGTTATTAACACCGAAGCGCCTACCCAGGCTGGAACAACATCGACACCTTTGATTCCAAATACGAAATTTCCCACCGCAACGCCATCCGCGCGCCCGACTATCACGTTGGAACCGATCAACGTCAGTTTGTTCACTCCATCGGCTCAATTGTTCGTGTCCACACAACGATCCACAAGCCAGTTGGTCTGGGGTTACAACTGCGACGGCGCGCGTTCGATCAAATTCATCACCACCATCGTCAAACCGAAACGACTCAAATATGTGCTTTTGTTCGTGCGCCTGCAGGATAAATACAGCGCGCGCCGTACAGATTGGGGTGCAGGTGCCATCATGAACGATAACGACCGCGGAACATATTTTTACACGTTAAACGTGGACCAGATCGCCGACCACGAGAGCTATGAAGATGCCTGGCTTCAATTTCAATTCGTCGGCTCCACGGTCGGGTTGACGGTCTTGGGGCGTTCCGTGGTTTCGCAAAATGAAGTCTCGCTCACGAGTTGCCGCACGATCAATCAGCAAAACTGACAAGGGATTCTTCATGAAAAAATTCATTCAAGTCGCGTTGGCTTCAATGTTCTTCCTTAGCGGATGTGCCGGTTTGGCTCCCATCCTGGATTTGATCGCGACTCCCACGCTGCCCCCGCCAGTGGATACGCCCACGCCTCAACCCACGGTGACATTGATTCCCACGCGCGATCTTTTCGCAACACTGACGGCTACCCCGGTTACATTTACACCTACGAAGACTCCTCTTGTGCCAGATCAGCCGACCGAGACGCCTACCTTCCAGCCGCCTTCCACATCGCAAGGATCGTCCATTCTCACGCCGAAAGGCGGCGGCTTCATCACCATCCTCGCCTCGCATTATGTGATCTACTACAACACGGGTCCCTGCTCGCCGCGCACGCTCACCATCACTGCGTATGTGCAGGATATCATCCACACCGATAGTGTATTGATCTTCATGCGCCCGCGCGAAAAATCGGATACCATGCTGTTGGGCGATTGGAGTTCAGGGGAAATGCTTCAGAACGACAACGGCTCCTTTTATTACGATATCAGCGCGGTCAATATCCGAAAATATTACTGGTTCAAAGAAGCGTGGATCGAATATCAACTCGTCGCGTACGACGAGGACAAGATCGAACTTGCCCGCTCACAGGTTTTCGATAAGAACATCTCGCTGGTGATGTGCCGCGCAATCTCCCCGTGAACTTTCCTGCGGACTTCATTTCGCTTCTCCATCGGACATTAAGCCTGGTCGCACTGACGGGAGCCGGAGTCTCACAGGAAAGCGGCCTCCGCACGTTCCGCGACTCGCAAACCGGGTTGTGGGCGCAATATAAACCGGAGGAATTGGCATCGCCTGAAGCCTTTGCCAGCGACCCCAAACTTATCTGGGATTGGTACGCGTGGCGGCGTGAGGCGGTGAAGAGCGCGCGACCGAACGCCGGTCACGTCGCGCTGGTCGAAATCGAAAAACGAGTCTCCCAATTTACTCTGATTACACAGAATGTGGACGGTTTGCATCACATGGCAGGGACTCAAAACCTGCTTGAACTGCACGGTAATATCCAACGCGTGCGATGTTCTCAGTGTTCGTTGCTCGCCGAAACGTGGGATGAAGATTCTGAATCCGTTCCGCGCTGTACACACTGCAACGGCTTGCTTCGCCCGGATGTCGTCTGGTTCGGCGAGTCGCTTCCACGCGACCAACTCGAAAGGGCGGTCGAAGCGACGCGCACGTGTGAGGTCTATTTTTCGATCGGAACGTCAGGCGTTGTCCAGCCTGCCGCGTCACTGGCGCATGCCGCGAAGAATAAAGGCGCGGTTCTCGTCGAGATCAACGCCGAGCCGACGCCGCTTACGTCAAAGGTGGATTATTTCTTTCAAGGAAAATCGGGCGAAATATTATCTGCGCTCGTGAAAGCAGTATGGGTTTGATTACCTCAGTACCACTCCGCTCCGGGCGGGGATGGTGAACTTCAACCGCCCATCCTGTGTGGAAATATCCAATGGTTGCCCAAAGGCCGGCTTCGGATGCTTCGCTTCAACCATCACTTCAACCTGCTCTGTATTCTCTGAAACGTTCAACGCCACAATAAATGTTTTCCCCTCGAAGGTACGCGAGTACGCATAGACGCCGTTCGCTGACCAGAGCCGCTTCATATCGCCGCGCCTGAAAGCCGCGTTCTTCTTCCGCAACGCGATGATCTCCTTAAAATAACCTAGCAAGGACTCATCCCATTTATGTTCATCCCAGGGGAAAGATTTTCGGCAACCGGGATCATGTTCACCATCCAGGCCGATCTCGTCGCCGTAGTAAATGCACGGCGCTCCGGGGATAGTCATCATGAACAGCCATGCAAGTTTGAGAGAATTTTTATCCCCGCTTGCGAAGGATAAAAATCGCGGCATGTCATGACTGTCGAGCAGGTTCAATTGCGAACGCGTGATCTCGGGTTTGTATAAATTCATCATGTGGTCGATTCGATTCGCAAACTCGTACGCGTCGATGGCATGGTGAATATCACGGAAGTTCGATTGTTGATGCGCCACGCGCAAGTCGAGGTGCCTGGCAGGGAAGAATGCCGCACAGGCGTTTGTCGCGATGTAGTTCATCACCGCGTCGAACTGGTCGCCTTGCAACCAGCGCTGCGATTCATGCCAGATCTCACCGACGATGTACGCTTCCGGGTTGACTTTTCGCACACGTCGGCGGAACTCCTGCCAGAACGAATCATCGTCGATCTCGGCGGGCACATCCAGCCGCCAGCCGTCCGCGCCGAACTTAATCCAGAATTCGGCGATATCGAAAAGGAACTCGCGCACGGCGGGGGAGTTGGTGTTGAATTTTGGCAGGGCGGGTAAATTCCACCAGGCGCGGTAGCCGATGGCGGTGAGGCTGTCTTCGTGATGCAAGAGTTTTTGCTCGTGCGGGCTGGGATATGCCCCCCAATTTTTTTTGCCGGTCAATCTGTCTTCGTCGAAGAAGAACCAATCTTTATACGGCGACCCCGCTCCATTTTCGAGCACATGATGAAACTGCCAGAAACCTCGCGAAGCGTGATTAAACACCCCGTCCAAAATCACGTGGATGTTTTTCCTGTGTGCTGAGTCGAGTAAAGCGCGTAATGCATCGTTGCCGCCGAGCAACGGGTCCACGTTGTAGTAATCGAAAGTATGATAGCGATGATTCGAAGCGGAGGCAAATATCGGGTTGAGATACAGAGCCGTAATACCCAGGTCTCTTAGATAGTCGAGCCGTTCGGCAATTCCGTACAGATCGCCGCCTTTGAACCCGTGCGGGGTGGGGGGCGAATCCCATGCTTCGAATCCGATATCGGGCATGAGCCTGCCGCGGGCGAATCGGTCGGGAAAGATTTGGTAGAAGATCGCGTCCTGCACCCATTCTGGTGTGGTCATTGTTAAGCCTCGGCGTTGGAATGAAGCAGGACAAGATGCTCTCTTGTCCTGCAGGTATGATTCTACTTCATATCAGTTTTGCACAGCGAACGATAATGAAATTTCCACAAATGCATTTAGTCGTTGATTGATCCGAATAGCATGCGTTCGAGAAGTGTGTTTTGGAAGAGGACGAATATGGCTATCGCAGGGATGGAAACAATGAGGGCAAGCGAACCCAATTGACTGTACGGTTGCGCCGACCCGGTCTGAACGATGGAATAGATCGCCATGGCAAGCGTGATCCTGTTGCTTTGATCGAGGAATAACCATCCGATTGTGAACTCCGAGTAGGCGGTCAGGAAGGCGATGATCCCCGCGACCGCAATGGATGGGAGCGCCAGCGGAAGGCTGACTTGTAGAAATGTCCTGAATTGACTCGCGCCGTCGAGATAAGCCGCCTCTTCGAGTTCTTTCGGGATGCTTTGGAACGCGGCGCGCATGTTCCAGATGCAAAATGGCATCGCAAATGCCGCGTAGACGATGATCAGCCCGAGATGCGTGGTGCGGATCTTCAGCAGGGTAAGCAAGATGTAAAGAGGCGTGGCAAACGCGATCGGAGGGAGGATCGCCGTCAACAACAGGACGAACAAGCCTGTCTGGCGGCCCGGAAAACGGAAGCGCGCAAATGCGTACGCCATGCTCGTTCCCAGCACAACCGCCGCGACCGTCGCCATGGTGGACACAAACAAACTATTCCTGAACAAGGTAAGGAAATCGACCGATTGATACGGCTTATCGAGCACTTGAAGAAGCGGCTCCAGGCTGAATTGTTTTGGCAGGAAGCGAAACTCCGTCGGCGCTCCTCGAAGTGAACCATCGAACGCCAGGCGCAGGATTCCCCAAATGGGAAACATCACATACATACCGATCAGGATCAAGCCCGCGTGGGTGAGGATCTGTGAAGATCTATTCTTAGGCATAGGTCACTCCCTCTGAAGCCTTGCCCCACCGATTCATCAAAATAACAAAAACGCTCAACAGGATCATTGCAATGATGTTGATGGTCGCCGAAAAGGCAAATTCGCTTCCCTGATATAGAACGTAATACGAGATGGACGAAAGTGTGATCATATTGTCTGCGGTTTGGAAATAGTAAGGTATGAACATCTGAAAAAGATAGAACTGGTTGAACGCAAAAATGGCGCGCACCAGCAGGGCAGGGAGTACAAGCGGTTGGAGCAGGGGCCAGGTCACATATCGAAACGTCTGCCAGCCATCCGCGCCGTCGATGGCGGCGGCATCGTACACATCTTTTGGCAGCATTTTGAGTCCCGCGCTGGTTGCCAGCATGATAAAGGGGAATCCATACCAGAGTGCCGAAACCAGCATCACGATGAAGATCAGGTTCGGGTTTCGTTCCCAGCCTGCGAGGCTTGCCAACACGGGAATTTCCCCGCCGTATTGTTTGATCGCGAGGGCGAGCCATCCGTTGAACGGCGCGAAAATGTTCAGCCACAATAACGCGCCGACCGCTTCGGGTATAGCCCACGGCAAAATGAAGATCGTCTGCCAGAATTTGCGGACGCGATCCCTGCTTCTCCAGAGCAAGAGTCCCGCGCCAACGCCGAGCAGGGCTTGCAATGCCACGGAGGTGATCGTCCAGAAGTAACTGAAAAACGTTAATCCAGATTCTGAGAGATATCCGAGCGTATCGAAGTAGCTCAACAAACCTACGTAATGGACTTTGAATTGATCAAGCGGCGTATTCCGTTCGGGTAAAGCGATCTGCCCCGTGATACCGCCGATGACCTCCCTTGCGATGCCTCCCTGCAATCCATCTCGCAGCGATGAACCGCTTAGTGTCGTCATCGACATGGCGAACTGGAAGACGATGGGGAGGAGCGTCAGGGCAATGAAGAAGATCGAACCGGGAATCAGCCAGGGAAGTGCGCGGGCAGTTTCTTTTCTTGACGGTTTCACCGCTTCTTCCCGACGTTTCTGCCTGCTTCTCCACCACTCAGCGATGTTCGCCGCGGTCGTTCGAATCCCCTCCGCAGCAACGAAGGAAAGCGGTGCGGTAGCGACGAGAATGTATTGAGGCCATTTCGTGCGCCAAATGAACAGGAGAAAAACATCCACCAAAAGCCAAATGGCGATGAATCGATTCTTTCGCCATGTGCCTGTAATGCCGAAAATGGCAAAGGCAAAGATGAGTCCATCCAAGCGGATCGGAAACGCATCCCTGCTCCAATTCAACGGGACCGAAGTGGACAGCCATTTCAATTGCTGCCATGCGGGAAAGTTTGCGCTTTCCACGTTGGGATTGGTTGTGGTCGCAGTGACAGCCTCCAAAGTTACGCGGATGCTTTCACCAGGGCTTGACCAATAGAATGGATTGCAGAGGAAGAACACCAGTATCGCCAGAAGCCCCCAGGCAAACGCATTGCGAAGGAACTTTTTTACCTCATTATTTTCTTTGGCGGTCAGGAACCAATCGATCAGGATGGCAAAGCCGACAGCCGAATGCAGATACTTCGACGATGCGCTCATCCCCAAAAACACAGCGGACGCGATTAACAATACACTTCCTGTTCTTCCGCTGTTTCTTTTGGAGAAATAGTACGTCAACGCGGTAGCGGTGCTCATCAAGGAGGCGAAGCCATCCAACATCACCTGCGAGGTGTATTTGATTGTGAAACTATGAAGTGCAAGCAGCAATCCGCCAAGCGGATTCATCAGCGCCAGCAGGAACGTCGTAAGTGTTCCCCAAAGGACGGACATACTACGCGCCGCGTTAAGCAATTTGGGCGGAAGCAGCCTCGCAGGCGGATCGGTAATGGCAACATCCGCGATGAGAGGCTCTTCGGGCAACTTCAAGATGCTCAAGCCGAACATGATCTTGGCGAGTTGCGGATGTTCGGGGCGGTAGTTCGTTTCAAGAAAGCCGCGCCAGTTCGAGGTCCGGATCAGATGCGCAAATTCCTGCCCTGCGCGCAGGTAATCATCTTCGTCAAAATCGATCGAGAGCGAATTGGCGGCGTGGGAGCGTAATCCGAATGCGACCAGAACTGCGAGTACGATCAGGAGATAACGAAGTGTTGCGTTTGTGAGCTTGTTCATGTGAATGGCAGGAGACGAGAATAGTATAATCCTTATCGGTCCTTCAATATGGATGTCGATCCTGAAAGTCACGACCCTGAGTTGCAGAGCGCGAAATTGTACGCGTTGGCTTCTGCCGCGCTGGGGCTGATCAGTTTATGTGCCTCCATCATACCGCTGTGCGGGGGAATCTCCAGCCTGCTTGGTTTGCTTTTTGGGCGAATCAGCTTGAACGTGGAAAAGAGTCGCATGGCAACAATGGGCATGATAGTATCCGCATTGGGACTGCTGATCACAATCGTTTATTTTTTGTTCCTGTCTGTTTTCAGAGATTAAGCCTGATCATTTCAACTGGAGAATATATGCCTGAAACGGGGGTAGTTCGGAAAGGGGTTGGTAATCGGAAAACGCCCCATCGCGTATTGTTGGCGAAGATATCTCAGTTGAATCGAGTAATGATGTGACCGATAAATCTCCGTTGGGTAAAATACTTTCAGTAAGATTCAATGCGTAATCTGCAATCGGCGTCTCGGTTAGGTTGACCAGAATCAGGATATTTTCCTCTCCGTTGCTTCGCAGATAGGCAAAAACTCCGGCGTGCCCGGTGTCTAGCACCGAAATGCTGCCGCTTCGCAACGCGGAGTGTTCGGCGCGGAGTCGTGTCAACGTGCGATAGAGATTCAAGAGTGACCCTGGGTCCTCCACTTGCATCGCAACATTGACTTCCGAATATTCATCGTTGAGTGCGCGCCAGGGGATTCCGGTGGTGAAGCCAGCGTTTTCGTCCGCGTTCCATTGCATGGGAAGGCGGATGTCCTCGTCGGGCTTCTTGCCTCGCATGCCGATCTCTTCGCCGTAATAAATGAACGGCGTTCCCGGCGAAGTGATCAAAATAGTGGCGGCGAGTTTTGCCTTTTGCTGATTTCCATTGAATACGCTCATAACACGGTTCTGATCGTGGTTGGTGAGAAAGGTCGCGTAGTCGCCGTCCGTGATATCGCTAAGCGTGAACTTCCACGCGCTGGTAATACCGGTGTTCGATTCACCGTTAACGCTGTTCATGATCCCGCTGGCGAGTTCGAAATTGAAGACATGGTCCAATTGTTCTTCGTAGGTGGTGGCAATGAAGGCGCCCGCGCCGAACACTTCGCCAACCGTGTAGGCTTCGGGATTTTCATTTCTGTAAAATGCGTAAAAATCCCTAAGCCATTCGTGCGTAGCGGGCGTATTCTCGAGTTTGTCGCCTTCTTCGATCAAATGCTTCGCCGCATCCAATCGAAAGCCATCTACGCCGATGTCTTCGAGCCAATAACGAGTCACCGCGAACATCTCTTTGGTCACATCAGAATTTGAGTAGTTCAGGTCGGGCATGCAATCGCAGAAGTAACCGAAATAGTAACCGCCATTGCCTTCATGCCAGCGGTTACCTGGTTCGTTCGACCAGACGTACCAATCACGGTACGCCGATTGCAATCCGCTGTTGGCGTCAACAAAAAAAGGATGCTGGCTGGAGGTATGGTTGAGGACAAGGTCGATAATAATATGGATGTTTCGGTTGTGCGCCTCTACCAGCAGATTTTTGAAGTCGTCCATGCTGCCGTACTCGGGATTCACGGCATAGTAGTCGATTACATCGTAGCCGTGATAGGATGGTGATGGATGAATCGGCATTAACCAAAGCGCGTTCGCGCCGAGGTCTTGGATGTAATCCAATTTTTGTGTGATGCCGTTGAAGTCACCGATCCCATCCCCATTGGAATCGTAAAACGAGCGGACAAAGATCTCGTAGAAAACCGCGTCGCGCCACCATGCGGTTGATTCGGCTGGGGAGGCTGAGTCAGGCTGAGAGGTGGAAAGAGGCGTTGAGCATCCGATCAAGATGGATGCCAGAAAGATCCAGCGTAGAATTTTTTTCATATCCAGAAAAAATCAGGGCGGTCACATGTGACCGCCCAACTGTTTATCAGCCTTTCACGCTTCCTGAAGTCAACCCGCTGACGATCTGTTTTTGCAGTGCGATGTAGGTGATCGCAACCGGCAATGCGACGATGACCGCCATCGCCGCGAAACGATTCCATGGGACGCTATTCGCGTATTGTCCTGTCATGTTGTAGAGGGTCATCGAAAGGGTGTATGATTCGGGTTGTGTCAGGAAGAGCCACGGGAGTGCAAATTCCTGCCAATGGCCGATGAAGCCGAGGAAGAATGTCACCGCAAGTTGCGGCAGTGCAAGCGGCAGAACGATCTGGAAGAAGATTTGATTCGTGTCGGCGCCATCGATCGCCGCGGCTTCCTCCAACTCTCTCGGAATGGTATCAAGATAACCTTTGAGGTTCCAAACCGCGAAGGGCAGGGCAGTCGAGATCATCGCAATGCCGACTCCCCAGAGCGAATCGCGGAGGTTGAACATGACCCTTCCCAATCCTTGCGCGCACGAGGCAAAGGGTGAGATCGCTATTGCGCCGCCACAGTCTGCAATGCGAAAACTGTTCATAAGAAGATAGAGCGGCGTGGACAAGCCGATCGCTGGGATGAGCAGGGGCACGAATACCAGCACCATGAGCACCTGTCGCAGTTTGAACTTAAAGCGCGAAAACGCATACGCAGCGAGCACAGCGACCATTAACGATGAAAGTCCGACACCGACCGAAAGCAAGAAACTGTTGCGCAGAAGTTCGATGAATGTGACCGGGTTGGCAGTGGGGCGGTCGATCACCTGTTTGTAGGCTGTCAAAGACAGTTCTTTCGGGAATAACTCCAGGCTCGAGGGCCGCGTCTCGCGGGAACTGAATGAAAGCGTGATGATGTACATGATCGGGAACAATACTTCAGCCGCGATCGCAATGCACAGCACCTGCAACACAAGTTGCCGCCATAACGGAAGTTCGCGCCCGCCCACTTCGCGCGAAGTGTTCATCGTAAGAAAGCGGACGATCGGGTTTTTGCTTTGCTTTGACTCTGTGTAGGTGGCCATGGGAATTACTCCACGATGTTTTCTGTCGCTTTGGTCAAGCGGTTTGTGATCAGGAAGATGACCATGGCAACGAAGAACACGATGACCGAGAATGCCGCCGCCGCGCCATACAACCTGAGATTTCTCACTAGATCATAAGCGAACGTAACCAGGATCTCGGTGGAGCGCGCGGGTCCGCCGCCTGTCATAAAGTAGACGAAGTTGAATAAGTTGAATGAAAGCGTAAAACCATAAATCGCAGCGGGAATCATCGCAGGTCGCAGAAGCGGAACCGTAATGTTCCTGAATTGTTGATAGCCGGAAGCGCCGTCGATGGATGCCGCCTCATACAGGTCTTTGGGGATGCTTTGGAGGGCACCGGTGGCAACCAGCGTCATGAAGGGCCAGCCGAGCCAGAAGTTGGCGATCATCATGGCGTAATAAGCAAGCGTCAACGGTCCGTTGGGGAGGAGCCAGGGGATCGGCGGTGTGAAATCCTCCAGCCAACGGATACGCACCGGATCGATTGAGCCGAATAACATGCCGACATTCGTGAGGAATTGGTTCATGGCACCATATTGCTCATCGAAAATGTTGCGCCAAACGGTTGCGACCACCAACGGGGGCACCACGATCGGCAAAATATATAGCGAACGATAGATGCGTTTCAGCCATAAACCGGGGGTATTGAGCAGTACGGCAATGACGATCCCCGCCGGCACATGAAGGGCAACATTGGTGATCGCCCACCACAAGTTGTATGTGAGGACGCGGAAAAACTCAAAATTTTGAACGGGGAGACCACCTGTGAGGATATCCACATAATTCTGGACTCCCACCTGGTTCAGGTTTTCGGACGCGAGCCCTCGAAGAAGGTCTTTCGTTTGAAAATCGGTGAAAGATACAATAACCTGATAAATCAATGGGTAAAACGTAATAACAGACATCACGAGGAACGCCGGGACAAGATAAAGATACGGAGTGACCACCTTGCGAAAGTCCGACCTTCTTTTGACTGGGTCGATCATACTTGTGGATGCCATCGTCGTTTCTCCAGAAGAGCATTATTGAAAGTGAGCAGGGAAGACTTCCCTGCTCACTTTCATGACTAGCAATTTGACTTACTTGTTGGCATTGGCAGTGGCTTCAGCGACCCAGTCAGCCGCGGGAACGCCGGCTTCGAAGACCTGGTCGGTGCCGCAGAAGTTGGACCAGTAGTTGCCCAATTGCGGGACCTGAGGACGAACATAGGCGGTCTCGAACGCATCGAGCAAGCTTTGGATGAGAGGATCGGTCACTTCGACTGTCGTGTTGGCAGGAACGTGACCCGCATCATTCATCATGGCGGTCTGGGCATCCTTACCTGTCAGGTAAAGCGCCACTTCAAGAGCGGACTCCAAATTGGTGCTGTTCGGGTTGAAGTAGAAACCATCTACGCCGAGGAACGGAGTCGCGGCGCCGCCGGGTCCGGAGGGAAGCGGTGCAACGCCAAGTTTATCACCGAGCGCCTTGCGGTAATCGCCCATTGCCCAGTTGCCGTTCGTGATGATTGCCATCTGGCCCTCGGTGAACGGAGCAAGACCGTCGCTATCGTTCTTGGGCCAGCCGTTGGCAACCGAGATCTGGTACAGATCGTTCAGGTAGGACATTGCGTCTGCAACGCCGCCCTGGTCGGCGATAACCTTCCAGCTATCATCAAACACTTCTCCACCGAACGAGCCGAAGAAGCCATAATGGTGGTAGCAGCCGTAACTGAGAGAGACCGGCGTGCCGCCTTCCATGAGAGCCTTCAAATCGTCGGTGGTGGCGGGAGGTGTATCGATCAAGTCTTTGTTATACCAAAGTGCTACAGCCTTCAGCGATTCGGGTACGCCGTACAGTTTGCCTTCCACGCTCATGCCATCGATGGACAACTGGCTGTAATCGCCGAGTTTGCCGCTCGCAAGTTCTGTGATGTCTGCAAGTAATCCAGCGCGGGCATCATCGCCGAGGGAGTCGTTCGGGGCGATGAACATGTCCGGTCCGCCTCCGGAGGCGACATCGGTGCGGTACTTGTTGTAAATATCGTTGAACGGAACCTGCAACACATTGATCGTCACGTTCGGCATATCGGTTTTGGCTTGCTCGAGGATGGCAGTGAGCGCCGCTTCCTCTGCAGAGCCAGTGGCATAGGCGTGCCAGAAGGTCACTTCACCTGTGGCAGTCGAGCCGCTTCCGCCGCCGCAAGCGGTTAAAACGAATGCTGAAATCAGGATCAAACTGATCAGCAAATTGAATTGCTTCTTCATTACTTCTTCTCCTTTATTGGTTTTATTCGGATTTTATCACTACTCAATTACAGATCCAAAGCACTTGGGTGTTGGCATCACCTCCTTTTATGAGTTTACTTCCAGGGATTCGCTTGGCTGCAAATTCACTTCCCCGGAAAAGACCTTTCGCTGTTCTGCCGCAATGTGGATCGCGACGTTGATCGCCTGCACAGTCGCACCGATCAGAACGGAGCGACGCCCAAGCATGGCGGTTGTAATTCGGACACTCTGTGCAGAAGCGCGCATGGCGCGTTCACGCACCGCGTCGCGGATGGGTGTGGTCAAAATATCGCCAGCCTCCGCGACGCCGCCGCCGATGACGATCATGCTGGGGTTGAACAGGTTTACCAAACTCGCCAGAGCCACGCCGATGTGCGTTCCCGCGCGCCTCAATATTTCTTGCGCGTGCAGATCGCCTCGCCGCGCTGCATTCGCAACTTCGCGCGCGTTCAATCTTTCCGAGGGTATCTCCGCGAGCAAGGTTCTTTTCCCGGATAGGATCATGGCTTGCGCTTCTCTGGCGATGGCGTAGCCGCCCGCGAATGCCTCGAGGCATCCGCGGTTCCCGCAATTACACAGCGGACCGTTTTCCTCAATGGTAATGTGCCCGATCTCTCCGGCGGCGCCCGTGGTTCCCCCATAGATCTGTTGATTAAGTATTAGCCCTGCACCGATTCCGGTTCCCACCTTGATGTAGGCAATATTGCGTTCTCCACGACCTGCGCCGTATGCCCACTCGCCCAA
>DAOTZF010000206.1:0-11105 GCA_034434415.1 Anaerolineales bacterium | reverse complement strand
CCGTCGCGGAGACCGGTTCCGATCTGCGGGATGCCGAGGAGCGTGTCACCTATGCCGTTTTGCCGGGCAAGTTGTGGGACAAGCCGGTATAAAGGAGGCGTCAGCAGAAGGCTGAGGACCAGGATGATGGTCAGAATGAAGCGTGGATTTGTCCGCAGTGTCGTGAGCAGATGACTCGCACCGATCGCCATTAAAATGGAAAAGAATACATACGAAGTCAGAAAAAAGGCGAATTGATCTGTCACGCGGTATAAGACCCCGAAGAGCATGAACACGATAAAGAATGCAAGGATTTTTCGCAAAGAGGGTTCTGCCCTGGCGAAGACCCGGCGCATGCCAAGAATGCCCAGAATGACTCCGATGGGACCAAATTGAAATGCGAGGAAAGACGCGTACGTTATCAGGCTGCTGCCCAAAATTACCGGTGAAAAAAAGTCGAGTCGGGTGAGAAAGGTCGAGCCGAGGGCGGGACCGACCGTTTCGTGGATGGAAAAATTTTCAGAGACGCGTATGAATTGGATGATGAACGGCGAAAATCCAGCCAGAAAACCCACTGCGATGACCAGCGATTTCTTCCAACCGCTTGAATCAAAGCGCAATGTTTTTCTTGCCATCAAGAAATAAATTACAAAGGCAGGTATCGCCAGAAAAGCAAGGATGTGGTTGGAGGCTGACAGCCCGAGGAAGAACGCACCGCCGACGAGATGTGAATTTTTCCCGGTCTTTCCATATTCATCCAAGAGTGCATAACTGACAAGAAGGAGAAAAACGAATAATGTGTACACTTCGGGAGTGGAGGAGTGCCACCAAAATGTGTGTGAAACCGCCAGGGCAAACGCGGCAAAACACGCCGCAAGCGTGGATGAAGTAATGCGGATGGAAATGAGAAATACGACCGCAACGCTAGCCGCTCCGAAGATCGCTGATATGAGATTGACCAGCCAAAGTGCATCCACAGATGGAAGTGACCTAACCAGCGTATACCCCAGCATGATGTACAGCGGATGATCCCACGCCGCCACTCCCACCTTCGAAAAGAGGAAGGGGTCGGGTTTAAATTCTTCCGCGGTCATCTCGGAAAAAACGAATGATTCGCCGGTAATGGCTTCGGTTTGCAACTTGACCCCGTCACCCCAAGCCAGCGAGGGAGAAAGTGTAAGAACATAAAAACTGGTCGTCAATAGGAAGACCAGCGCGGCGATCAAATTCCTATTCTGCATGGATCCAGCTCAATTCATAGATTCGTATTTGCCCACGATCAGCACGGCATTACTACCCCCGAATGCGAAGGAATTGCTCATGATGTTTTTCAACGGCAGACTGCGTTTCCCCTCGGTCACATAATCGAGATCGCATTCGGGGTCAGGGACTTTGTAGTTGATCGTCGGCGGCACCACTTGATCGCGCAGCGAGAGTACGCAACCGATCAATTCCAGCGCGCCGCTGCCCGCGATGGAATGACCGAACGCGGATTTGTTGCCCACCACAGGAATTTGATAGGCGCGCTCACCGAATACTTCTTTGATGGCATTCGTTTCGTTCTTATCGTTCCACTCGGTGCCGGTCGCGTGCGCGTTGATGTAATCAATATCCTCGATGGTCAGGCGCGCATCGTTCAACGCGCGGCGCATGGCGAGCGCCGGTCCTTCGGGGTGAGGCTGCGTAAGGTGATGACTATCCGCGCTCGCGCCATAGCCTTTGACCTCCGCCAAAATTGAGACTCCGCGCTTCAACGCGTGACTCTCCGCTTCCAACACAAGGATGCCTGCTCCTTCCCCTAAAACCATCCCATCCCGGTCCGCGGAAAACGGTCGGCACGCTTCTGACGGATCGCCTGCGTAGGTCGAAACGGCGCGCAATGCTACCCATGCCGCTACAACCGCGGGCGAAAAGGGGCTATCTGCCGCGCCCGCGACAGCGATTTCAAGATTTCCGTTTCGAATCATGCTGAACGCTTGACCGATCGAGTGCGCCGCTGAGGAACATGCCGCATCCACATTGATGAGGGGACCGCGAAAGCCATATTTGATCGAGATGTTCGAACCGGGACCGACATTCATAGAGATCGGAATCGTAAACGGGCTAAGGCGATCTGTTTCGAAAAAAGATTTGAAATATGGTTCCGAGCCGCTGAATCCGCCTATCGAACTACCGACGAAAATGCCCACGCCCTCGCGGGCAATATTTCCGTTGTCGAGTTTTGCCTGCTGGATGGCCTGACCCGCCGCGACCAAACCGAGCTGCGAAGACCGGCTCATTCGACGGATATCTTTGGCGTTGAAGTGTTTGGCATATTCGAGTCCATTCACGACCGCGCCGATGTTCGTCTGCATACCGGAAAAGATTCCGCCCTCCAGCGATCCCACCCCTGATTTGCCTTCCAGCAATCCATCCCAAAATTCTTCTACACTGCAACCGAGCGGACTGGCTACGCCCATCCCGGTTACCACCACTCGTTCCGTCTTTCCGGTCATTCACTCTCCTCTTGACTCGCCGATCTCTTTGGAGCCGGAACACGTACAGATTCCGTGAAAATAACCTGACCAAAGTCAGGAAATTCTAACATGATTATCGCATTACAATTGCAAGATGAACCGCCCGTTTGTGTTCATCAATGTCGCGATGACGGCTGATGGCAAAATAGACACATCGGCGCGCAAGGGCGCGGCGATCTCCTCTCCACGCGACAAGGAACGCGTGGACAAACTTCGCGCCGAATCGGACGCGGTGATGGTGGGCGGCAGAACCCTCCTCGACGAAGACCCAAAATTGACCGTGAAATCCGAATCGTTGCGCGCTGAACGCGTTGCGCGCGGGCTGTCTGAGAACCCAATGAAAGTTGGAGTTATTTCAGACGCGGACATTGAAACTCATTCAAAATTCTTACGCGAAGGGCAGGCGCGGGTCGTAATATTCACCACGAATCGTACATCTAAAGACAAACTTGACCTGCTCCGTTCGCTCGGCGTGGAGGTGTTCGTCCATGTTGGCGAACGTGTGGATTTGACCCAAATGATGCAAGCGCTCATCGAACTTGGCGTGAAGCGTTTGATGGTGGAAGGCGGCGCGACCCTCAATTTTGAGTTGCTTCGTCTTGGACTTGTGGATGAAGTGTACGCGTTCGTTGCGCCGATGATCTTCGGGGGCGAATCCGCTCCCACGCTGGCGGCAGGCACAGGTTTGGAACGAGGCGAAGCCATCCCGTTGAAATTGATCGACGCGGAGAAGTGGGACGATGGCGGAGTCCTGCTAAAATATTTGGTACAGAGGTTAGCATGATTACAGATCTGCATGAAAAATTCGACGTGTTGGTTCAGAACGAAGGCGAACACGAATGTGAGGGGATCGGCAAAGACAAGGTGTGCGTGCGCGTCGTGGCGATGGCGGAATTGCCCACGCGCTTCGGCGATTTTCACATCATCGCGTTCGAGAACAACCGCGATGGTAAAGAGCATGTTGCGATTGTCAAAGGCAATGTGATCGGCGCAAAGGATGTGCCGGTGCGTTTGCATTCGGAATGTTTGACCGGCGATGCGCTCGGCTCATTGCGCTGCGATTGCCGCGACCAACTCGAAGCCTCGTTGACGATGATCGGCGGGATGGAACGCGGCATGGTCTTATACCTGCGGCAGGAGGGGCGCGGCATCGGCTTGATCAACAAGATCCGCGCATACAGTCTGCAGGATCAGGGACTTGACACTGTCGAGGCGAATCACGCGCTCGGTTTCCGCGACGATGAGCGCGATTACGCCGTCGCCGCGCACATGTTGATGTCGCTCAAGATTCAATCGGTGAGGCTCATCACCAACAACCCGAAGAAGATCCAACAGCTCATCGACTACGGCATCAAAGTTTCGGACCGCATCCCCCATATCATGGAGTCGAACGAGTACAACCGTTTTTATCTCGAGACGAAAGCCGCGAAGTCGGGTCATCTTATTGATTTCCGCGGCAAGGAACACCTGCCCGAACAGAGCGACCGCCCGTTCATCAAGGGCATGAGCGAGCTGGAAGTGGGCGTGTTGAATGAATAGAACGATCGTCGTTACCGGCGCAACGGGTGCGCTCGGAAGTTTGACCGCCAGGACATTTGCTGCGCGCGGTCATTCCCTCGCGCTGCTCGATTTCGACCAAGGCAAACTGGATTCTCTCGCCCGCGACTTGAACCTGCCCTCAGAGAGACTCTTCACCTCCGTTGTTGACCTGCGCGACGCGGAAGCGGTTCATTCCGCCTCTGAGGCTGTGTCCGCCAAATTGGGCGGAGTCCACGCTTTGGTTCATCTCGTCGGCGGCTGGCTGGGCGGTAAGACGATTCCCGAAACCACCGAGGAAGATCTCACTTCCATGCTCGGTCAACACGTGTGGACGACGTTTCATCTCTTCCGATCGTTCATGCCCCTGCTCGAAAAAAGCACATGGGGACGCGTGATCACGGTCTCGCCTTCTACAGTGTCCAATCCATTGCCCAAACGTGGAGTCTACACCGCCGCCAAAGCCGCGCAGGAGAATCTTGTGCTCACGCTTGCCGCGGAACTCAAAGAGTCCAACGTGACGGCGAACATCATCCAAGTCAAGGCAATTGACGTGGAAAACAAAGGCACGGGCACAACGCCCGATGAGATCGTCGCGGCGATGTTGTACCTGTTTTCAGACGAAGCAGGGAAAATCAACGGAGCGAGAATACCGCTGTATTAAATCAAAAACTCCGAGTTCTGAAAGAACTCGGATTTTTTTTACAGGTGCTCTTTACGGTTCGCTGATCTTGAACCAGTCCACTTCGAGGATGATCGGGAACACGTTCAGGGATGAAATGTTGAACCCGACCAAGCCTTCGCGGAATGAGTAATCGTCCTCCACCCTGGTCTTAAGCTCCTTGCCGTTGACGAACAACGTGATCTCCTCGCCTTCGCAGAGCATGCCGTATTCGTTCACTTCCTTGCCCTGTTTGAGAGATGCCGCGCCGCCGTTGTCGATGCGGTTGTATACGGCTTTACCATCCTCGTTGAAGGTCACGGCATACAAATACCACAATCCGCCGCCCTCGGTGCTGAATTCATACCAGCCTTCATCGCTCATGCGGC
Organism: Anaerolineales bacterium; assembly: GCA_034434415.1. GTDB lineage: Bacteria > Chloroflexota > Anaerolineae > Anaerolineales > Villigracilaceae > Defluviilinea. The sequence continues at coordinate 6,024 of DAOTZF010000206.1, read as the reverse complement.
AGATCAAACTGACGTTGTTGTTGTTCTTGCCGCGGTTCTCGGCGCGGATATCGATGCGTACATCTTCGTAGGTATAGTCGTCGAACATGTAATAGGCAAAGATGCCTGTATCCTGGAAGTCGAAGATCATTAAGCCGTCAGTGAACTCGACGCTGATGTTATCTGTCTTTTCCTCCCCTTGGGTGAGGAAGTACCACCAACCTGGATCCTGGTCGAATTCCTCCGTGAAAAATGCCGAACCAGACGGCTGTTCATTGGAGGGAGATTGCGGCTCTTCCTGTTGGGTGGGAGGATTCTGCGGCTGTTCCAGCTGAGTCTGTGATGGCGTATCCGACCCGCCGCCGGAGAGTCCGCACGCCAGACCTACGATAAGGATCATTACTGTTAACAAATATAAGGGGCGAAACGTTTTCATTTTTTCTCCTCTTAAAAAATAGAATTGTGGAAGTATAGCATGGATTTTTCGTGCAATAGCTAAAAAAATACCCCGAACTTTCGCAGAGTTCGGGGTATTTTTTTGTTTTGTCGAGTGTTGTTTACGGCTCGCTGATCTTGAACCAGTCCACTTCCACGATCACAGGCGTGACATTGAGGGAGGAGATATTGAAACCAACCGTCCCATCGCGCAGACCGTAATTGTTATCGGTCACCGGGCTTAATTTCAGTTCAACGCCATTGACGAACATGGAGATGGTCTTGCCCTCACAGATCATCGTGTATTCGTTGATTTCCTTGCCCTGCTTGAGGGAAGTAGTGCCACCGTTGGAGATCAAGTTGTATTTATCTGTGACTGCATACAAGTACCACAAGCCGTCGCTTCCCACACTCCACTCATACCAGCCATCCTGACTGCTCCTGCAAGTGAGGCTGACATTGTTGGTGTTCGCGCCGCGGTTATCGGCGCGCAGGTCGATGCGCACGTCTTCGTAGGTTTGACCCGTATAATCGTAATAAAAGTACAGGTCATCTTCGGGAAGTTCGATGCGGAAGCGGCTGTTATCAAAACTGGTGACGACCGAATCGGCGTGCGCGTCGGCACCGGGTCCAATAATGCTGGTCACCCAGTTCGAACCGGGGTCAGAATCGAATTCTTCTGTGAAGAATTCAGAAGCCGTCGGCGGAGGGGCAGGCGCTTCCGTGTTGGTCGCCTGAGGTTGGGCGGGTGCTTGAGTCGGGGGTTGTTGTTGCGGCTGTTGTGGCTGTTGCGGTTGCGTGGGGGTGTCGCCGCCACCGCCCAGGGAACAAGCAAGCCCGACGATCAAAACGAACGAGGCTAAGAAGTATAAGGGTTTGAATGTTTTCATCACATCCTCCAATAGGGTATGTGTGCAAGTATACGCACCGGGCGAATAAAAAGCAACAGTTTGCTGGCTCTCTTTTTGTGGTACATTCGTCCAGCCTATGTCCCTTTTTGCCATTTTCATCCTGCTGATCAGTGCGGTGCTTCATACCGCATGGAACCTTCTCATCAAACAAGCCGAGGATAAGTACATCGTCACGTATTGGATGGTAACCTTTGGAGGTCTGTTCGCGCTGGTTGCCCTGTTCTTTACGGGTTTGCCGCCGCGCGAGATGTGGCTCTTTGCCATTATCAGCGTGTGCATCGAAGTGGTGTATTTCACCACCTTATCCTACGCATACCACGATAACGATTTTTCACTTGTCTACCCCATTGCGCGCGGCGCGTCGCCTGCCTTTCTTGTCGTGTGGTCATTCGTGTTTTTACAGGAGAGGTTGACCAGCGGTGGGATACTCGGTCTCGCGCTCATCATCGGCGGATTGTTCATCATCGGAGTCAATACGCTGATGCAGGCGGATGTGACGCGCGTCCACTTCAAGGGTGTCGCGGTGGCGGTGTTCATTGCCTTCTTGATTTCGGTTTACTCCGCCATTGACGGGTCGGCGGTGAAAAATGGATATGCGTTGCAATATGTAATGGGCATGTTCGCATTCGTACCATTTGTCTTCTCGCCGTTCATTTTTCGACAGTACGGCTGGTCGCGTATCAGGGAGGTTTTGGTGAAACAGCCGATCCGCGTTCCGCTTGCCGGTGTGCTGGGTGTGCTCGCTTATTTAATGGCGGTGTTTGCCTACTCGATTGCCCCGCTAAGTTATGCCGGTGCAGTACGGGAGGTCAGTGTCGTCTTCGGCGCGCTGACAGGTTGGTGGTTGTTGAACGAACGATTGGGAGCCATCCGTGTGATCGGCGCGTTCGTTATTTTTGCGGGAATTATTATGATCGCGGTGTATGGGTGATGTTATTCCGCTTCCTGCCTGATTAATTCCCACACTCCTTCCACATGATGTCGTTCGGTCAGCAAAGACCCGATGGAGACGCGTACCATCCACCGGCTATCGAGAATCGCGGGCGTTAGATATGCCTGACCGGAGTCGTTGACGCGCTCCACCCAATCGACGGTGTGCTTGTCCAGCGCTTCGCCTTCGAGACCGGGCGGCTCGTGACGGATGCAGATGGTTTGCAGGTGAACTGGATTTAACACGCGCCAGTTTGAAGTTGACTTCACTTGTTCCGCAAACCATTGCGCGTTGGCGAGGTCGCGGCGCAGGCGGGCTTGCAATTTTTCAACTCCTTGTTCACGGATCAAGCACCACAACTTCAATGCGCGGAAGCGGCGTCCCAGCGGGATGCCCCAATCGCGTAAATTTTTCACTTTACTATCCACCGCGCTTTGCAGGTAACTGGGGTTCGTGCTCATCACGCGTATGAGATGTTCGGGGTCGCGCACGAAATACAACGAGCAATCGAACGCCGCGCCCAGCCACTTGTGCGGGTTCATCACGATGGAGTCTGCACCTTCGACGCCGTCCCACATCCAGCGGCATTCGGGTAGGATCATCGCCGAGCCAGCCATCGCCGCATCGACGTGCAGCCAAATTTTGTATTCGCGCGCGATCTCCGCAATGGCTTTGACCGGGTCCAGCGCGGTCGTGGTGGTGGTCCCTGTGGTGGCGACAACGGCGCAGGGTGTGAATCCAGCCGCAAGGTCGGCTTGAAGCGCTTGTCGAAGAGAGTCGGGTTTCATCGCGAAGGAATCATCCACTTCGATGAATCGCAGGTTCGCGCGTCCGAATCCCGCGAGCAACGCGGCTTTTTCAACCGAACTGTGACTGTGACCCGACACGTACACGATGAGCGGATTGGCTTCCCCCTGCAAGCCGCCGCGCGATAACGAATAATTCGACGCGCGCTCGCGGGCACACATCAACGCGACCAGTGTGCACGTGGAGGCGGTATCTTGAATCACACCGCTCCACGATTCAGAGAGACCCGTCATCTGCCGCATCCAATCGGTGACGAGTTCTTCGAGTTCGGTGAGCGCGGGTGCGGATTGCCACGAAAGCCCAAGCGCGCCCAAGCCCGTGCTGAGGTAATCGCCAAGCACCGATGACAGTTCGCCGTTGGCGGGGAAGTAGCCGAAAAATTTCGGTGATTGAAAATGCGAAATACCGGGCACGAGGATGTTTTGGAAGTCGTTGAGAATCGCATCGAACGATTCGGGTTTAACCGGCGGCACGCTCGGTAGCTTCGCTCGAATTTCACCGGGTTGCGCCTGCGACCGCACTGGATATTCGGCAACGCCTGCGCGAAAATCCGCGACCCAATCAATGAGTTGATGACCGGCTTTTCGGAATTCTTCTGGGTTCATAGGAGACTCTTTCTTTTAAACACGAAGGACACAAAGAGCACCAAGGTTTTATTATCATTGTTGGTGGAATGCCCTTCCGTGGACTTTCACCTTGGTGGCTCAGAATTAAACTTTGTGTGCTTCGTGTCCTTTGTGGTGAACGAGGTCTTGATTACGATTTCGCCAGTGTCGTCTGATTCCCCGCGGCTTTATTTTCCAGCAACTCCAATACAAAACACAACGACGACAAACGATTCAAGTATCGTTGTAGATCAGGGTTCGACACTTCCTGCTCATCGTGCAGTTCCACCACGCGGCGTTCAGCGCGGCGGATGATGGCGCGTGCCAGCGAGAGCGCCGCGCCTGCCAGCGAATCGCCGGGCAGGATGAATTCCTTCGGCATTTCGACGACTTCGCTCAACGCATCGGTTTGTTGTTCCAGCCAGTTCACGCGTGAGGCATCGATGAAGTGGAATTTTTCCGCGTTCTCCGGCGTCGCCGCCACCTCCGCCATCAACTTGTACAGATCGCGTTGCGCTTCGAGAATGATCGGCGCGGAACGCGGGTCCAAACATTGTGCGCGCGCCAGCCCCAGCGCGGCGGATGATTCGTCCAGTGTGCCCACGGCCTCGATGCGCGCGTGATACTTCGTCACGCGCCCCTCACCGAGCAGGTTCGTTGTACCGTCGTCGCCTTTCGATGTATAAAAACTCATGGCGGCATTATAACCGCTTATAATCGGGCAAATGCTCACCGAATACCACATCGAGATCATGTTCGAATCGCTCGGCGACCATCTCGGCACGCGCGCTCTTGGTGTAATGACCAACGCCAACGTCAACCAGGATCGCCTCGCCGGGCAATTCTGGCACGACGAATATCATTTCGACAACAACGCCTTCGAGAAAACCTATAATTACATCGAAGAACAACGCGCGCTCACGGTTGACTCGCTCAAAAAGAAAGATGCGATGTCTGCATGGGCGGCATTCGGTCGGATGACCCATACCGTGCAGGATTTCTATGCCCATTCGAACTACGTCACCCTGTGGCTGGATCGCTTCGAAGGGAACACGCCTCCTCCGCCGGGTGATATTGACCCGCTCCACCCAGACCTGATCCACAGTCCCGACCTTCGCTCTGGCAAAACATATCCACCGCTGGAATGGTTGTACTATGTAAAGAGGCTCCGCCGTTATGTGCTTCCGCTCATCCCTCGCGACTCACACGCGTGGATGAACCTCGACTCACCGGCGCAGGGATTCAAATTCGACTATGCCATGCACGCCGCCATCAAACGCACGCGCATCGAATACGAGAAGACATTGTCCGGGCTCTCGCGGGATTTGATCGGGTTGTTCGTCGGGTGATCACCATGCCAAAAAGAAAATTTTCCGAGAATACCTCCACCACATCCTTTGGGTCGCCGGGACGCGAGGGGCACGACGCGTCCGCGTTTTACCGCACGCGTCTATACGGCGACCAGCCTCAAGCGGAGTCTGAAGCGTATGTCGAGAATCCGATTGAGACTCTGGATGTCATCTTCCATCGTTCCTCCGAAGAAATGAAAGAGTTGCCGGATAATTCCGTTCATTTGATGGTCACATCGCCGCCATACAACGTGGGCAAGGAATATGATGAAGACCTGACGCTGGAGGAATATCTCGCGTTTCTACGCCGCGTGTGGAGCGAGGTCTATCGAGTGCTTGTCCCCGGCGGACGCGCGTGTGTGAACGTTGCCAACCTTGGGCGCAAGCCGTACATCCCAATGAACGGCTTGATCGCGCGCGAAATGATCGACTTGGGTTTTCTGATGCGCGGCGAGATCATTTGGGACAAGGCGTCGAGCGCGAGCACATCCACGGCATGGGGCTCGTGGCAGTCGGCGTCAAACCCCACCTTGCGCGACACACACGAATACGTGCTTGTGTTTTCCAAAGGGACGTTCAAGCGCGAACGGATCGAAGGACGCGAAAGCACGATCACAAAAGAGGAGTTCCTAGAGTTCACCAAATCGGTCTGGGATTTTTTCTCCGAGTCGGCGAAGAAGGTGGGTCACCCCGCACCGTTTCCTGTTGAATTGCCATATCGGTTGATTCAACTGTACACATATTCCGATGAAGTCGTACTCGATCCATTCATGGGGAGCGGTCAGACCGCGCTTGCCGCGTTGAAGTCGGGGCGGCGTTACGTGGGCTACGAATTGAACGAAGAGTATATCGCGTTGGCAAAGAATCGGATCGAAAATATCAAAACGGATAAATAAACCTATGCTCGACACCTCCAAACTCTCCCTGTTCATCCTCGCGGCGGTTGCCTTGCTCCTCGTGCCGGGACCGGCGGTCTTGTACATCACTGCGCGGAGCGCCAGCCAGGG
>DAOTZF010000205.1:0-3701 GCA_034434415.1 Anaerolineales bacterium | reverse complement strand
CGTGCGAAGTGGGAAGAGTGGGACGAATTCCGCATGCGCGTGAGCGATTACGAGATCGAACGATATCTCGAAACCGCATAGCTGAAACCCTGTACGAAAAACACCCGGAGTTGAAATCTCCGGGTGTTTCATTTTCCATCAAAGAGAGCGGTCAATGCTTTACCGTACCCGCCGCAAGTTCCATGATCTCAGCCTTTGATTCGTACACCCGCACCAGTTTGCCATCCTGCATCTGAATGACACGGTCGACGAATTGACACATGCGCAGATCGTGCGTGACCATGATGCCAGCGCGGTTGCTTTCATGGATGAGGTGCGCGAACGTTTCAACCACCTGGAAGGCGCGTTCGGTATCCAACGACGCGGTGGGTTCGTCTGCCAGCACGACCGAGGGCTCGTGTATCAAGGCGCGAGCGATCGCCACCCGTTGTTGTTGCCCGCCGGAAAGTTGAGCTGGCAGATTGTGCAACCTTCCTTCCAGCCCCAGACGCGCAAGCAACTCTGCAGAACGGATTCGCCCCGCCTTGCCAGCCTTCCCGTTCAGCCGGAGCATTAACTCCACATTTTCCTGTGCTGTTAGAAAGGGGATCAAATTATTCGATTGAAAAGTGAAGCCGATCTTTTCCCGCCGCAGTTGGACGCGGCGTGTTTCGTTCATTTGTGCGAGGTCCTGTCCGTCGATCAGCACTTGACCGCTGGTGGGCGAGAGCAATGCGGCAATGATCGAAAGCAGAGTCGTTTTGCCGGAACCGCTCGGGCCGACCAACGCTACAAATTCACCGGAGAAAATCTGGAACGATACGCGATCCACGGCTTGGATCGTGGCATTGTCCACGTCGAAGGATTTCACCAAGTCACGAACTTCGAGGGCGATGGATTTCATGTTCATCCCAACCGTAACGCTTTCAGCGGCTCGATGCGCACGGCGTACACGATCGAAACCATTCCACCCAGCGGACCGATCAACAACAGCAGGAGCACTGCCACGATCGAACGGGTCCCGTTGAATACGAACGGAATCGTGGGAGGCAGACCAAGCGAGAAAAGGAACGTGAGCACGCCGCCGATGGCAACACCCAGGGCAGTGATCACCACGATCTGAATGACAGCCGCCCAGCCGACCACGCCATTCGTCGAACCGATCGCCTTCAACACACCGATCTGTGGAACCTTTTGCAAAATTTGAATCTGGAAGAATCCGCCGATCACGAGCACGCCGATCAACAGCGTGAAAAAGCCCTGCGCCTGCACCGTACCCTGTTGCGCCGAGTAGCCAGGGATGTTATTGATGGTGGTGGGGATATCCGTCACTTCGACACTGCTTTCACTGGCGACGATCTGCTCTGCAATCTCGTCGAGCTCGGACGGGTCGGATAATTTCACTGCGATGATGTTCGGATACGGCGTATCGCTGTTCAAGTCCGCATCGGATTGCGGCCGAATCGTTTCCCAGGTTGCAGGCGGCACAAAGATCGTCGGTTGAAAAAAATACGATTGGCCATCCACCACGCCGACCACTTCCAGTGTGAAAAACTCATCGTTCACCCCTTGCGTGGACCGTATCTCGATCTTGTCGCCGACCTGAAGCCCGGAGCGGATCGCCACGCCGCGGTCGATCACGACTTCGCGTGCTTCGCCGCCGCGAAATGCCCGCCCTTCCATGATCTCCGGCATGCCCGGGCGGTCAGCCTCGACACCAAGCAGTGACACTTTCAACGGTTCATCCAGCGACACGATCTCAGTGTTGGAGGTGTAGATCGGTCCCGCATCCGCCACGCCTTCCAAACGCCGGATCGAGCGTGCGGTGTTCGTATCCAAACGGCTGGAGGAAATGCTGTAATCCGATTTTTCGAGGAAGACCACAAGGTCTGCGTCGAGGTTGGCAATGTATTCGCGGTTCCCATTTGCCAGACCTTCTCCCAACGCGGCGATGAACAACACCAACAGTGTGATCAGCGCGATCACCAAACTTACCAGAAAAAAACGCGCCCGGTTCCGAAGCACTTCTTTTACAGCGAGATAAAAAGCAAGGAATGCGTTGTTCATTCTACACGACCGGTCCATCGAACGGTTTGTTCCAATCGGTACCCATCACACCATGCAGAAGCAAGTCCACCGGCGGATGATCGGCGATATCGTCATAGTAATACGGCAACAGGATTCGACCGTTCGTCGCAACGACAAAAACTCCTGCCATTTGCAGAGCATCCTGCCCTGCGGGGGGCACTTCGGTAGCCCAACCGCGTTCACGCTTCAGCCGTCGGTTGGAGCGTAAAACGTTGAGCGAGAGAAACGACTGCCAGACATTGGCGCGCGCCAGCCCGTATGCGCTATAGGCTTTGCGTTCGGGGTCAGACAGGCACAACACGCCCGGCGCGCGTTGTGCACAGAAATTTTGGGCTTCCTCCGCGGTTCCCTGTGTGACGATGGCAAGCGACAGATTCTTCGATTTGAAAACATCTGCCCGCGTCGCCAATTGGTCCACCAATTCTTTGCACTGGGGGCAGCCGAAATGACGGGCGAAAGCAAGGATCAACGCCTGCTTCTCCCACAACGAGGAGAGTGAAACAACATTTCCCCGGGCATCCTGCAATTGCACGTCGGGGGCCGGATCATTGAACTTCAAATGGGCAACATTGGACATGATTATCTTATAGCTCAATTCTTTGAATACACATCGTGCCGATTATCATCACTTTCCCTGTCAAAAGCTATCGGAATGGATGATTCATCAAAGAATGCAAGCCAGCCATACCGAATGAGACTTCGCTCATCAAGTATGGCTGGCTAGATCGAATTGAATGAATGAAGCAGTTAAGAAGCGGAAGGGTTTGCCTCGTGCGGCACCCACTTCACAGCAGTGCTTTCCTCTTGGTCTTTCAGTATCACTTCGCTTTTGACGAACCACGATACACCAAAAGCAAAAATGGCAACCGTCTCCAGCCAGAAGATCGGCACGGACGATCCGAGGAAAACTCCCACGCCGCCGTACTGGTAGATATAAACTGCCAGCAGGAGGATGCACAGGAGCATGACGCCGCCACACGTCCGGTAGACCGTGTTGCGAAGCCGTTTGAGGGGCGTCATCTCGGAGGGCTTTTTGTTCGATTTGGTGAACAGGAACAGCGCGAAATACGTGAGCGTAAGCAGGAAACCCGCGGCAAAGATGTGATGGATCACGTTGATGCGTTTGGCAAGTTCGGAGGTCTCGCCTTCGCGCAAAGCCGGGAACAACGCCACGCCGATGGCGAAGAAGCAGGCGAGGTATCCGGCAACATCGTCGGCGCGACCATAGCCCTTGTACGAAAATAAAAACACACCCAGCGCGAACAGAATGCCCACCAGCACATCCCGCATGGAGGTGTGATAGTACGCGCTGAGCGACAGTTGCACGCCGAATCCGAAGATCAACTTCCCGCCCGCGTACAGGACGAGCGGCATCGCCATGCCCAGCACACCGACCGTCACTCGCAGGATTTTATACGAAATGACCAGTTCGTTCTGGAGCTCCATGAGTTTGCTACCGGTCAACGCCTCGGCACGGACGGTCTTGCGTTTTTTGGGTTTGACTGCCATGTCTTCTCTCCTCTCTCGGTGATGGCTTCACTATACAACGATTGGAGGAGGATTACAACAGGCGAATTTCGCCTTGCGCGAGGGGAAGTTTGGAATTATGCTTGGAAAACTGAGCATAGAGAGCG
>DAOTZF010000204.1:0-6045 GCA_034434415.1 Anaerolineales bacterium | reverse complement strand
ATGCCCTCGCGTTCTACTATGCACCGCCGTTCTGCCTTCGTCTGCTCGACCCCGATCTGGACTCGAACAACCGCTTCATCCTTGATTTCAGTTTGATGCGCGAAGCGGCGGCGTTATCCAACCCCCAGAGGATTCTGCGCGAGCCGGTCTCATCGATGCCCGCGTTCTACGGCGCGGAACCATCGCACGGATGGTGTTACTACTTCCAGAAAGCGGAGTTGGCGCGCCAGTTCGGCGAGTGGGACGAAGTCAATCGTCTCGCCAAAGAAGCCTTCAACCTTGGCGAGCATTTCAACAATCCCGTTGAATTGTTTGTCTTCATCGAAGGTTATGCTCACACAGGCGAGTGGGATGAGGCAGTCAAATTATCCAAAGAGGCGCGTCAGGTCTCGAAGAGTTACGTTGACCCGTTGCTATGCAAATTGTGGAAACGCATCGAGGCAGAAACAATTTCAAGTGAAGAGCGAAGCGGTGCGCTGACTGAGGTCTTCGAGTTAACAAGGTGTGGAGAGTGAAGCGTTATCTGCCTCACGTTATTCTTCTGCTTGTTGCCGTCCTCGCCTACGGATTGCTTATCCCGCAACTCGGTTTCTACTGGGACGACCTGCCCATCTCATGGATTCGCTACCAACTAGGCTCCGAGGCGTTGACGCAATATTTTTCCACTAACCGCCCGGTGTGGGGGATTCTGTATCAGATCACAACCAGCGTACTTCCGCATGATCCAGTTTATTGGCAGGTCTTCGCGTTGTTTTGGCGCTGGTTGGGCGCGGTCGTTGTTTTTGCCATCGTCGAAAAACTATGGAAAGACAAGCCGCGATTTGCCTTGGGCGTTGCAGCGCTCTTCCTTGTTTATCCCGGATTCAACCAGCAGTGGTCGGCGTTTTTATACAGCCACTTTTTCATCGTGCTTTTTTTCTTTTTATTTTCGCACTGGCTGATGCTGCGAGCCATGGAGGAGACGAATCGATACTGGCGACTCACTGCGTTGGGCTTGGTTTTTTCCGCGCTCAACTTGTGGATGATGGAATATTTCTACGTGTTGGAACTCATGCGCGTGGGAGTCATCCTCACGGCGCTTCGCAATGAGACGATGAGCCTGCGTGAGCGGGCGATCAAAACGTTCAAGTTGTGGCTCCCCTATTTGACGGTTTTCATTTTGGCAGTACTTTCGCGATTGTTCATTTTCAATAACCAAGTCTACGGCATAGGGCTCGGGGACTCGTTAAAGTCCGCGCCGCTGGAAACGCTGGTCAACCTTGCCCGAAGTATCCGCTTCACGCTGACGCTCGTTCTTCGAGATGCATGGTTGCAGGTGACGCAATTGCCAACGCTTGCGTCTCCTCAATCGATTCTCGGCTCATATTATTTTGTGGTTGCAATTGCAATTTTTATTCTGCTTGCCGGTTATTTGTTCCTTTCAAGCGAAGGAACAAAACGATTTCAAATACACCTGGCCGATTCTCTTTGGATGATCGGGCTTGGTTTCTTTGCCCTTCTGCTTTCGGGGTGGCCCTTCTGGCTGGTCGGGTTCGTGCCGTCGCTGGCGTGGCCCGCAAGTCGGTTCACGCTGCCGTTTTTGTTTGGCGTGAGTTTGTTCTTCGCAGGCATAATCAATTTGATCCCCTGGGAGCGGATTCGTATCGCTTTACTTGTTTCTCTTGTTGCACTTGCAGTCGGCAGGCAATTTTTAACGGCGAACGATTACGCACAGGATTGGCAAACCCAAAGGGATCTATTCTGGCAGCTCTCATGGCGTGCGCCGGGCATCGAACTTGATACCGCCATCGTCATGAACGAAGGCGGATTGAGCTACTACGCGGATAATTCGCTCAGCCCCGTGGTGAATTGGACATATGCACCAGACCTTCACGGGGAAAATATTCCCTATGTGTTGCTCTACCCAACGACCCGCTTGCGAAGTGATTCCCTCCCAAAACTCGAACCAGACCTGCCCATCTTCACCAATTATCTGGCTGGGACGTTCCATGGAAACACATCGCGCGTGCTGGCGATCTATTTCTCGCCGCCGGGGTGTTTGCGAATCCTCGACCCGGAGGTGGATCGCGTGAACCGTTCGATACCGGAACAAAGCCTGATGCGTTTTGCCTCGCGGCTCACAAAGTATGAATTGATCACAAACGTATCGACAGCACAGATGCCCGAACCGTATTATCCTGAGCCGGAACATGGGTGGTGCTATTATTTTCAAAAGGCGGAATTGGCGCGCCAATTTGAACAATGGGATGAAGTTGTTTCGCTTGGTGATGCCGCGTTCGATTTAGGGTTGCGATCATCAGACCCAGTGGAGCGATTCGTATTTATCGAAGGGTACGCGCACGCGGGGGAATGGGCGCGCGCCGTTGAATTGTCAGTGCAATCTTTCGAGGAATCAAAGGAATTCATGGACGAGCCGCTATGTCGGCTGTGGGAACGCGTGGAGGCGGAAACAGCCGCAGGTCCGGGGCGCGATGCGTTGAGCGAGTCGAAACGAAGCGAGGCATTAGTCGATGTCAATAGATTGTTTGCGTGCAATCGGTGAGTAATGGCACTTGCGTTTGAGGCAGGGATGTCCTAGAATCGTTCAAGCAGGTATTTGTGATAAACTTTACATGTATAGACAATCTGTCTGTTATATCGAAAGGAGGTTACGAGAAAGTTTGAAGACGGTTCGATGGTTTGCAACTGAGAAGAAACATTTCAACAAGGAGAAGAAGAAAATGCGTAACACCCTTACCCGCCTCGCGTTTTTCGCGTTGGCATTGATGCTCGTCCTTTCGGCTTGCGCTCCCGCCGCGACTGAAGCGCCCGCGGCTACAGAGCCGCCTGCAGCAACCGAGGCGCCCGCAACCGAAGCGCCTGCCGCCACAGAACCACCCGCGGCTGAACCGTTCGTGTTTGGCATGCTGCTCGTTGGTCCGTACAACGATCGCGGCTGGAGCCAGGCTCACTATGAAGCCGGCTTGTACGTGGAAGAGAAACTTGGCGCAAAGATGATCTATCTCGATAAAGTGAATCCTGCCGATCGCCCGGGCACAACACCCGACCAACTGGCTGGAGAACTGGTCGCCCAGGGCGCGAAACTTGTCATCTTCAACTCGGATGACATGAAAGACGCCTCGACCGCCTTTGCCAAAGCCAACCCAGATGTGTTTGTGATCATGGCATCCGGCGATCAAGTTTGGGAGGACGGAAATGCCTATGAGGCGATCCCCAACCTTGTCAACCTCATGGGGCGCATGGAATACGGCAAGATGATCGCTGGCTGCGCCGCCGCGCTCACCACCCAGACCGGGCAGATTGGCTATCTTGGTCCGCTGATCAACGATGAGACACGCCGTCTCGCCGCCTCTGCCTATCTCGGCGCGAAGCACTGCTGGACCGAAGCGGGCAACGATCCTGCCGCTCTCAAGTTCAAAGTGACGTGGATCGGGTTCTGGTTCAACATCCCCGGCTTCACAGCGGATCCGACTCAAGTAGCCGATGAATTCTTCAACAGCGGCTACGATGTGGTGCTCTCCGGCATCGACACGACCGAAGCCATGGTGGAAGCGGATAAGTTCTCGAATGAAGGCAAAGCCGTATGGGCTGTGCCGTACGATCATATCGGCTCGTGCGATATCTCGCCAAGCGTATGTTTGGGCACTCCGTTCTTTAATTGGGGTCCCTCGTACCTCGAAACGATTGGCGCCGCCGCAAATGGCACGTTCCAATCATCGTTCCAGTGGCTTGCGCCGGATTGGTCTGACCTCAACAACCTCGACACCAGCCATGTTGGATTTGTGAAGGGCGATGGGCTCGCCGCGGAAGATGCTGCCACCCTCGATGCGTTCATTGCGGACCTGGCGGGCGGACTCAGTCTGTGGACAGGTCCCCTCAACTTGCAGGATGGTACTGCCTACCTCGCCGATGGCGAAGTGGCTACTGACCAGCAAGTGTGGTATCTGCCTCAATTGCTCGAAGGCATGGAAGGACAAAGCGTGCCTGAATAAAGCGCCTGTAAACGTGGGAAGGCAATTGCCTTCCCACGTTTTTTATTGTATAAAGAGGAAAAATTTGCTCGTTGCGTTCGCAAAGGAAAAAAACCGATGAAGGTTGAACTGCGCGGCATCCACAAATACTTCGGCAAGAATCACGCCAACGACGATATCAATCTCACGATTCCTTCCGGCACGCTACAGGGGATCCTCGGTGAGAACGGCGCGGGCAAAAGCACGTTGATGAAGGTCCTCTCGGGCTTCATCCATTCGGATGGAGGCGAGATCCTCCTGGATGGAAAACCGGCAGTCATCGAATCGCCTGCCATGGCGATCCAATACGGCATCGGTATGCTGCACCAGGATCCGCTGGATTTTCCTCCGCTGCGCATCGTGGATAATTTCATGCTGGGGCAAACGGGCGGACTCTTCCCCAACCGAAAACACGCCATACAGGATATCAACCTGCTTCAAAAGGAATTCGGTTTTTCACTCGACCCCGAAAGCTATGTGGATTCGCTCACGGTGGGGGAACGCCAGCAACTTGAGATCATGCGTCTCTTGTTTTTAGGCGCGCGCGTGTTTATCCTCGATGAGCCGACGACCGGCATCAGCGCGGCGCAAAAGGCGAAATTATTCGAAACATTGAAACGCTTCCCTGTGCAAGCCATCACGGTCATTTTTGTGTCTCACAAATTGGAGGATGTTGAAAACCTTTGCGATCAGGTCGCTGTTTTACGGCAGGGGAAACTCGTCGGGGAGATGCGAAAACCGTACGATCAGAAGAAACTGGTGGAAATGATGTTCGGCAAGGAAGTTCCTCTGGGGGCGAAGCAGTCTTCCGCTCAGGATCGATGCGTGCTGCGGTTGGATCGAGTCTCCATGGAGGATGCGCGTCTCAAGATCAAGGATGTCAGTTTCGAAACGCACGCCGGAGAAGTGATCGGGCTGGCAGGCATGGAAGGCAGCGGGCAGGATCTGTTCCTGCGCGCCTGCTCTGGGTTGCTGCGCACGGTGGCGGGCAAGGTGACGGTGAACGATCTCGATCTTACCGGCAAGTCATATCATGTGTACAAGAAACATGGCGTGGAATTCCTGCCCGCCGCGCGTCTTGAGCAAGGGCTGGTGCCAGGACTAACCTTGACCGATCATTTTGTCCTTGCCGAAAAACAAACCGGCATCTTCATCAACCGCGAGCGCGGGCGCTCGCTTGCCGAGGAGCGCATCAAAGCGTTCAATATCAAAGGCACTCCGGCCAGCCCGGTCGAATCGTTATCGGGCGGCAACCAGCAGCGGACCTTATTATCCCTGCTGCGCGATCGGCTTTCGTTGGTTTTGGTCGAGCATCCCACGCGCGGACTCGATATCGAGTCCGTAATTTACATCTGGAGCAAGTTGAAAGAGCGATGCAAGCAGGGCGCGGCAATTCTCTTCATGTCGTCAGACCTCGATGAGATTCTTCAGTATAGCGACCGTGTGCTGGTGTTTTACAATGGACGGGTATCGCAGCCGCTCGATGCAAACAAGACGAGCGTGCAACAACTCGGTGAACTTATCGGCGGCAGGGGCTGGAGTTGAGATGAAAATCTTTAAACATGAAGTACACGAAGTGCACAAAGGGGAAACTCTGTTTTGCCTTAAGGCATTAAACCTTCGTGACCTTAGTGTCCTTTGTGGTGAAAAAGGTTGACTCAGATGATGAAAAACACAACACTGAACCGCATTGGCTTTCAACTTCTTGCATTGCTATTGGCATTGGGCATCACCTCATTGATCCTTCTTGCGGTGGGCGCACAGCCCATCCAGATTTTCAAAGACATGTTCGGGTCGCTGGGTACGATGAAGAAATTTTCCGATGTATTGGTGAGTTGGGTTCCGTTGTTACTTGTCACTTCGGGGTTGTTGATCACTTTCGCCGCAGGCTTGTGGAACATCGGTGTGGAGGGACAGATCACCCTCGGCGCGATCGGCACCACCATGGTGCTACGATCCCTGCAAGATAGCGCCATGAATCCGGGGCTCATCATCGCGTTGAGCATTCTCGCGGGGATGGTCGCCGGTGCGTTAT
>DAOTZF010000203.1:0-5959 GCA_034434415.1 Anaerolineales bacterium | reverse complement strand
CGCTGTGCTTCTTCCAGCGCACGGATGGCTTCAAAGCGATTGAACGGGTCGTGACTCTTTTCAAGGTTCTTGAGAATCACCACGGAGCCGTCGTGCATCGTCACTTCGCGTATCTCGCCCGCTTCCAATTCTTTTTCGAGCATGATCTCTTCGCGAGGCGCGATGTAGGTGATATCGTGAAGCGGCTCTTCGTGATCCTTACCCCATGCGTAGGAGTGATGTGCGTTATCCGCGTTGTTGAAGGTTACACAGGGACTGATGATATCGAGAACGGCAATGCCGCGATGTGCGAATGCCGCTTTGAGCAATTCCTTTACCTGTTTCGCGTTGCCCGCGAACGAACGCGCCACGAAGGTCGCGTTCGAGATCACGGCTTCCATGCAAATGTCAACAGGCATGTAGGGATTGGTGCCCTGCTTTTTCAATTCGAGTCCGCGTTCCGCAGTGGCGGAGAATTGACCCTTGGTGAGTCCGTACACGCCGTTATTTTCGATGATGTAGACCAGATTCAAGTTACGGCGCATGACATGCTTGAACTGACCCATGCCGATGCTTGCTGTGTCTCCATCGCCTGAAACACCGAGTCCCTTGAGAGTGTGGTCGCCGAACAATCCGCCAGTGGCAATAGAGGGCATGCGTCCGTGCAGGCTGTTGAATCCGAACGAGCGGTTCATAAAATAGGTGGGGCTTTTGCTGGAACAACCGATGCCGCTGAATTTCAAAACATTTTCGGGTAATACGTTCAATTCATACATCGCGGCGATGATCTGATTCGAGATCGAATTGTGACCGCAACCCGCGCACAACGTTGTGGGGGCGCCGCGGTAATCGTTTTTGGTCAAACCAACCGTATTTACGTTTGCTGGCGCGCCCGCCATTGGTAATGCAGACATTACTTGGCTCCTTTCTTGCCGTTCTTTGAAACGGTTTTCTTCAGCGAAGTTGATTTTTTAACAGAGGTTTTCTTTTTCGACGGTGACGCTTTAACGGACTTTGGATTTGAGCTATTCACAGCTTTCGCAAGAATACCTTCACGCACCCAGCGCGCTGCGGCAGGCAAGCCGTCACCATAGGCAACGGAGATCAACTTGGTGGCGGATGCGGGATCCGCCAACGTCAACAACTGATGCAACTGCCCGTCACGGTTCATTTCCACGACGTATACCTGATCGTGCTTTTCGACGAATTCCATCACGTCAGCGGTCAACGGCACAGCGCGCACTCGCAGGAAGTTAGTCTTCATCTCGTGGTCTCGTTCCAATTGGATGCGCGCTTCGTTGATCGCAGCTTCCGTCGAGCCGTAGGCAATGATGCCGATTTTCGCGCCTTTCGTCTCGTGCATGACAGGTTTGGGCAGGTATTGCTTGGCTGACTCGTATTTCTTTTTCAGCCGTTCCATGTTGCGATGAAAGGTAGCCGAGTCTTCTGTGTATTTTGCATATTCATCGTGGCCCGTGCCGCGAGTGAAATACGCGCTCATTGGGTGTTTGTTTCCGGGTAATGTGCGGTACGGAATACCGTCGCTGTCTTTGTCAAGGTAACGACCCCAGTTGCCTTTGATCTCTTCGAGGTCTTTTTCCCAGAGCACTTTGCCGCGATCCATCGGCGTTTTTGGGTATTCGAACGGCTTGCTCATCCACTGATTCATGCCCATATCCAGATCGGATAGGACGAACACGGGCGCTTGTACGCGTTCGGCAATGTCGAACGCCTGCCAGCCGAAATCGAAACACTCGTTGACGTTGCCGGGTAACAATACAATGCTGTCGCTATCACCATGACCCATTCCGATCACAAAAGACAGGTCGGCTTGCGAGGTGCGCGTCGGCAAGCCCGTGGAAGGACCGATGCGTTGCACGTCCCAGATTACAACTGGTACTTCCGCATAATACGCCAGTCCTGCGAATTCCGTCATCAGGCTCAAGCCTGGACCCGAAGTGGAAGTCATCGAGCGCAGTCCGCTCCAGCCCGCGCCGACAGCCATGCCGATTGCCGCAAGTTCATCCTCCGCCTGCACCACCGCGTAGGTGTGTTTTCCGTCTTCGCGTTTTCGAAGCATGGGGATGTAATCGTTGATCGCTTCAGCCAGCGACGAGGCAGGTGTGATCGGGTACCATGCCACAAATTGCGCGCCGCCGAATATGGTGCCGATCGCCGCGGCGGTATTTCCGTCCGCCATGATCAGTCCCTCGGTCTTGTTCATCGGTTCGAGGTAAAAAGGGTCTTTCTTTTCAAGATTCGCTTTTGCCCATTCTGCGCCAGCTTTGACTGCGGTGAAGTTCATGTCGATCGGCTTTTGCTTGCCTTTGAAGTGGAATTTCAACGCTGCATTCACGGCTTCGATATCCAGACCGATCATCTGGACCAACACGCCGACGTAGATCATGTTCCCGACAAGATCGCGAAAATCACCGGGGATATTTGGGTCATCCTTGACGAGTTTTTTTACAGGCATCGGGTAGATGGCAATGTCTGTGCGTGTGATGGGGAGGCGGATATCGTCGGAGTAGTAAAATGCTCCACCGGGCGCGACAGACGCAAGGTCACGCACGAACGAATCGGGGTTCATCGCCACCACGATTTCCTGCTCCTCACGCCTTGCCAAAAATCCATCCTTGCTCGCGCGGATCGTATACCAGGTCGGCAGCCCTTGAATGTTCGAGGGGAAAAGATTTTTCCCAGATACAGGGATGCCCATCTTGAAGATCGCACGCAGGATGGTGTTGTTGGCGGTGGAACTGCCTGAGCCGTTCTTTGTGCCAACAATGATCGAAAAATCGTTAATCACTTTATCCATTTAATCCTCGCAATTTACGGTCTGTGATACAAAAGGTCGGTGTGCGCCACAAGGGCATCATACCCAGCCTTATAGTTTCCATTGCAAATCGAATTAACCATTGTTTCATGATAGCGCCAGACTTCCTGCAAATATTCATAGCCGCCCGTAAACATATTCAAGCCAACCGTTTCGTACGCATCCCAGTAGGCTTCAAGGATTC
Source organism: Anaerolineales bacterium (assembly GCA_034434415.1). Taxonomy (GTDB): domain Bacteria; phylum Chloroflexota; class Anaerolineae; order Anaerolineales; family Villigracilaceae; genus Defluviilinea. The sequence goes on along the minus strand of DAOTZF010000203.1, from coordinate 2,960 downwards.
CTGTCACAAATGGATTCGCAAGGCGGCTGTAGATCAATAAATGCAATTTGCGATGTTCCTCATGCGGAACGTGAACCGGCGTGCGCGCCAGTTTTTCCTGCGCGCGAAGAATCAGATCTTGCAATTCCGCTTTATCCTCATTTGTTAGTTTCTCAACCGCTTCCGACCAATACGCGGCTTCTACGTGATTTCGCAACTCGGCATATTTTCGGAAGTGCTCATCGTTGAGTGCGAGCGCGTATTGAAGACTCTGACGTATGGCAGGAGTGAATGAAAAAGAGCGTCGTCTCGTCCCGCCGCGCCCCGGTTTGACCTCAACCATTCCAAGCGCGCGCGCCACTTCGAGTTGTTCGCGCAGCGACGCGACACTCACACCCAATTCCTGACCTAGCCTAGTGAGGGTGGGTAGTCCGTTTTCCGCCTCTTCATGCGAGGCAAGATACCTAAGGAATTCGGAAATATCTGGAGAGACCTTATCTCGAATTATCATATGATTAATCTGATTAATTCGAGTATATGACCATTTTCCCTACAAGTCAAGTCAAATTACGGCTCTCTGCTACGGTGTGGAAGTTGGAGGAGGTGGAGGTTCAGGCGTATCTGATGGTTCCGGGACAGGTGTTTCGGTAGGCGGTTCAGTCACTACAGGCGTTCCCGTAATTGGCGATATAACAATTGCTGTATTTGTCGGTCGCGGTGTCCTTGTGTTTGTAGGGAGAACAATTGTCGGCTGGCGCTCCGGCGGCTTCGTGGGTGTGTTCGATGGAATGAAAGGGGTCCGTGTGGGTGATGAAGTTGGTGATGCTGTTTCGGTTGAAGTGGATGTGAAGGTTGCCGTAGGCGTGGAAGTTGCTACAAGAACCTGGAACGCTTCAGCAGTCAACGCAGCCGCGGTGTTAAGGTTCGAGAAAGCCAGGTCGGCGATATCGCCCCGTTCGATGACGATCGGGGTTGGCAGGGTTGGGTCTGAGAGAGCGATCGCGGATGTTGCGCAAAATAAACTGAACCCCAGCGCACTGGCAAAAAAGATCCATAAGAGCCCGGCGTAATCTCTGGGTCTGTTGGCGATCGCGATGCTTTCCTGATTATCGTTCACGGTGAAATTATCTCACACCTTGCTAAATATTTGTATCAATCCTTGCTACTGGTATAAACATCTTCTAACGTCCTGCATAGTGAGTACCGCTTCGAGAACACCACCTCCAACAGCAAGCGATTTGTCTGAGACAAGAAAGCATGCGCTTGCTTCGTCGCGCGTATCCACATCGCCAATCTTCAATCCCTTTGTCACATGCATTCCATCTCGAATCAGCCCGCGCAGTACTCCGCGAAATGGACTTTTAATTTCAGATCTACGATTCCCGCTCTCGAGTTGTATTTCCGCGATAAGCTTCCCTTCTTCAAGGTGCTCGCCGATCTTTGCGCGTGAAAGGATTATTCCGTCGTATGGTGCTCGCAGTACGCGGCGCGAGTCGCCCTCGGGCTCACCGGAGTCTGCTTGAGTCGCCGCATTCCAGTAGACGCGACCAAGGGTGTGGCTGCGCCGCGTTTCGATGGCAGCGTGGCAATTCTGTCCCGCGTGGAAACCGGGTCCCAGTCCGATGTGAAGCGGAACCTCGAGGGGAAGAGGTCCGGGATTCGCCTTGAGAAGTCGGGCATCAACGATAACGGGGAATTGGTTGTGTTTTAGAATCTGCAATTCAGGATCAACCATCACGGGAATTTCATCCGGCTCATCCCACTCTTCGAGTTGATTCGCTTCGACCCGTCGCGCAGTAACCTCTTCAACCTTGTGACTGCCCTCATAAACCGCCTCGGAAAATGATACCGCCCGGCGGACTGCCAGGGGTTGGGCAAGCTCGGTAATCAATATTTTTATCCCTGCATGATGCAGGCGAAGCGCAATGCCGGTGGCGAGATCTCCTCCCCCGCGAATTAATACACGGTTATCGAAGCGCATCGCTGGGTTGTGTGGTTGCCAGTTGCTCTGGAGTTTCGCGTGCCTTGAGGTTGTGCTCGGTGAGCATGTGGCTGAACGAATAAAGCAGAAGATAAACAAACAGGAAAAAGACTGTATAAAGCAAAATGAATGCGGCAAGGCGCCTGCTGGGATCGATGACCAGGCCAAGGATAGACATTGCGGTTTCTGCCGGGTCTTGCAATATATCCCATGAGTTCAACCGAACGAACCGGCCGATGTAAATACCGAAACTGCTCAACGGTGTAATCACGAACACGAACAGCCAGGCTGTGACCCGGCCAAACGTCCGCAAGACTATATCCTGCATCAAATAGAGCGAAATGATGCCGAGCAACATGCCGGTCCATGAGCACCAGACAACGATGATCACATCGTACCAGAGCGGCGCGCCGAAGGAACCGCGCGAGAGATCCTGCAAATCTGTGAGCATGTACGGGGCGTTCGGAAAGAAGATGAGCCAGAGGATTGCCATGAATGGCAGGATGAAATACAGCGTAATGCGCCGCCAGGAGGTGGCGTGAGCGAGGTAGGCAAGGATGAAAGGAATCCATGCCAGGAAAAGATTCCATATCAAGCCGAGATGCCTGCCCGATTCGCTGTATGCCACCCGCGCCAACACAAGCCCGATACACATTGCGCAGGCAACGTTGAGCAGCACAAAGACGGTGAGGTTGTGCCGGTTGCGATACATGAAATTGCGGAATCTGTTGATCATACAAAAGGCTTACTGATTCTCGATGAGATACCAGATCAGGTCGATATCGCCGGGAGAACGACCATAGCCGGTGAGAATCGCCGCGGCTTCGGTCTTGTGTTGTGTTCCATGATTGACAACGTGTGCCATTGCCTGCCATAGAACTCGCCGGTGACGTACCCCCTCAGTGGATGTGTAATCGAAGAATGAGTTGAGGTGTTCTTCGGTCAAATTCTCGACGAATGCCATCAGGAGTTGTTCTTCCTCCGCCCAACGGGAGCGCAG
>DAOTZF010000202.1:0-6505 GCA_034434415.1 Anaerolineales bacterium | reverse complement strand
TTCGCAACGTGCAAAGAAATCTTCCAACGCCGCCTGTCCATCCTCCGCCGCATCCATGAACATGATGAAGCCGGGATCCACCACGGCATCCAGTGTCACGGTACGTACGCGTTCGGGGAACATGCGCAGGTAAGTTAACGCGGCGCGCGTCCCATAGGACGCGCCGTACAAGTTGATGGTTTCATAACCCAGCGCGGCGCGCACTTCGTCCAGATCGATCATGGCGATCTCGGTGGAGTAAAAACGCACATCGGCATCCAATGTGTCCGGGCATTCCTTGACTTTTGAAAGCGCCTGTTCTTCGGTGAGCGAAGCATCGTCTTCATCCAGACATCGAAGCGGATTCGATTTGCCTGTGCCGCGCTGGTCCACCAGCACAATGTCGCGGTCTTCACGGATCTGGAACAACAGCGGGATCATCGCGGGATACGCCTCGATCGCAGATTGACCCGGACCGCCAGCCAGCAAAAACAACGGGTCGGGTTAAGGGTCGCGCTTGATCGCCGGGATGACTGCGATATGCACCTCGATCTTTCGTCCATCCGGGTTGGAGCGGTCTTCGGGTAAGGTCAACACGCCGCACTGCGCGTCGAATTGGTCACCTGAAGGCGAGGTCAACGCGCAATCATCCAATGGGATGGAAGGCTCAGGATCAGCGGGTAAGCTTGAAGGGGAGCAGGAGGCGATAAAAATTAGAGAGAAAAGCAGGAAGTTAAGAATTCGTTTCATGAGTTCGGTTGTTATTTCTTCCAGACCGGCGTGTATTTCTTTTTGTATTTTACATCCTTTTCCGTTTCGATCAGTTCCAGCGCCTTCTCTTTGATCTCGCTGGAGGTGGTGGCGTCCAACAGGTTTCGTAAAGCCATGTTGATGTCATACCGAATCAAGGTGTGGTTCTTTTACTTGATGCATTCGACAACGCGCGCTGGGCAGGGCGGAAAGTTTCGGGAGGTCGCTCACAATTTCCTGTTTCATTCATCTTTTTTAACTTTTCAAATATGCGCTCGTGATAGAACGCTTCGCACCTAACAGTTGCTTGGGCGTGCCTTCAAAAATCACCTGCCCGCCCTTACTGCCGCCCTCTGGACCCATGTCAATGATCCAGTCGGCGTTCTTGATGACGTGCAGGTTATGTTCGATAACAACGACCGTGTTGCCTGTGTCGACGAGGCGATTGATGACCTGCATGAGGTGACCGATATCGGACATGTGCAACCCGGTGGTTGGTTCATCCATGATGTAGACGCTTCCCTTTTTGTGCAGTTCACTGGCAAGTTTGATACGCTGACATTCACCACCTGAAAGCGTACTCAATGGTTGACCCAGGCTCAAATAGTCAAGCCCGACATCGCTCATGGCTTGTAACTTCCTGGTCACTTCGGGAATCTCAAAATATTCAAGCGCCTCTTCGACTTTCATCGACAAGACCTCTGAAATATTTTTCCCTTTCAATTTATATTGCAAGACTTCATCTTTGAAACGCCTGCCCTCACAAACCTCACAGGGCGTCTTGGCTTCACTGAGAAATGCCAGATCGGTGTAGATCACACCCAGCCCCTGGCAATTCTCACAAGCACCTTTGGAATTAAAACTGAACAACGCGGGGTTCACTTTGTTCGCTGCGGCAAATGCCTTACGGACATCATCCAAAATGCCCGTATACGTCGCGGGGTTGGAACGACTGTTGACACCCACTGCGGCCTGGTCGATCACGATCGCATCCGGGTGTTGTTGCAGGAATACTTCATTAATTAATGAACTTTTTCCAGAACCCGCCACGCCTGTGACAACGGTCAGGATGCCAGTTGGAATTTCCACACTGACATTCTGCAGGTTGTTCACTTTTGCATTTTTGATCGGCAACGTGCCCGTTGGTTTTCGGAACTCATCTTTCAACGGGACTTTTACTTTCATATGCTTGCCCGTTAAGGTATCCGCTTTTAGTAAATTTGCGAAACTGCCTTCATAGACGATCTCACCGCCGTGCGTCCCAGCATGTGGGCCAATATCCACCACATGGTCGGCGGCTTTGATCACATCAGGGTCATGCTCCACCACAATGACCGTGTTGCCTTTATCGCGCAGTCTCTGCAGCAATTCGTTCATGCGATGCACATCGCGCGGGTGTAAACCCACACTGGGTTCATCGAAGATGTAAATCACATCAGTCAGACTACTTCCCAAATGTTTAACGATCTTCACGCGCTGTGATTCGCCGCCAGATAATGTATCGGTCTCTCGACTGAGTGTGAGATATTCAAGCCCAATATCTACGAGATGCCCCAAGCGCTCAACCAATGATTTAATGATGGGTTGCGCGGCAGAATCCTTGATCGTTTTTACCACCTTGATCAACTCGGTGATTTCCATTGAAGTCAGGTCTGCGATATTGTAGCCATTGATCTTGCTTTTCAAGGCTGCCTGACTCAACCTTGCGCCTTTACACAAATGGCATGGACCCATTGTCATGTAAGGTTCCACAGACTTCTGAGTCCGCTCGGACATGGTCTTCAGATCGCGTTTGATGTATTTGTTCGTGAAGCGGGCAACGATACCCTCAAAGGTCATGTTGAAATCCTTTGCCCCAACCTTGGTCTTGATCTTCATGGGCTCGCTGTGTAACAGGTCGTCCATCTCCTTTTTGGTATATTTGGACAACTTCTTATCAGGGTCGAACAAGCCGGTGCTGATGAGCTGGCTCCAATACCAACTATTCACGGCATATTCGGGGAACAGGATCGCCCCTTCATTAAGAGATTTTGACACATCCAAAAACTTATCCAAGTCTACATCGAGCTTGCGACCCAAGCCATTACATTCTGGGCACATGCCTTTGGGATCGTTAAAGCCAAACAGATTGGCAGGTCCAACATGCGGTTTGCCGAGGCGGGAAAACAACAAGCGCAGAAGCGTGTTGATGTCGGTGATCGTGCCAACCGTCGAGTGCGACCCGCCGCCCATCCGCTTCTGATCCACCACGATGGACATGCTCAGATTTTCGATGGCATCCGCATCGGGCTGGGCATACTTCGGCAGAAAATTCCGCACGAACATGCTGAAATTCTCGTTCAGCAGGCGCTGCGATTCGGTCGCGATCGTATCAAACACAATGGACGATTTCCCGGAACCAGAAACACCCGTAAAGATCGTAATCTTGCGTTTGGGGATACGCAACGAAACATTTTTCAAATTATTCTCGCGCGCCCCGCGTATCTCAATAAATTCCTGGGCCATGTGTTCTCCTTAAGATTTTTCAATTAATCGGGGTTTAATTTTATCAGTTGGCTGAGTATTTTTTCAAGTTCTGGCTTTTTCGCCTTGATGTCTTTCATGTCCGCGAGATACATCATGCGGCGATCTTTATAATCCCCTTCCAACAATTTGCTTTTCACTCTCACGATCATCGGGTTGTGAAACACAAGATGAATGCGTTTCGTTTCCCGTAAATTAAATGTCACCAAATATTCGCCTTTGTAATTGAACGACGGCGCCTTCCATTTGATTTCTTCATTGATATCCTTACTCACACCTTTGACGATGGATCGCACCGCTTCGATCTCGACGTTGAGCGGGTGACTCAACCCCCGAAGAAATTCATCCACTGCATCTGTGCGGCTGACAGGTGACCCTTTCTTCTTCAACTTTTCGCCTGTGTTGGCAGGTTTGAAAGACCATCCTTTCGCCTTCAATGTTTCGCGAAGGATTTGTATCGCCTTTGGACCAACGCCATGAAGTTGAGCCAGTTCCGCTTCAGAGACCTTGGTCAATTGTTTAAGTTGGGTATAACCTTCTATTTCTAAGGCACGAGTGGCAGGAGAACCAATATTTGGGAAGTCTGATTCTTGTTTTTTTGTAGCCATAATTTTCCTCGATCTGCTCAAGCCGCCGTCCTCGGCGGCGCTTTCCTCTGCGCCGAGGACGGCGCAGAGAGCAATGTATTACGCCAATTCAGGTACAGGTAATGCTTCACTTTCGCCATGCATATATCTATCAGAGAGCATTTTGTAATATTTAGTATTCATCGCAATGACAGTAAGGATTAAACCGATAATGCCTGTCACCGTGAACACCAACGCTATGCCACGATCCATACCGGTGCCGAACCAACCGCCGATCAAGCCCACGCCTGCGCCGGTGGTCATAAATGGGATGAAAAATGTCTCCGCAATGGGACCAATGAGAAAGGTGGTCAGAGGCGAAGCGGATTGCTCCACGCTGTGAGCGAATCCGAAGACACGTCCCTGTCTTTCATGCGGCACGACTTTTTGAAGGATCGTCTGCTCCGCGGCTTCGATGAACGGCACCACGCTAATGTAAATAAACATGCCCACCGCAAGCAAAATAATAGAGGGTTGAATCGTGAATACAGCGGAGATGATCCAAATGATGATGTTGGCGGCAAACATCGCGACAAGCGGATTTTTACCCAAGCCATATTTTGAAATGACCAGTCCGCCGACGATAAAGCCGCAACTGATCACCGCGAAAAGCCCGCCCCACACTTCCACCGAAACCAGAGACAAGCCATAGGCGTCCATGAGACCCATGAACGCGCCGCCTAAAAAGTTGTTGATGGTGGAAAAAAGAATCAACGCCAGCAAACCCGGGATTGCCACAACGACTGCGTATGTGCCGCGCAAATCCACTTTGGGTTGATGTTCGAGATGCACGATCTCTTTTTCAGGAATCGGCAGGAACCACATATGAACGACGGAGAGAATCATCATAGCGATCCCGAGGATCAAAACATAATACATACCGCCTGCGCCGACCAGCAATCCGCTGATGGCAGAACAAATTAGAAAAGCAATGCCGAAAGCTGTACCGACGAGTCCATTCGCTTTGGCGCGATCATCTTCGGGAATCAAAATTGTGACCAGGGTTGGCACTGCAATCGAGCGGATATTGCCCGCGATCACGCCAATTAAAAGAAGCAGAACAAAAATCCATAAAGTGACGCTGGTTGGGTTCTTCCACGTTTCTGCAGGAAAGGAAAGGTACATCACGAACCCGGCGATGTAAATGATCAACGAGATCACACCCGAAAGGATCATGACGGTCTTTTTCTTGTTATGGTCCACAAGACTTCCAAACCAAATACCCAAGCTAGCCGTCACTACAAGATAAATACCCGAAACGATCGAAGTAGCAGTGACCGAATGTGTCTGAAGGTAGATAAAAAAGATCATCGCAAACCAAACGGTCAAGTTGGTGACGTTGGCGACAACGGTATTCCCTAAAATTTGATAAAAAATTTTCACGAGTTTTTCCTTATTTTTTTGGTTCGTAGTACAACAGTACATTCCCAGATTTGAACACTTTTGTTTTTATGAGCTTCAGGTGAACTTTATCTTCGATTCCTTTGAACAAAGGTTTGCCATTACCAAGAATAATTGGGTTAACCATAATCCGATATTCGTCAATCAATCCCTGTTCCATGAGAGTGACTGCCAAATCAGAACTGCCGAAAATCGCGGCGTCGTTTCCCGCTTCCTTCTTTAACTCCGACACCACTTTTGCGAAATCATCTTTTACCAGCCTTGTGTTTTCCCATTCAACATTTTGCAGGGTTTTTGAAAAAACAATCTTTGGCAGGCTGTTCATTAATTTTGAAATGACTGGATCATCTCGTTGCGCGGCTTCTGTGGGCCAGTAACTTGCCATGAGTTCATACGTCACTCTACCGAACAAGAGCACGCCAAATTCAGCTGTGTGTCCTTCGGCAAATTCATTAAATTCTTCATCCACATTGTGCCAGTGTATATCGCGGTCCGGTCCTTCGAAATAACCATCCAGACTCGTCAACATGAAAAAAACTATCTTTCGCATTGGATCCCCTTAGTGCTGTGGAGCAATATTCTGATTCGCGCGGAATACATTCTCAGGGTCATATTTCGCTTTGACCTGGCGCAGTCTTTCCAAGGTGGAAGCTGGGTACGCCGCCTTGAGTTCCTTCTCGCCGACAGTATTGATGAAGTTGACATATGCGCCCTTGTCGCTCTGTGTGATGGCGTTCTGAATTTCATCCACCCATTGTTCATGTTTTGGCTTTTCGCTTAAATCCTGATATAACACGGCAAGATTCACCATGATTTTAGACTTGCGATGTGCATAGGCTGTTGCATCGGCTGGAACGCGAGCCATGGCTCCGCCCAAGACGCGTAACTGCGCCACAGCCATCATGCCTGTGGATGTATTCAAATGTTTCAAGATTGTCTCGGCTACTGATTCATCCACAAAATCCAAAAACATCGTTCTCGAGGATGCGATCGGATGATATTCGCCCTCTTCCGGCGGGAACATCTCTGTATAACTCATCGGGCGGAGCATATCAGCGAAAGGTGTGGCAAGTTTTCTAAAGGGCGTCATCGCCTGCTCACCTGTCACAGCATCGCCTGCATACAGCATCATCGCCATGATGATCATTTTGCCGTGATGCCCTTCCGCCAGGAACGGCATCGGAGGAGCAGGCATCACATTCGCAATGGTGGATAATTCCTCGGGA
>DAOTZF010000201.1:0-1996 GCA_034434415.1 Anaerolineales bacterium | reverse complement strand
GATGAGATCATCGCGGCATCGGGAATGTTGCCGTATCAAGCGCGCGATTATCTAGGAAAATATCTTTTCTCCGGCGATGACGTGTTCAAACTTGTGTCCATGCTCTCCGGGGGCGAACGCGGACGTTTGGCATTGGCAAAACTCGCGTTACAAGACACAAACTTATTGTTACTCGACGAACCAACAAATCATTTGGACATCCCCTCGCAGGAGATTCTGCAATCCGTGTTGGATTCGTATAAAGGGACGATACTGCTCGTCACCCACGACCGTTACCTCGTGGACGCACTTGCAACTCAAATTTGGGAGATCGATCCCGATGAATCGCAGATGACCACGTTCAACGGCACGTATTCGCAGATGAAAGAGGAACGCGAGAAACAAGCGGCACGGCAAGCCGAAAAAACCAATATTCGATACTCGAAAATCGATTCCCGAATATCGAATGTCGATTCTCGAAATTCAAAAAAAGCCACATCGAAAGGGGAAAGAAGAAAGATCGCCCAGTTGCAGGAACTTGAAAACACCATCGCCGAACTCGAAGCGACATTGGCGAATCTTTCCACGCAGTTGGAGAGTCCGTTCGTGAAACCCGCCGAAGCCGCCAAACTGGGAACGGAGTACGAGCGTGTGCAAAAGGAAATGGATGTGAAGCTGGGCGAGTGGGAGCAGATGCAAGGTTAATAGTTGAAGGCTGGAAGTGATTTCCAGCCTTCAATTTAATTCACTATGAGCAAAATGTTTATGTCGCCAAAGCAAGTTCTTTTATCAAGGTCTGCGGCAATGAAATCGGCGAGAAAAAACTGGCGGGAAAAAGATAATCTTCACCCGATTCATCTATCACGCGAAGCATTTTGTGGCTTTCCGCTTCTGTGTCAGGAACAACCTGATAGATCTTGCGCGGCTCCAACGAAGCCTGATAGCCTTCGTTGTTGATGCAAACTACAAATTGGGGGGTAGTTTTAGTTGTCATTCTCATTTTCCAATAACACGCTTGACCTTGAAATCATGCCTGCCGACGCCATGCGCTTCATACCAGTGAATTTCGGCAACACAGATTGTATCATCTGGCAGACGGACTGTGGCAACGCCTTTCAATTTCCGCCAGCGGCCCCTGCCATACATCCTTTGCAAACGGTCAAACTCACGAATCGAACGCCCGACTGCAATGGTTTCGATCTCCGTGATTTCGCTGATGACTTCAACTTCGGGCTCCATGGCTTAGAAACACTCGCAATTATACGCCAAATAATTGCGAGGTTATAATCTGAACAAAAATAACTGTCGCAACTTCTCACAATCCGGAGGCACAAATGCCCAACTCCAACACATGTCCCAAATGTAAGGGCGCGATGACCCAGGGCAGGATCATGAAATATAACGAATATTCCGCGCGGAATCAATACCTGTATGTCTTTGCACCTGATGAGGATTCAGGACCTGACCTGTCCAAGATGTTTTCGGGTAAGCCACTGTCAAAAGGTCGCAAAGCCTTGGTTGCGTTCGCGTGCAACGAGTGCGGGTTCACGGAATTTTATGCCCAATCTCCTGAGTGAGTGGTGACATTTGGACGTGCAAAAAGGGTGAGGAAAGTGCTACACTTTTCAGAGAAGGGGGACGTTCGGTTCTGAAAGGAGGCACCATGTCTTGGAAGAATCAATTACGAAGCGACTCGCTCCCGTGGTTGTTGGAGTCTGAAAACCCCGGCGTTCGTTATCTCGCGATGCGAGATCTGCTCGACCTTTCCCCTGATGACAAAAAACTGAAATCTGCGCGTACGTTGGCTCACAAAGAGGGACCGATCGCGCACGTTCTCTCCAAAATGGACGATGAGGGATTTTGGATGAGACCGGGGACAGGATACGGGCCGAAGTACAAATCCACGGCGTGGGCGTTGATCCTGCTGGCGCAACTCGGCGCGTCGGTGAAGGAGGATAAACGGATCAGGTTGGCTTGCAAGTATTATCTCGATCATGCCCTTAGCCCCGGTGGACAA
>DAOTZF010000200.1:0-16281 GCA_034434415.1 Anaerolineales bacterium | reverse complement strand
AACTGCGCTTCCTCGCCCGAACCCCAAACAGGTTCGGTCTCACCCCAGTATAAATCAATGACCGTGTTCGTTCCAGCAATGGTATGGATCTGCACCGCGCCGCCGCTGTTGAGTGTGAGGTTTGGGAAGACAAAAATGTTCCTATCGGCATCGCGTAATTGCCAGTTGGCGAGATTCAACGATTCACCACCCGCGTTGCGGACGACCACCGACTCAGCGGTTAACGTCCCAGCGCCGACGATGCTCACGATCTCGACGGGAATGTCCACGTTGGGGTTGAACGCTGGCTGGGTGGCAGAGTCAAGCTGGGCGGGCGAGGCAGGTTGAACCGGGGAGAGAGCCGCCTGTCTGTAATTGCGGTCGTACCAGAACAGGATCGCGCCGGTCACGCAGGCAGAGATGAACACGTTGAGAAGCAGGTACAGGATTAATCGGCGGCGATCCATGTTCATCGAATCATAGCACAGAAACCCCGCGCTTGAAATTAAAAATCCTGCACTCGCTTGAGTACAGGATTTGATTGTGAAGACGGAATTTTATGGAAGGCGGGTCATCTCAAAATCATCGAATGAAATATTCGCACCTGCCTCCTGCTCACCACTCCACACGAACAAAGCGGCATTGCCGGAGGTGTATGTGGTATCCACGGCGCTCGCGATCTGGGAACCGTTCACATAAAGCGTCAATGTTCCGTTGCTGGCACAATCTGCGCCGACGCGATACGAGGCTTGGTTGACGGGAATCAGGTCCGAGTTCGCCCACTGGTCGTTATTGGTGAGGAAGACATCATCCGATGCCAGTTGCGACCTTCCGATGGCGTATTGACCCGCAGGTGTGACCGCGAAATAATAGGAAACGTCGGTGACCTGCATGTGACAGATGATGCCGAAGGCAGTGGTCGTATCCGTGCTGTTGTTGAGCGCGGTCACCTCGATGTGGATGTTTGAGTAATCCTCATCGTTAGGCGTGCTCCATACAAAGTAATTGGTGCGGAAAACAAGGAACTGCAGGGCATCGTTTGCATATTCCACAGAGCTATCCGCGTCCGTGCCTGTACCCCAAGTGGCGGACGAAAAGTCATCGCTCAAAATTACATTGCTCCCCAACCCGCCGGGCAACGCACAGGCGAGTGCAGCGACCGCAAGCGCCGCAAGGGCAAAAAATAAACGACGGCTATTCTTCATCTCACATTCTCCTTTTTTTGGATAAGTTGCGCGATATTGTATCATTGCAATCACGGATTCGGATGGTACTTCAAGGGGACTACACTGGATTCATCGACTCATCGCCAGCGCGACCCAATCGCCGACCTGACCGCGGCGCTTCAACTTCAAACCTTTTGCCTGCCCCGCCCGTAGGACAGTTTCCTCCTGCTCCTGCAAAATCCCGCTGAGGATGATCGAACCGCCATCTTCGATCAGATCTGCCATACCCGCGGCAAAGAGACGGACGATCACCGGTGCAAGGATGTTCGCCACCACTAAGGGGGCGGATTTGAACGGGAACTTGCCTGCGAGAATCTCCTGCACCGAACCAACGCCGAGGATCAACTCCTCCCCTACTTCGTTCTTCTCCGCATTCTCGCGTGAATTGACAATGGACTCTTCATCAATATCCACGCCAAGTACTTTGTTTGCCCCAAGTTTGAGCGCGGCAATGGAGAGGATGCCGGAGCCGCAACCGATGTCAATGACTCGATATTCGTTATTCGATATTCGGTATGCAGCGTTCGAGTCTCGAATATCGAATATCGCTTTTTCTATCAACTCCAAGCACAACTGTGTGGTCGGATGTGTCCCCGTCCCAAACGCCATGCCGGGATCGATCTTGATGGCTACGCGATTCGGCTCCGGAGATTCCATCCATGCGGGCAGGATGAGAAGCCGCTCGCCAATGCGAATCGGCTTGTAGTATTGCTTCCAGGCTTCCATCCAGTTTTGATCCGCTATCTGCTTGTAGATCGGAGCGGGCAGAGGTTTAATCATCCCCAAATAAAAAAGCGACTCTTCGAGTTTCTGACGCATCTCTTCGAGTCCGTCGTTCACCTCCAAATACGCGCGGACGGTGATCGGTCCTGTGGGTGTGCCTGCATCTTCGGCGTCGTTGTATTTCACGCCCTGTTCGGTCATCACGCCGTTCGGCGCAAAACGCGCGAACACATCCGCTACCGATTCGGCAAGTTCGCCGTCCACGGTCATCGAAACTTCGAGCCAGTTCACTTTTTATCAGCTTTGTAAAAGCGGATCTGCGCTTTTTCCAGTGTGACCAACCCTGCCGGGATATGTGTATCAATTGCATCAAGGAAGGCTTCCAGTTTTTCCTTCGTATCTACAACTTCGACGACCATGGGCATATCCTCTGAAAGTTGTTCGATCTTGAACGTATGAATGACTCGCGTATTCGCGCCGAAGCCCATCACCCCGCGCACGACCGTCGCGCCGGCAAGTCCCTGCTCGCGCGCCTGAAGTACGAGCCATTCATATAGCGGCTTGCCTTCGTGTTTGTCTGATTCGCCGATAAAAATTCGGAGCAGATAACCTTCTTCCGGTAGTTGCATGATCACCTCCAGACCAGATATGAAACGGTACGGCCAAGCCACACAGCGAGCAGGCCAACAAATACGTTCAAGCCAACATTCGCAAACGCGATCAACAATTGACCGTCACGAGCGAGGTTGAGTGTTTCGTTGCCAAAGGAGGAAAACGTGGTAAACCCGCCCAAGACTCCGATAAACAGGAACGCGCGCGCTTCACTCGAAAAGACGCCGCGATTCTCCGCCAGTTGGGCTAGAAAACCGATCATAAAACAACCAAGCACGTTGACCGTCAGCGTGCCGTACGGAAAAATGCTTTTGGAGGATTGCTGCACGTACCCACCGAGAAGATAGCGCATCACAGAACCAATAAAGCCTCCAATGCCGACGAGAAGAACGCTGTTCAAGGTTTGCTCCAAACATTTTTATGCACAGATCGAATCAAATCCTTCTCATCGAAAATCATCGGGGGAAGGTCGTTCACATCGTAATACTTCATCTCGGAGACTTCGGGGCTTGGACGGAACCCTCCGCTGACGACCTTGCACAGGTAGATCAGCGTCACATGGTGGAAGAGTCTCGAGCTGTCGGCAAACAGCAACCGCTCCACTTGAATCGTGATGCCTGATTCCTCGAAGAACTCGCGCATCACCCCCTCTTCGGGTTGCTCACCGAATTCCAGCCCGCCGACGGGAATCCCCCATGCGAATTTTCGATAGGTATGCTTGAACAAAAGAATCCTGCCTTGTTCATCGAACACCAACGCAGCCACCGCCACGCGAAACCGCGGTCGAAACAACCGCGCCGCGAGCATGTGCATCCACAGCGGGAACTTTCCCCAGATTCGTAAAAGTTTTTCCATCTTAACCGTCGTTTCATTATAAAACAAACGAGCGGAGTTTCCTCCGCTCACTGGTACCTGGTCATCAATTCACTGATTTTCATCCCCCCAGCGTATCATTCAGCCAATCCAAAAATCCCTTTTCCTGCGGCTTTACGGCCGTCCCCAAACTCTCGGCAAGTTTCTCAAAGTGCTCGCGTTGCTCCTTCGTGAGTTTCGTCGGCACCGCCACATTGACGATCACCAACTGGTCGCCGCGGCCGTTCCTGCGTACATACGGCACACCCTTGCCTCTCAGTTGAAACACTTTCCCGGGCTGGGTCCCCGCGGGAATCTTCAACTTCTCATCGCCGTCGATCGTCGGCACCTGGATCTCAGCGCCGAGCGCGGCTTGCGCGATGTTGATATCGAGGTTCAAAATAATATCGTTCTCGCGTCGCTTGAAGAACTTGTGCGGCTGCACATCCAGCACGAGATATACACTTCCATTCGGTCCGCCATTTTCGCCGGGACCGCCTTCCCCCGATAAGCGGATCTGCGTGCCAACATCCACACCGGCAGGAATCTGCACTTTCTTCTTCACCTTCTTGCGTTCCAGCCCGGCGCCTCGGCATGTTTTGCACGGAGTGGAGATCGTCTCACCGCGCCCGTTACACGTCGGGCATGTGGATGCCTGCACCATCTGACCTAAAAATGTCTGGCGTACGGTTCGAACTTCGCCCTGTCCATTGCACGTTCCGCATTTCACCGGCGATGTGCCAGGCTCCGCACCGTTCCCACCGCAATGCGAACAAGTTTCTTCGCGCGTGAACTCGATCTCCTTTTCCACACCAAAAACGGACTCTTCGAACGTCAGCGCGACTTGCATCTGCATGTCACGCCCGCGCCGCGGTGACCGGCGCGAACGTCCGCCCGTGGTAGAGAACCCAAATCCGCGGAACAGATCCTCGAAGATATCGTTGAAATCCATGGTGTAATCGTGGAACCCGCCCGTCCCGCCCAACCCGGCTTTGCCAAAGCGGTCGTAGCGAGCGCGCTTATCGGAATCCGAAAGCACACCGTAGGCTTCATTGATCTCTTTGAACTTTTCCTCGGCACCCTCTTCCTTGTTCACATCGGGATGATACTGGCGCGCAAGTTTACGGAACGCGGCTTTGATCTCGTCATCGTTCGCATTCCGTCCCACGCCTAGAACATCGTAGTAATCGCGGTTAGACATATTCACAAAAAGTGGAAAGCAGAAAGTGACTACTCACCACTTTCCACTTTCTATTCTTTAACTTCCCCTTCTACCACATCAGGATTCTCACTGGACGACGAACCCGCTTCGCCCGCTCCCGCGGCTGGATTCTCGTAGACGCTGGCTCCGATCTTTTGAATGACCTGCCCTAGCGCGTCCGTGGCGGACCGTATCGCGGCGACATCCTCACCCTCTGCGGCTTTCTTCACCGCGGCAACATTCGTTTCGATCTCTGTTTTGATCTCAGCGGGTACTTTCTCGCCGAACTCGCGCAATGCCTTCTCCGCCGCGTAGACGGTGTTATCCGCGTTATTGCGGGCTTCGATCAGCTCTTTGCGCTTGCGGTCTTCTTCGGCATGAGACTCGGCGTCTTTTCGCATCTTCTCCACTTCCGCGTCGGATAAGCCCGATGAAGCCGTGATCGTGATGTGCTGTGATCGTCCTGTCGCCTTATCCTGCGCGCTGACCTTGAGAATGCCGTTGGCATCCACATCGAACGTCACTTCGATCTGCGGCACGCCGCGCGGCGCGGGAGGAATCCCATCGAGGATGAATTTCCCCAGCGATTTGTTGTCCACTGCCATCGGGCGTTCGCCCTGCAAGACGTGAATCTCAACTTGTGTCTGATTATCGCTGGCAGTCGAGAAAACCTGGCTTTTTCGAGTCGGAATGGTTGTGTTGCGTTCGATTTGGGTTGTGGCAACACCACCAAGTGTTTCGATCGAAAGTGACAGAGGTGTCACATCGAGGAGCAGAATATCCTTCACTTCGCCGCCCAACACTCCCGCTTGAATCGCCGCTCCGACGGCAACCACCTCATCGGGGTTGACACCCTTGTGCGGCTCCTTGCCGAAGAATGCGCGGACGCGGTCCTGCACAGCGGGCATACGCGTCATGCCGCCGACCATCACCACTTCATGCACTTCACCTGCGCTCAGTCCCGCATCGGACAACGCCTGCTTGAGTGGAGCAATCGTCCTGTCGACCAGATCCGCTGTCAGTTGTTCGAGTTTGGCGCGAGTGAGAGTCATCACCAAATGCTTGGGACCTGTCGCGTCCGCCGTCAAATACGGCAAGTTGATCTCGGTCTGCATCGTCGTCGAAAGTTCGATCTTGGCTTTTTCACTGGCTTCCTTCAGACGCTGCAACGATTGACGGTCGTTATGCAGATCGATGCCGGTATCTTTCTTGAATTGCTCGATGAGGTGATCCATGATGCGGAGGTCGAAATCGTCGCCGCCGAGGAAGGTATCGCCGCTCGTCGCGCGCACCTGAAACACGCCGTCGCCCACATCAAGGATCGAAATATCGAACGTGCCGCCACCGAGGTCGTAGACCGCGATGATCTCGTTCTTCTTTTTATCGAGACCATACGCCAGCGAGGATGCCGTCGGTTCGTTGATGATGCGAAGCACTTCCAAGCCCGCGATCTTTCCCGCGTCCTTCGTGGCGTTGCGCTGCGCGTCGTTGAAATACGCAGGGACGGTGATGACCGCCTGTGTGATGGTTTCACCGAGGTATGCCTCAGCGTCGCGCTTGATCTTCGCCAAAATCATCGCCGACACCTCCGGCGGTGAATAATCTTTTTCGTCGAGTTGCACGCGCACATCGCCGTTCTCTGCGGCTTTCACCGCGTATGGCACGCGTTTCCTTGTGCGCTCCACCTCCGGGTCGTCGGACTTGCGCCCCATGAATCGCTTCACCGAAAAGATCGTGTTCTGCGGATTCGTGATGGCTTGATTGCGCGCCACACGCCCGACAAGTCTTTCGTGATTTTTGTTGACCGCGACCACCGACGGGACGAGTCGCTCACCCTCGGCAGAGGGAATCACGATCGGTTCACCGCCCTGCATCACTGCCGCCACAGAGTTGGTCGTACCCAAGTCAATACCGATAATCTTTGCCATGAATTCTCCTATGCTTCAGCAAGGGCACGATATATCGTGCCCTTGCAAATGTTGCTTATTGAGCCACTCTCACTAGAGCGGGACGTATCACTCGCTCGCCGAGCATATATCCGTTTTGCACCACTTCGATCACATGATGACTTTCGACGGTTTCGCTCGGTTCATGCGAGATCGCTTCGTGAAATTTCGGGTCGAACTCCGCGCCTGTGGCTTCGATCCGCTTTACACCTTCGACATCGAGAATGTTTTGAAATTTACGCACGATCAGGTCAATGCCGCCCGCCCATGCATCGTCTGCCGGGCGGTTTTGCATAGCGCGTTCGAGGTCATCGAGCACCGGCAGGATCTTCTTGACAATGTCGCCTTTCATCGAGGCATACATCATTTCGTTATCGCGCTCGACGCGCTTTTTATAATTTTGGAAATCCGCCTGGGCGCGCTGCCAGCCCTCGACACTTTCAGCCAGTTTCGCTTCGGCATCGTCGAGTTGGCGTTTCAACGCGTCGACATCCACTTGCGGTTGCTCGCCTGTCTCCGGCGTCGCCACAGCCTCTGCCGCGGTCTCTTCGATATTTTTCTCGTGTTGATGTTTTTTCTTGTCGGTCATGCTTTCACTCTCAATTTCGTTATTAGACATTCGATATTCGCCAAACGAATATCGAGTTTTCGAATATCGTTTTTATTCACCCGCGATTCGGTCGTTGACCAGATCGCTCAAAATTCCAGCCACATAGCGGACTGTGGGAATCGTCTTCGTATACGACATGCGCATGGGACCCAGCACACCCAGCGTGCCTGTCGCCATGCCGGGGACTCCATAACGCGCGATCACCATCGAACATTGACGCAGTTCCTCCCATTCGCCCTCGCCGCCGATCAGCACCTGCAGACCGCCGATAGTGGTGTTGGTTGTACTGCGAGCGAGCAGGTCGCGTAAAGTGGAGCGTTCTTCAAAGATTTTCAACGCTCGCCGCGCTTCATCGGATTCGGCGAATTCAGGCTCGGATAAAACATTGGTCAAACCATCGGTGTAAATTTCACCCGAACTGCTTTCAGATGTACGACGAATGTCTTGAAGGATGAGAGTGAGAATATCCTGATCGAGCGGGTCTGGCAGAGTTGAAAGTGCGGAAATATCATCCACGGCGAGACCGGGCAGATGGGTGTTCAGACGCGTAGCGGTCTGGCTGAGTCGCTCCTGGGTCACAGGTTCCGCCAGTGTCAGAATTTGCTGGCTTACTTCCCCTCCCACCAGAACCAGCACCATCAGAACCTGCCGTCCCTGAGTCGAGATCAACTCAACATGTTTGAAGCGCGATCGCTCGGCATGCGGCGCAGTGATGACTGAAACACCCTGCGATTGGTGCGCGAGGATCGACGCGGCAAGGGTCATCCACTGGTCCATGTCCGCGCGGGATTGGTGGAATTGGTGCGAGATGGTGTGTTGCACCGCTTCGGGCAATTCCGCATTGGGCATCATCTGGCTGACAAAATAACGATAACCTTCCTCGGTTGGAACGCGCCCTGCCGAGGTGTGCGGTTGCCGCAAATAACCCATTTCGGTCAGCGCTGCCATTTCGTTGCGGATGGTGGCAGGAGAAAGCTCGAGATGGTAATGTTCAGCCAACCGCTTAGAACCAATCGGCTGAGCAGATTCGATATGGTCGCGGATAATTAATAGAAGTAAGGTTTTCTGACGTTCGGTAAGATCAAGCATGGCTTCACATAATTAGCACTCTCTTCACGAGAGTGCTATTCATCGTGGGATAATGATAAACGAGGCAAAAAGGGAAGTCAATAAGAAGTGTATAAGAAATTGCCCGCCATGGGTGGCCATGGCGGGCAATTTCTTCAAGTGGATTCCCTTTTAGGGCCTTGGCGCGGAGCTCCAATCCGGATCGAAATCAACTCCGGGGTCGTCGGTGAGGCGGGTGCGATTTCCGCCCGTCACTGATGAATAGTACACATCGCGATTACCGTTTTCGTCCGTGCTTTCGAAGGTTATCCACAACCCATCCGGCGAAAATTCGACATCTTCGATAGGCGTGGGAAGATCCAGACGAACCGCATCACGAGTGGCATACTCTGCGAATGGAATGCTCATCAACCAAGGCCGCCCAGGTCCGAGATTACGTTGGTTGAAAAAGATGGTTGTCCCATCCGTGGACCAAAATGGCAGATAGTCCCATAGCGTTTGTCCGCTTCGCACCAACTGGACATTGTCCCTGCCGGTGGCACTCATTGCCCAAACTTGATATGCTTCAAGGCGTTTTACCGTATAAACGATTTGAGTTCCATCGGGAGACCATGAAGGTTGTGTGTTTTCAACGCCAAGAGGTGAATTGGTCAGGCGTATGACCGCACCTGAATCTACCGTGAGCAGGTAAATTTCTTTCTGTCCATCGCGTTCAGAAGCGAAAGCGATACGCTCCCCATCGGGTGACCACGCCGGGTCAAAATCGGAACCGGGGATGATGGTCAACGAGCGTAATTCCGTGCCATCTGGCTTGATGACATATAAACTTGAACTGGAATAGATGCTTTCGAAAAACTCCGCACGCCCACGGCATGGCGAGACGAACACGATCAACGAGCCGTCCGGCGACCAATTTGGCTGGCACGCACCCTCGCTCATGTTCGTGAGAGGATGCAGATCTGTTCCATCGGTGTTGATGAGGTAAATCTGGGGGATCCCGGTTCGGTCAGACGCAAATGCAATTTGCCCAAGCGTTCCACCCAGAGCAGTAGGTCCGGCGTTGGGAAACAGGTTTGCGGTCGGCGTAAATGTAATCGTTGGTCTGGCTGTGGCGGTGGGTGGCACAGTCGGCGTACGCGTGATAGTCCCTTGAACCACAGGATCTGTTTCAATCGGGGATTCCGTAGCAACCGATGTTTCAGATGGAGAAACCTGCGTGTGTGTGATCGCGGGTACTAGAAAGGGGATTTGCAACGCGTTCAATTGACTCAGCAATATAGGGGGAACAAACTGAGGCGCGAATCGCACCAAGCCTACCGTCCCTGCCGCAAGGATTAAGAGCAACCAGAGAACTGCCGTGACAAGTCGGCGAGGAAAGCTTGCCTTCTTACGCGGCGGTTTGAAGACCGGCGCTTCCTCCTGCGTGCCGCCCATGAAATCGGAGGGATTGAAATCAGAGAGGGGATTCGATGCCTTTTCCAGTGAATTTTTCTTCTGCGAATCCCCCGAAGATGGCGGAGGTGGTGCAATCACATAATCGCCCGGAAGCCTTTGGGTTTTCGATTTGGAACCCAGCAGCGCGTTCTTGAAATCATCCGCATGTTGGAATCGGTCTGCGGGGTCAACTCCCATTGCCTTTTCGATCGCAGATGCCAACCGCCGCGAGACTTTTCCGTTACGCTTGCGCAACGGCGTGAGTTGTGTGTTATCCATCGCACGGGCAAGCCCGTCTTCCGGGATGATGCCGCTCAAGGCAGCATATAACGTAGCGCCCAGCGAATAAATATCGGTGCGCGGATCGGTGCGCGCCGTGCCATATTGCTCCGGCGGGGAATATCCCGGGGTCATTGCGCGCGCGCCGGTCGTAGTTGCCTGACTTCCATGCAGCACTTTTGCCAGACCAAAATCCACAAGGAAGATATGCCCTTCCGGCGTGATCTTGACATTACCCGGTTTAAGATCGCGATGCAGGATCGGGGGTTTGCGTGTGTGCAAGTATGCGAGCGCGTCGCACATCGCTGCGCCCAGCAAAATGGCTTCATCTTCTGTGATGTTACCCTGGCGCTCCATCCTCTGGCGCAGATCCTCCCCCTCGATATAATCCATCACCAGATATTGTCCCTGATCGCCGATGACAAAATGGTCCGTCACACGCGGCAAGTTCGGGTGACGAAGGTTTGCGAGAATCACCGCTTCAAGGCGGAACTGTCGCGCGTACTCATCTGTGGTGAACAGATTCTCTTTCACCGCGACATCCACGCCAAGGTTTTCATCCACGGCGCGGTACACCGAGCCCATGCCGCCCTGCCCGAGAATTTCCACAATTCGATATCGTTTATGAAGTAACGCGCCGCGCTCGAGGGTCATTGATACGGATACTCTCCCAAAAATTTTAATACTAGATTTGGGATTATATCAAAGCAAAGCACTACATCTTGGGCATATCTGCCAATTTGAAACGAAAAAACAACCATGGAGCGCCGGCGATGATCCAGAAGCCAACCAGCAAATATCGGATGTAACGCAAGGTGTAGGAGACAAAATCCTCCCCTTGCGGGAAGACCAGACCCAACCCGCGCCACAGGATGAGAACCCCGACCAAGCCGATGAAGAATCGCAGGGAACGCTTCCCCGCCGGACCGTCAGCCTGATACCCACCTTTTAGCGCGATCCACACTGTGCCGACCGAAATGCCGAAGAACGTTCCGGCTGATGTAAAGATATCCTCCAACGAAACCGGAGCCGGCAGCTCGTCGGAGGATCGAAGCGCATTGGCTTCGTACGCAGCCGGGAAGACATATCCATCCAGCCGATTCACGCTAAAAAATCCAAGAGCAATCATCGCCATGGAAACGACGAACGCCAGCAGCATCTTTTGAGATGCGGTTTTTGTTTTCAGCCACTCCGCAAGCACTTCCCAATATCGCGCAAACACCCACAGGAGGATACAACCGATCAACCATCCCGCGAGCACGTCATGGATGAAATGCATACCGAGATAAATCCTTGAAAAGCCGATCAGGAAAATCAACGTGACTGCCAGCTGTTTCAAAAGTTTATCTTTCCCTGTGGCAAGTGTGCCCCATACACCTATTGCATTCTGTGCGTGACCCGATGGAATGCCAAATGTCGATTCAGAGGATAACGCTTTCACGTCTGCGCTCACCCAATACGGTCGCGGTCCGGCGAACCACAACTTGAAATAGTAGTTCAGGGTAACACTTGCGATCAAAATGAACGCAACTCGTAAACCGAGGCGCGAGTCGACGCTCCAATACACGAGCGGGAGGACAAGGAAGAAAAAATCCTGTGTGCCTAGAAACGAAAAGAGTTGCATCGGCGCTTCGAGCCAACCGCCGAGTGATTGAATTGCGATCACCCAATCGATACCCTTTTGAATCAAAACATCCATCTCTTCCTCCATCCTAGGTTTCAAGGTCCTTTCCCAAAAACCCCTCTACAGTATTTGACGCCAGTCCTCCTTAATTGTACACTACCCCCGATGAAAAATTCACTTGCCCCCCCTCCCGTTCACTGGTGGGACTGGGCTTCTGTAATTCTGCTTTTCCTGCTTTTGCAAACCGTTGCCGTGAGACTGGGCATTACGGAATGGATTCCGTCTCTGGGAATGATTCGAGGCATCACCTGGATGGGCATGGTCATCGGGCTGGCATTGGGGTATAGCGCCTTTACCCGACGAAAGGCGCGCTGGGTCTCCTTCCTTTACATGGTGATCATGCTTCCCCTGCAATGGACAACGATCATCAAGGGAGCGGTCGTGCCGGAGGAAAAGTTGCTGAGTGTAGGTGGAAGGATTATCGTTTCTTTATCGGATTTCTTTTCACGAAGACCGGTGGACGACCCGCTTTTCTTTCTCACCATCATGTCCGTCACGTTTTGGATTATGAGCGCATCTGCCGGCTATCAACTTACAAGGCACCAGAACTTCATCGCTGCAATCCTGCCATCCATGATCGGAATTTTTGTAATTCAAAACTACGACAATGCCGTGCGCGGGCGGATGTGGATCATGGCATTTTTTGTTCTGCTTGCACTATTCCTGCTGGGGCGGCTGAACTTCCTTCAAAACCAGAAACGATGGAAGGACAAACGCGTCTTCCTCTCGCCTGAGAACAGCCTTGACTTGACGAGCGGCATGACAATTGCCGCGGGCTTGCTCATCATCTCTGCATGGACCATCCCTCCCACGTTCACAAAAATAGACACGATTAGACAAACATGGAAGCAAATCACCAAACCATGGAACGAATTCACAGACCGTTTTGAAAATGCCGTGAGCGCGTTGGAATCGCAAACCGGCGGGGTGCCGGGCACGGAATTCTACGGCGCGCAGCTGGAACTTGGCCTGGGTTTCTCGCTTTCAGAAGCCGTGATGTTCACTGTGGAGGTGCCTGACTTGCCCGTTGGTGTAGAGCCTCCTCGCTACTACTGGCGCGGCAGAGTGTATGACAATTTCACGAACGACCGGTGGAGCGCGTCCGGAACGCGCCGCGAAAACTTTTCCCCGGACACTCCACTTTCAAATGAAGAACCCTCTGCAAATTTCATCTTCAAGGTGGGGCAGCAACCGGTCACACTGCTCTACGCGCCTGCGCGTGTGATCTGGGTCAGCCGACCGGGCTCAACGGTCAATGCGCCAGCGGGAGAGGATGAGGAGATCTTTTCCTGGAGTGCAACTCCGGGTTTGCTCCCCGGTGAGACGTATCAAGTCGAAGCCGTGTTGAACAACCCGAACATCGAGGAGTTGCGCGCGGCAGGGTCGGAATATCCTGAATGGATCACCGACAGATATTTGCAACTCCCTGAAGATCTATCTCCTCGAATCAGCGATCTTGCAACAGAGATCACCCAAAGTGCGGACACTCCCTACGATAAAGCGAGCGCCATCACACGATACTTACGGGACAACATTGAATATGCCCCGACCGTTCCGGAACCACCTTTCAACGCTGATCCGTTGGAATGGGTATTATTCGAGCACAAGCAGGCGTTCTGCGTCTATTATGCCAGCATCGAAGTGGTGATGTTGCGTTCGCTGGGAATCCCCGCGCGCATGGCGGTGGGGTTTGCCGAAGGAATAGCAACAACCAACGCAACTGCGCCCGGCGACCCTGACCAGGTCATCAAGACGTATACCGTAAAAAAATTGAATGCACATGCCTGGCCCGAAGTCTATTTCCCGGGCATCGGGTGGGTGGAGTTCGAACCCACGGGCAATCAAGATCCGCTCGATCGTCCACGCGCGCCGCGCGACGATTCCTCCACTTCCGGTCTGATCGTACCCAACAATCTATTACCGGATCTGGAACCGGACTTCCAATTAGAAGAGAATCTCCCCGAAAGCGAGTTTTCATCACCCACGACAACACCCATATCGCCTCTCGTTTACATCATACCGATATTGTTGGGTATCCTCGCCCTGATGGTTTACCTCAGCCGTCGTCACGCCATCCCGGAGCGGATTCCAACCTTCGTTCGCTCAGCCATTGAACGTGGAGGTGTAGAAACCCCCAGTTGGGTCTTGAACTGGGAGCGATGGGCAAGGCTTTCATCCATCGAAAAGGCATTCGATAGCGTGAATTTCGCCTTGCGACAAGTGAGACAATCACTTCCTCTTCATGCAACGCCGGCGGAACGTGCTGACAAACTTGTTAGTATCCTTCCCAGCATAGCGCCGACTGCCAAAATACTTCTGGACGAACATCAAACATCCCTTTATACTTCCAGAACTGCAGACGCCCGTCAGGCGAGGCGTGCGGCACTTGAAATTCGATATCAAGCCCTCATCGCCCGCATCCGTCACTTTTGGACGGGTAATTATTCGCCCCGCCTCTAACCATTCGTAATTACAAAGGACTCCTCATGGCGACCACGGCAAGAACCAAAGCCATCTCCATCAACGACCAGCTTGTGGCAGTGACAAAACAAGCTACAAATTTGCGAAGCTCGCTGGAAGCCGCCAAAGCGCCTGAAGCCATTGAGGGATTAAAGAATCTCGAAAGTTCGCTCGAGCGTATCAGCGAAGTTCTCGTCCCATACGAACAACGATACAGCCACCTGCAAGCGCTCGCGGGGATCGGGCAGGTCGTCAACTCCACACTCGAAATCGATGAGGTCCTGCAGATCGTGATGGACACCATCGTCCGCCTCACGGAAGCGGAACGAGGTTTCCTCATGCTGCGCGATGAACGCGGGGAAATGGCGATCCGCATCGCGCGGAATTGGGAGCGCGAATCGATCAACGAGAACGAATTTGCCATCAGCCGGACCATCGTGCAACGCGTCATTGACGGGAACGAAGCGGTGCTCACCACCAACGCACTCGAAGACCAGCGCTTCAGCGGACAACAAAGCATCATCGCCTTCAACCTGCGCTCGATTCTGTGTGTGCCGTTGATGGTCAAAACAGAAGTGATCGGAGTGATCTACACTGACAACAGAATCCGCACGGGGATATTTTCCGAATCGGACCGCGACCTTTTGATTGCGTTCGCCAACCAGGCGGCGGTCGCCATCGAGAATGCGCGCTTGTTCTCATCCCTCAAACGTACGCTCGCCGAAGTGACCGAACTCAAAAACCTCATGGATGATGTATTCGCGTCCATTGTTTCCGGTGTGATCACGGCTGACGTGCAGGACCAGATCACCCTGTGTAATCGAGCCGCCGCGTCCATATTGGGAAACGCGTCTGCTGAGATCGTCGGACGAAAAATTGAAGAGGTCATTCCCACCTTTGCCAACAGCATCATCCCTCACCTTGAATCCGTGCGAAAAAGCGACAAGCCGGTCATCGGACTCGAACTCAGCCAGACCCTCGCGCAGGGCGGCAACATTGACTGGCGTTTGAACCTTTCACCGTTGAAGGATGCCGGGCAAAAAACGCAGGGCGTCGCCATTGTGCTCGACGACCTGACGGAACGCAAAAAACTTGAAGCGCAACGCGGATTGTTGCAACGCATGGTCTCGCCTGCCGTGCTCGATCAGCTCGACCCGAACACATTACAGGTTGGCGGGAAGCAGGTTTTTATTACCGTATTGTTCGCGGATGTGCGCGGCTTCACTTCGTACAGCGAGAAACATTCTCCGGAGGAATTGGTAGCCGTGTTGAACCAGTATCTCGCCGCGGCGGCGGAAGCCGTGCTTGCCCAGGAAGGCACAGTGGATAAATTCCTCGGCGACGCGGTGATGGCGTGGTACAACGCGCCGATCCTGCAACCCGATCACACGTTGCGCGCGGTGAAGTCCGCGCTCGGAATCCGCGAGGCGATCGCAAGGCTGCATTCCGAATTACCGAAAGAAGCGCATCTCGATTTCGGCGTGGGCATCAATTACGGTGAAGCTGTGCTCGGCTGGATCGGCACCGAAAAACGCCTCGAATTCACCTCCCTCGGTGACAGCGTTAATACCGCAAAGCGCATCCAGGAAAATTGCGCGAAGAACCAGATCCTCATCAGTAAAGACGCGTACGAGCGCGTGAAAGACGAAGTGGATGCGCGTCCCTTCGCGCCGCTCACGGTGAAAGGCAAAACGCAACCGCTGGATGTGTTCGAGGTGATTGGGTTGAAGTGAAATTTACTTCATCAATACTTTTTCCACAAACTTCATCAACTGCTGCATCCCTTTTTCCACCAACCCCGTATTGATAAATTCATTTGTGGTGTGCGCGCCGCCGCCGGTTGTGATTCCCAACACCAGCGCAGGATAGCCTCGACTCAACGGGATGTTCGCGTCCGTTGAACCCGACGCGAGTGTGGGCTCCAATCCCTGCTCGCGGATACACTCCTGAGCAAGTTGAATCAGGTGATGATCTGCAGATATTTCTCCCGCAGGACGCGCGCCGATGACCTCCGCTTCAAACTTCACTTCGGGCTGACCTACACTCTTCAGAGTGTTCGCCTCTTGAATCTTTTTCTCCACTTGTGAGATCAACTCCATTAGCGACTCCTGCCCCTCCGAACGTAAATCCAATTCCAACGACGCTTCCGCCGCGATCACATTGACCGACGTACCTCCTGAAATTTTCCCCACGTTCATCGTCGTGCG
>DAOTZF010000199.1:0-4499 GCA_034434415.1 Anaerolineales bacterium | reverse complement strand
TCCACCCTGACCAGCGACCAGCGCATTGAAGGCTTGTTCCGTCTGACGATGATCATGGTGGTGATGTACGTGCTGGCTTCACTGCTCTTCGGCCTGACCTTCCTGTCCATGACATGGGCGGCACAACATGTCATTCGACAAATGCGCTTGCAGGTATTCGAGCAATTGCACCGTCTCTCGCTGAGTTACTACTCCGAGCACACGGCAGGCGATCTGATGAGCCGCATCACCAACGACACCTCCGCGCTGGAACAGGGAACGTCGTTCGCGCTGGTGCAATTCATCAGCGGCGTCATCCAGCTGGTTTGGATCTCGTACAACATGCTCACGGCGAGCCTGCCGTTCGCCGTGCTCTCGCTTTCGGTTGCACCATTGATGTTCATTGCCACCGCGTATTTCTCAGCGCAGGCGCGCAAGGCATTCCGCACCAGCCGCAGGGAGATCGGCAACGTCAACGCTGAATTGCAGGAAAGTATTTCTGCCGTGCGTGAAGTGCAAGCCTTCAACCGCGCGGACGAAAACATCGAACAGTTCAAGGAGGTCAACGCCGCGAACCGCGATGCCAACGTGCGTGCTGTATCCTACACATCCGCGCTCGCGCCTGTGCTCGAAGCGTTATCCTACATCGCGCTGGCAATCGTCGTTGGCGCGGGCGGGTGGGCATTGCTCAAAGATGAGACTCTCTTCGGCGCAACCGTGACCTTCGGCTTGGTAGTCACCTTCCTTGCTTATGTTCAACGCTTCAACCAGCCGATTCAACAGATCGCCGTCTTGTGGACGAATATCCAGAACGGTATCGCGGGCGCGGAGCGGATCTTCAACATTCTCGATGAACAACCGGCTGTGACCGATAAACCCCACGCGACAATCATGCCGCCGATCGAAGGACTTGTCGAATTCGATAAAGCCTCGCACTCCTACGAAGACGGAGTGCCGGTCTTGAAGGAAGTCTCCTTCACTGCACAGCCCGGACAAACCATTGCCATCGTCGGTCCCACGGGCGCGGGCAAGACCACCATTATCAATTTGCTCCCACGTTTCTACGATGTTTCAAGCGGGTCGGTGAAGATCGATGGCATCGATGTCCGCGATGTGACGATGAAGAGTCTGCGCGAGCAGATAGGTATTGTGCTTCAAGATACATTTCTCTTCAGCCAGAGCGTCATGGAAAATGTCCGCTTTGGGAGGCCCGACGCGACGGACGAAGAAGTGATGGCGGCGATCAAACTCGCCAACGCCGATTCATTCATCGAACGCCTGCCTGAAAAATACCAGACCGTGTTGGGTGAGCGAGGTTCGGGCTTGAGTCAGGGCCAGCGGCAGTTGCTGTCCATTGCGCGCGCCGCGCTGTCCGACCCGAAGATACTGATTTTGGATGAAGCAACCTCAAGTGTTGACACAAGAACCGAGCGTCTCATCCAGAAAGCGTTCGACGAATTGCTCAAAGGTCGCACATCGTTCGTCATTGCACATCGTTTGTCCACCATTCAAAATGCTGATATGATCCTGGTGCTGAAAGACGGACAGATCATCGAACAAGGCAAACACCATGAGTTGCTGGCGCAGGAAGGTTTTTACTACAACCTGTACATGAGCCAGTTCAAAAAACAGGAAGAGTTACAAGCAGAACCGACATGATGAACAACGACGACCTGCCCAGCGCAGGCACCGATCCGTTTGCATCTCCGCCGAAACAGAACAGCCCTCGTTCAGGTTCATGCCTGAATTGGGGGCTGTTCTTAATTGGCGGATTGATAACGTTGTTTGGGTGCGCGATGGGGTTTGCAGGTACGTCCATACAATTCGAGGAACAGGGCGATTGGGCAGGCTATCTTGCGTTTCTCTTGTTATGCCCATTGCCAATTGTTGTTGCAGGAATCGTTTTATTGATCTTTGGCGCGAGCCCTATGCTGAAACATAGACAGATAGAAGAATCGCAATCTGACTCATCCCCTCTTTGACAAACGAGGGGATGAATCTTTGTTGGGGAATTAATCTCAGGCCGAAAATTTTGTGGTATAAAAATTTAGGAATGGAATCATCCACAAGGGGAGAATGAATCGAATCAATCAACCATGTCAAATATTTTATTGCACCACCTCACCTTCTTGTACGGAGAAGATCAAGCATCGCCACTGCTGGATCGAGTCCACTCGATTCTGTCGGAACATCGCGCCCGCATCGCGCCACGGGACGGCGGACTCAGCCAGCGCGACTCGATCCTCATCCTCTACGGGGATCAAGTCCAATCTTCGCGTGAAAAACCTCTACAAACTCTCAAAAAATTTTGCGACACTTATTTGACGGATATCGTCAGCGGGATTCACATCCTGCCCTTTTACCCATGGACCTCCGATGATGGCTTCTCCGTTGTGGATTATCGCCAAATTGATCCCGCGCTCGGCGACTGGGATGATGTTTCCGCCATACGGAACTTTCGCTTGATGTTCGATGCGGTGATCAATCACATATCATCGCAAAGCGAATGGTTCCAAAAATTTCTGCAGGACGATCCCGGTTACCGCGATTATTTCATCACGGTCGAAGGTGAACCGAATCTTTCGCAGGTCGTGCGTCCACGGGCGTTGCCATTGCTCACGCCGTTCCAAACTCCATCGGGCGAGAAGCGGGTATGGACGACCTTCAGCGCCGACCAGATCGACCTCAATTTCAAGAATCCCGAAGTCTTACTCGAAGTCCTCGACATTCTCCTGCTCTACGCCGAACGCGGCGCAGATTTCATCCGCCTCGATGCAATCGCTTACATGTGGAAGGAGATCGGAACCAACTGCATTCACCTTCCGAAGACACATGCGGTTGTCCAATTCCTGCGCGCTGCGTTGAACGAGGTTGCATCGCATGTGCATCTCATCACTGAAACCAACGTGCCGCACGTGGACAACATCTCCTACTTCGGCGACGGCACGAATGAGGCACAGCTCGTTTACAACTTTGCCCTACCGCCGCTGACGCTTCATGCTTTTCGCACCGGCGACGCGCGCATCCTCTCGGACTGGGCAAAGACATTATCACTACCCTCCGACAAAACCACTTTCTTCAATTTCCTCGCCTCGCATGATGGCATCGGATTGAATCCCGCGCGCGGTATTTTGCCAGACGAAGAAATCAACCTGTTGGTGAGCAAAAACCTCGAGCACGGCGGCTTGATCTCGTTCAAACAAAACGCGGACGGGACGCAAAGCCCCTACGAGATGAACATCAATTATTTCGATGCGCTTTCAAACCCATTTCTGCTCCCATCGCCGTCCTCGGCGATGGAGACGCCGCCGAGGACGGCGGCTGGAGCAAATTTTGAAACAATAGATTTGCAAGTGGATCGCTTCATCGCCGCGCAAGCCATCATGCTTTCGCTGGTCGGCGTGCCGGGGATTTATTTCCATAGTCTCTTCGGCTCGCGCGGCTGGCTCGAAGGCGTGAAGCAGACAGGTCGCAACCGCACGATCAACCGTGAGAAGTTACAGTTCGATGAAGTACAACAGGAATTGGCAGATAAAAACTCAATGCGCTCAAACGTATTCGCCAGATACAGCGCATTGCTCAAGGCTCGACGCGCGACACCTGCATTTCATCCACATGGCGGGCAAAACATATTGAATGTCCATCCGTTAGTCTTTGCAGTGGAACGGATTTCTCCTGACGGGAACTCGCGCGTGGTATGCCTGCACAATGTGAGCCGTCAACGAATTTCATTCTCGACAAAGTATGGCTCAGCAACAGATATTTTCACCGGGCAAACTGTGTCGCTTGAGACCGTCAGGCTCGAACCTTATCAATTGCTATGGATGAAACTATGACACCCTCCTCCCACAACATCGGCTTTATCTCCACCCGCTTCGCGGGCACTGACGGCGTCTCGCTTGAAACTGCGAAATGGGCGACCGTGCTTGAACGGCTGGGTCATCAGTGTTTTTATTTCGCTGGTCAATGCGACAGAAGGGCAGACCAATCTCACGTGGTGCCTGAAGCGTTCTATCGTCATCCTGAGATCGACAAACTGAATCAGCAAGCCTACTCGGGCAGTTGGACGGTCACGCGAGAGGCGCGCGAGGCGCATCCAGAGATCGCATCGTTGCAAAAGGATTTTTTCTCGATGTATATTCGTCCGCCGCACATGACGCGCCGCGTGAACGAGCTCAAGGAATACTTCAAGACGCAGTTGTATGAATTTGCGCGCCGCTTTGAGTTGGAGATACTCATCATCGAGAACGCGGTGACGATTCCGCTCAACCTTCCGTTGGGGCTTGCCATCACTGAATTCGTCGCCGAGACGGGCTATCCCACAATCGCGCATCATCACGATTTTCATTGGGAACGCCAGCGTTTTCAGGTCAACTGCGTGGGCGATTATCTCGCCGCCGCGTTCCCGCCGACCCTGCCGTCGATTCGTCACGTCGTCATCAACACGCTTCAGGCACAGCAGATCGCTTCGCGTTACGGCGTGACCGCGCGCGTGATTCCCAACGTGATGGATTTCGACT
>DAOTZF010000198.1:0-1780 GCA_034434415.1 Anaerolineales bacterium | reverse complement strand
TCTCCAAGATCCCTACCTGCCACCAATAATGAATCGCCCGGAAGCTTCCACGGGGAGTTGAATCGATAATTAAAATATGCTACAATCAGCGCCTTCGTAGTGGGAAATTGCACTGCGAACCATCAAAATCGAACATCAAGCTTATTTTCAAATCTTCATCGCAAAAGGAGATTCGATCCTATGTTTTTGTTCGACTCGAACGATCATCTTGTCAAGCAGGTTTTCTTGAGGGTGGTTGGAGCGGCGATAATGTTGGCGGTTCTTGCATGCGGGGGAATCACGCCCGGAACGGAAGTTCCCGAAGACACGTCGGTCACGACACAGGCTTCCAGCCCAAACACCATTGTCCTCACGCACACACAACCCAGCCATTCCGCGGAGGGAAGTTTGACCGCGCCCGGTCACGGCAAACAGAGTTATACCGTCTATTACCTCGACACGACGGACTTCACTGAAGGTGGGACCTTGACCATTCAGATTTCTCTCGGGGAGGGCGAAAGCGACGCGTCGTTCGACTTGTTCCCCGCCGACGCCCCCATTCCAACCGAGGGAAGAGCCGAGGAATCCATCGCGGCGCTGTATGACCTGAAACGCGGCGAAAGCGGTTCGCTGAGTTATCAATTTTCAACCGGACAGGTATTTCAATTTGGTGCAACGGGCAATTGGTTCAGCCGCGAAGGTGCCACGAACACCTTCGAGATGACGGTCTCTGTGCGCGCCGCGGGGACGGGTGGCGATGCGCCCAACTACGAAGCGCTGCTAGCCCTGCGTCCGTTCAAGCCCACCGACCCCACATTGTTCTTCCCATCTGTGTACACCAGCGATCTGCCTCTCAGAGATGCAACTGGCGATCCGCCTTCGGAAGATCAAGCCCGTCAGATGCTTCAAGAGCTGCTCCAAGCTCGCTTTCCTTCGGATCCAGACAAAGTGAAGAAGGGCATCGATCTCTATAACGATCCGGAAACTTTTCTAAAAATCTCAAGCCCGAGTCTACGGGCGGCTTTCGTTGCCCTGCTCGATACTGCAGGCGACCCGGCGATTGACTATATCCTTCACGCCACAACCTCCAAGGGAAACCCAAAATTCGTCCTGGTGCGCTTTAGCAAGTTCCCCGAAAATCGGAGTAACACGATTGGCATGGCGATCCCCGGGCAGTTCGATGATCCTGAGCAGGTGACCATCGAGATCAATGAAAAGTTTCAAGCCGAGAATCCTTTTCTGTTCACAGACACCATTGCTCACGAAGCGTTACACGATGACGAGTCCAACTCGATTGTGGAGGAGGAAATCAACTACACCTTCGATACATTGGTATATCTCGAATTGTTGGCGTACTACCCCGAACTCGCGCAATCTGGCACCTGGCTCTCCCGATGGATGAACACGAACGCCCTCTCGCGGCTTAATTCGGGCGCCGGTTCAGAACTCGGCTTATATGACACCAACGGAAACCAACCCATCTGGCCAGGGAGCGATACAGAGACGGTCAGTTTCGATGAACGGTTCACGGATAACCCGGGTAGAGACTCGGTAAACCCGGGCAATGATCTTCTCCGAAAATTTTTGGAGCGCGTACGCGAACAGGACAGCCAACTCCCGTCACAGATAAATTTTAGCGTGGAAACTCTTCATTGGATAAGCGACAATCAGGCGGAACTCACCCCAGAAGAACTGATCGCCGCCGCTAGCGCGCTTAAACTCGACATCCCTGAATTGACCCAAAATTAACAATCCTCTGAAAAATCGAACAGGGACAGCGCCCACCCTCGCCGTCCCTGTT
>DAOTZF010000197.1:0-33630 GCA_034434415.1 Anaerolineales bacterium | reverse complement strand
TTCTCAGTCGATTTGAGAAGCGGATATTCCAATTCCTTCCTCTGTTCTTCATACCCCTCCGCAACCCGTCTCGCGAGTTCGCGCATTCTTCTGAAGAAGGCTTGACGTTCGGCAACGCTGATCGCGCCGCGGGCGTCGAGAATGTTGAAGGTGTGCGATGACTTGAGGACGTAATCGTGCGCGGGGACGAGCAGACCCTGTTCGAGACAGGCATCGGCTTCGGCGGAGTAGAGATCGTACATCTGGCGGGCGCGCTCGACATCCGCGACTTCATAATAATATTTGGAGTGTTCGAACTCCTCGCGGCGGATGATCTCGCCGTAGGTGACGCCCGCGCCCCACTCTTCATCCCAGATGGCTTTGGCGTTGTTGAGGGCGATGAGGATGCGTTCGAGCCCGTAGGTGATCTCAACCGAGACGGGGTTGAGCGCCACGCCGCCCATCTGCTGGAAGTAGGTGAACTGCGTGATCTCCTGCCCGTCGAGCCAGACCTCCCAGCCCAAGCCCCACGCGGAGATGGCGGGCTGTTCCCAGTTGTCTTCCACAAAGCGGATGTCGTGCTGGCGCGGGTCGATGCCGAGCGCCTTGAGCGACTCGAGATACAGTTCTTGCGGGTTGCCGGGATCGGGCTTGAGGATGACCTGATATTGGGTGTGCTTTTGAAACCGGTTGGGATTCTCACCGTAACGCCCGTCATCGGGGCGGACAGACGGCTCGAGGTACGCCACGTTCCACGGTTCGGGTCCGAGCACGCGCAGGAAAGTGGCAGGGTTCATCGTCCCTGCGCCGACCTGGGTGTAGTAGGGCTGTGTGATGAGGCATCCGTGTGATGCCCAGAAGTCTTGAAGTTTGAGGATGATGGATTGGAAGGAGGCTTTTTGGGTCATGTAGGATTTTCGATTTCAGATTTACGATTTTGGATTGCGGGGAGATTATAACTGATGGTTAATGGAAGATGGATAATGGAGGGTTATGTTCCATTATCCATCTTTTGCGATTCATGCGTCGGGGATAGTTGATTCTATTTCGAATGGGATTGGCTTGCACTTATGGATTTACATCTTTCACACAGCGAAAACCAAAGCTTGCCCATCTTTCGGGCGCTTGCCAAAGACGAGTTACAGCACGAGCATTATCGTATGAAGAACCACCTCGAAGGAGACGGTATTTCCCTGTCAATGGTCCATGTGGATTCGCCTCAGGCGATTGAGCATAATAGGTTTCATCATACCAATCTTCAACCCATTCCCAAACATTACCAATCATATCTAAGGCTCCATATGGACTTGCACCATTTGGGTAACTGCCTACGGGCGCAAGGTTGTAAAATGCCTCACGACTCCAAGGCACACACTCTAGAGCATTTGCAAATTGGCATGAAAGATCGCCATTCCCCCACGGATATGTGCGCCCATCAATGCCGCGAGCAGCCTTTTCCCATTCAGCTTCTGTTGGCAATCGTCTATTTACCCACTCACAATACGAATTTGCATCATGCCAAGTAACATCGACAATCGGGTAATCAATATACTTTGAGTCAAAAACATCATAAAACCCTCGATAAACGGGAGGAGCACAAACTCCAGCGTTCACACAATTAACATATTGACCGTTAGATACCTCTGTGCGGTCTATCCAGAATGCATCCAAAAAGACATTATGTGCAGGTTTCTCATGACTATATCCATTATCGTCACCCATGATGAAACTACTTTCTGGTACGTACACCATCACCATGCCGTCCTTCTCTGAAATCATTGTTGAGCCGATATCAAGTGTAGGCGCCGGAGTAAATGCTTTGGTTGATGTTGAACTTGGGGTGATGAATTCGGTTGGTGTCCAACTTGGCTCAATTGTTTTCGGTGGAATAATCGACTGGGACGTCAAAGTTATTGTAGCCGTTGCCAATTCTGTTGAAACAGGCGCAGGAGAAAGCCATTTTTGAATTGATGGTAAGCCCAACAAAGCCGCAATAATTGTGCCTGATAATCCAATCAAAGCAACGATAATCGCTGTATTGGGTTTGCGTGGTGCTTTTGTTTTCTTCGGTTGTAGCTTTTCGGATTTTGACGCTACAGGGACGAGATTTTCTAGATTGCCAATATTGATAACGTTACTGCTGCCTGTGACGATTAAATTGCCAGAAGCATCATCGCCAACATCTACACCTTTATCCAAAGATTTAACAGGGGTTTCAGCATCCTTGTTTTCAGGTTTATCTCGTTTTAGTTCGGGCGGTTTCTTTTCTTCAACAACTTTCTTGAACTCCGTTGTTATCTCTCTGCTTTTTGGCAACTCCACGGTAACGCGTTCCAATTGTGAGGCGCGCACTTTGAGCGCCTTCATCAACTTTGTATAGCCATCCTTTTCGTACAAATTCACTGCTTGATATTGTTTCAAGCTAAAAGGCAAATCGCATTCTTCCAGTTTTGCAGGAATCAGGAAAATGCGTCCCTCAGGCATCTCCATCGCTTTGTCCAGTGCAAACTTAATCTCTTTTTGAACATATCCCTCTTTATCCACTGAGTTGGGAGTAAGACAAATAATAATTGCATCTGAGGAAAGTATAGCTTTTGGAATTTCCACCTCCCAATTCTGCCCAGGGATTAAATCTTCGGCGTCCAGCCACGGTTGCACGCCACGCCGCTTTAGCGTGCGGTACAACTCACGCACCTTAGGCTTGTCCGCGGAGGCGTGGCATAGGAATACTTTGAGAGGGCGCTTGGGCGCCGCACTGAGCGTATCGAAGTGTTCAGTCATGATAACTCGACAATGTGACTTCGCAGCCAATCCGTGAACGCGTTTCGATCCAACTTTCCAGAAGCGACGCCAAGGATAATCTCGACCTGTTCATCCACATCGGCGGAAATTTCGAAACCGTTGAAAATGAGAAAAGATTCCATCGCGGCGTGACCTGCGCGTTTGTTGCCATCAACGAAGGGATGGTTATGAATCAAGGAAAATCCAAGAGCGGATGCTTTTTCTACAATTGTTGGATAAAGTTCTTCGCC
Organism: Anaerolineales bacterium; assembly: GCA_034434415.1. GTDB lineage: Bacteria > Chloroflexota > Anaerolineae > Anaerolineales > Villigracilaceae > Defluviilinea. The sequence continues at coordinate 30,619 of DAOTZF010000197.1, read as the reverse complement.
GTTAAATGTCATGCGCGGCTGGGCAACTGCCGACTCTAATGCGCCAAGATCACGAATTCCCACTCCGCCGCCTGATTGATTCATCACACGGCTGTAAATTTCCAATACTTCTCCCACCGTCAAGAACCGCATTTACGCCAGCCGTTTGTATAAATCCGCGTTTTTGCTCAACACCCGTTCCACGATTTTTTGAAAATCGTCCAGCGGACGGGTCAGTAGTTCTTCCAAACTGACGCGCACCAATTCTTCAGGCGCAATGCGAAATCGTTCTGCAAGTTCCTGCAGTTTCTTCAGTCGCTCGTCAGGTAATGTAATGGTAAATGTGGTCATAAGTTACCTGCTTTCTCAATGAGCAAATTATACACTCTCACGGACAGCCCTATTTATGAAATGAAAACTTTGGGTGCTTTTGGCTCTGCCATAGGTGTCCCGTCTTATTTTACAACCAAATTGCCCGTAGGGGCGGGTCTCCGCAGATGGGCAAGGTGTTTGTGCCCGACAAAACGACTGCGGGCAGAATCATCCCGCCTGCCATGCAGACCCGCCCCTACAATTGGCGATTCGGGTTCTCATCATCCTCCATCCACATGGACGGGTTGGATTCGATGTAACGTGTGATGTTGTCCATTTCGCGTTCGTTACGGATGATGTGTTCGTAATAGTTACGTTGCCAGACGGGGATACCGTCCGTGCGGCGCAACGATCATCGTGAATTACCAAAATCCCGTGATGGTGATTGGGCATAATTACCCATGCACCCAGTTCAACATATTCGTATTGCGTTTCCAACCATTGCCATTTTTCAGAAACAATTTTTCCAAAATCGTTCAACTTCATCTCCCCGTCCACAATTTCCCCAAATAACATTTCGCGCTGCCAGGTAACAATGGTCACAAAATACGCGCCTGCAAGGGTGTAATCATATCCTTTCAGGCGAATACTATGGCGATGATGCTTTTGCGGGTCAAATTTCATGATGCAATTATATTCTCAAGAGAACAAATCTATCTACTCTTTCCCTGTAAAACTAATAGAAGTTTCTTATACCCGCCTCTCTCAAACAAATCCACGCGGTGGATGTGGCGCAGCGATTGAGGCATGTCGCACTTCTCCAAGCGCACGGGGATGATAAAAATTTCACTTGCAGGAAGAGATTTTGCCTTCCGTATCGCAATTTTCAATTCCTCATGGCGGAATCCACTGTGTTGGATAAATTCTTGTGAAAGACAAACAATAGTTATATGGCTGGCAAGAATCGCCTGGCGAATTTCCTGTTCCCAGTTTTGCCCCGGCTGGAGGTTTTCCTTGTCCAGCCACACATCCATACCATCTTTTTCCAGGCGCGACCAAAGAGTATGCACTAACTTACGATCTTTATGAGAATAGGAAAGAAAAATCCGAAGAGCCTTTTTTCTAAAAATCTTAGACATGTCATTAAAATAGTCTAGAGAGAGAAAATAAAATACCCCTTTTAAGGGTCATCTTTCGGATGAACCAGAAAAGGGGAGGCAAATATGGATAACAAGATGGAAAGATGACTAGCGGTAGGGATCTTTCCTTCTCTCCCACGCACTAAAATCCCAATTTGCAAAGAAAACACGTAAATCTGCTTTTTTTCGCAGGCTTAATTTACCAACAGCAAATTCAAGATAATTCCTGACAGTTTCTACAGATAGATTTAAACGAGCAGCTATTTGAGGATTTGTATATCCAAGACATGTAAGTGCCGTTACATCTTTCTCGCGCCGAGAAAGAGAATTCCAACTTTCCAAGCGCATATCCTCCTTAGGGTCAGAGGGTCGTTTTTTTCGTTTGCGTTTCTCTTGAGCAGGTGGATGTATTAATCTAAGTTGAAGAGAATCGCCTAAAACATTGAAATATTTCCTCTTTTTATGCGAGCCTGTCAACCAGAGTTTAATGTATCGCCAGATGGACATAGCGGCGATTATATTAGAACATGTGTTCTGGGTCAAGTGGTTGCTTGCGAGATTCACCATCTCCACTCCTCCCACGGGTTCTCACCACGCAGGATCGCGCGTCCATGCAGGAGCAGGCTCACCTGCGAAAGACCGAACCAAAGCAGGAAGATCGTCAGAAAGATCGAGGCGAGGTCCAGCCACAACGTCAGCGACTCTTTCACGTATGCAACTTGCTCGCGCCAACTTTTCACTTTTTCTTGATACGCCTTTACGTCCGCGAGGAATCCCTCCAGGCTTTTGCGCGATCCCTCAAGGTCGCCGCCGAACAATTGCGACGCGTCCTCCAGCAGGACAGACGCCTGTTCGGCAAGATCGCCTACGTCCGATATTTGCGATTCGAGCGCGTCCGCGGAATCGATCAGGTCTACCAGCATTTGATCGGGAATGTTGATGCTGATGAACGGGACGATATTGAGACCGAACACCACCACGCGCACATTTTCCAACGTGTCGCGCGCGGCGATCAATCGTTCCTGCGCGGTCGCCAGTTCGGGGAGCAGTTCATCGTTCAATGTGGTTTGCACATCCGCGAAGAATGCCTGTGGGTCGTTCTTCGTGAATTGATTCAACGCCTGCTCTGTGGAATCAAGGATGCGCAACGCGCGTTCGAGTTCAGCCTGCGACTTTTTCAGCGCCTCCTCCCCCAAACGGAGTTCTGAATCGATCTCGTCCAGCCGGTTCAACGCTTCGCGCGTCAATGGCTCGTTGAACGCCAGCGCCGCGACGATGCCCACCGCGCTCAACAGCAAGAAGGTCCCGCTGACAATGATCAACGTCCATGAGAGTATTTTTCGTATCATCAAGAACTCCTCCAGATTGCCAGATTATAGGCGAAACCGGGCGAGAAAATTCAGCTAGACCTTGACATTTCGCCTTAGACTATTATCTAATTAGACGTTTGACTAAGGTACGACTTGGCTAACCTGCGTTTGGAATACGGAGCAAACATGCACTCAGAACTATCCCCCGCCCACAATGCCTGCACCTGCGGTTACTTCAGTTCCCCCGAGGCAGGTTTATCCATCCACCACAAAACCGACCTGACACTGCAAATCGGAAACCTGCTGGTCGCTCTTGGCGCAATGTTCAATACGATCCCGCTCTTGAAAATGCACATCAGTTCCGACACAGCCGACCTGCTCATTTCGATTGGCAATAAACTCCTACGGACGATGAAAAATCCATCACGGATGATGTAACAGATGGCGATCAAGGCACCCTCCCTGCAGTGGGATTACGGCACGGCATACGAACTGTTCGCAAGTTTGCTGGTGTTACACACCCCGGATAAGTTCGGAATCCGCCCTTCGTTTGCGGCCGGCGTCCGCTCGCGGATTCCGCCAACGGAACGCAAACTGCTGGAGGATGTATATCCATTTACAGGTTTGCCGCTCAGGTGGCTTCATACCCTGCCCGCGCCGAAAGATGCCATCTCCGCGCTATGGGCGTTGAAGCAAATCCCGCCCGCTGAACGGGTGATCAAACTGCCCATGCTGGACGATCCGGCTCCCTATCCGAGCAGCGACCCTGAGGAAGCGGAAAAGCACAAACGATGGAAAGAAATCCTTCTGCGCGTTCCCGCCGAGAGAAAGTGGAAACAGGAGGATGCCGAGTATTTACAAAAACTGGCGAGTAAATACGAGAACTATAAAAAAGATACGATCACGCGGTTTCTTGATTGGTGGAAACAGCCCGAAGAACTCGGCGAAGGGTTTCTCTCTGCGCTTCAATCGTATTACCACTCCTTTTTCGAGGAGGAGGAAAAGCGGATCGAGCCCGCGCTCAAAGCGGGACTTGAACGCGCGCAGGCTCTTGCTCCAAAGATGAGCGTTGACGACTTGTTCGTCGAACTTTCACAAGGCGTAAAACTGGAGGATGAATTTCGCGTTCCGAAACTCATTTTTGCCCCGACCTTCTGGTCGACCCCGCTGATTCTTTTTGAAAAACTGCAATCGGATACGATGCTCATCCTGTTCGGTGTGCGCCCGCCTGAGATGTCAGTCATCCCTGGAGAGGTCGTGCCCGACGGGTTGGTCCGCGCGCTCAAGGCACTTGCCGACCCAACGAGATTGAAGATCTTGAACTATCTGGCAAAAGAGGAACTTGCTCCTTCCGAACTCGCCAGACGCCTCAAACTCCGCGCGCCGACCGTCACCCACCACATGAGCGAACTTCGCCTCGCAGGATTGGTGAATGTGCTTGTGCAGGGATCAGAAAAAAAGTATACGGCGCGCATGGAAGCTGTGGACACAATCCATAAAAATCTGAAAGATTTCATCAACGCCTCCAGCGAATGAAAATGAAAAAAGGACATCGATCGATGTCCTTTTTTCATTTTTTAGATCGGCATCCCGCTGAATTGGACGTATAATTCGACCAGCAAAAAACCGGAGGCAATATGTTCATTATCATCAGCGACCTGCACCTTGGCGACGGCACTACGGCTTCCTCCATCCCGGCGAGCGCGTTCTACCTCTTCGCAAAGCGCCTGCGGCAGGATGCACACTTCGCCTCCGTACGCAGGGGTGGGTACAGTCCCATCGAGGAACTCGATGTGTTGTTGCTGGGCGATATCCTCGACCCGATTCATTCCACCAAATGGTTTTATCCTGTTGACGACGAGACTCATGCCCGTATCACCAAGCCCGGCGACGCGGACTACATCCGCCCGTGGAGCGACCCGAACGACCCGAAGTACGCGCCGAAACTGCTGGAAGTCACGCGCGCCATCCTCGAAGAGAATAAAGAATCGATGGAAATCATGCGGAGACTCGCAAGCGGCGAGTTCATCGAATTCGACGCGCCCAGCCAAAATGGTGAACGCGACCGAAGCGCCGCAAAGATTCCGCTCAAAGTCCGTTTTCACTACATGGTCGGCAACCACGATTGGTATTATCACTTGAAAGGCGACGCGTTCGACGCGATCCGACGCGAGATCATTCAGGCAATGGGTTTGAGCAACACGCCTGATCCGTTCCCGTTCGACTTGCGGAAGTACAACCCTGAATTTCCGTGGGAGGAGGATGACGCGCCGGGGATCCGCAAACTCTTCGAGCAATACAAGGTTTTCGCGCGGCACGGCGACATTTTCGACTCGTTCAACTTCAACCGCGAAAAGGGACGCGCGCACGCCACGCTCGGGGACGTCCTGGCAATGGAAGTCATCAACAAATTCCCAGAAGCCCTATTGCACACCGGAGGCTTCGACACCTCGATCGTGGATAATCTGCGCGAGATCACCAACGTCCGCCCGGCGCTTGCCACGCCGTTGTGGGTCAATGCACAACTGACCGCGCTGGCAAAACAAAAAATGCTGGCGCGCGGCGGCGAGAACGAACTGAAAAAAATTTGGGACCGCCTCGCCGATGAATTCCTCGAACTCGATTTCGTCCGACAGGCGGATAAAGCCTTTTCACTCGACGTGGTGGATGCCCTGCAAGCCGGCATCAAGATCTCGAAACTCGTCTCTTTCGAAACGATCGACAAACTCACCCTCCGCATGCAGGGAGGAAAAAAGCGCGGCGACATTTCATTCTCCAAACACGCCCTACTCGAACCGGCCTTCCTCGATAGATCAGCGCGCTATTTCGTTTACGGCCACACGCACCATCAGGAAACCGTCGCGCTCGAACACGATGGAATGCTCGGCAACCAGGTCTACTTCAACTCCGGCACATGGCACACGTACTTCGACCTCGCACGAAACAACCCGCGCCAGAAACGATTCGTCCCCTACAAGGCGATCACCTACAATACGTTTTACATGGATCACGAACACGACCAGCGCACCTTCGAAACCTGGACGGGCGCGTACGCATAATTTTCCAGAATGACATACGAGATCGTCATTATCGGCGGCGGACCGGCGGGACTCTCCACCGCGCTTCATCTCCAGCGGATCGCTCCGCATCTATCCGACAGAATCCTGATTCTCGAGCGGGAGCGTTATCCGCGCTTCAAATTGTGCGCGGGCGGGCTCGTCCTCGACGCGGAGGTGATCCTCGAGCGGTTGGGCTTGGATGTGACCGAAGTCCCTCATGTTGATTCACAACAAATAAACTTTGACTTTCGCGGAAAAGGTTTGAACATCCGCATGCCTCGCAAACACGCGCTGCGTGTCATCCGCCGCGATGAGTTCGATAACTGGCTGGCAAAGAAGGCAGAGACAAGAGGGCTGGAAATTAAAGAAGGGATAACGGTAAAGAACATCATTCCCGATAATGAAGGCGTGACCATTGAAACCCATCAGGGGATCTTCCGAGCACAAGTTATTGTCGGAGCAGATGGCTCGAACGGCGTTACACGCCGCTGCATTTTCCCCAACGCTTCCGTACACACCGCGCGGGTGCTGGAGGTGATTACCCCCGAATACGATGTCATTGCGAGCAAAGCGAAGCAATCCCCATCGAAGACGGAGATTACTTCGGGGGACAACGCCCCTCGCAATGACAAACATGCGTTTTTTGAATTCTCCCCCGTTCCCTCCAACATCGCCGGTTACATTTGGGATTTTCCAACTCAAGTGAATGGCGAGCCGATGCGATGCTGGGGAATTTATGATACGAATCTTCTCGCAGGTGAATCACGTCCTCAACTCAAGGCACCGCTTGCGGAGGAAATGTCGCATTTCGGATTCGATTTGAACGAGTATGAAATCAAAGGACACCCCATTCGCTGGTTCAGCCCGGAGAACCCCATGTCTGCCGCGCGTGTGCTGCTAGTGGGAGACGCCGCAGGCGCCGACCCGCTCCTCGGCGAGGGGATCAGCATGGCATTGGGATACGGCGCGCTCGCCGCACGCGAAATTCACAACGCATTCGAGCGCAACGACTTTTCATTTAATAGGTACAAACGCCGGGTGATGCTGAGCGGGTTGGGGCAATCGTTGTTCGCACGCTGGCTCATCGCGCAGATCGTCTATCCCCTCAAATGGGCGTGGTTCCAGATGCTTGTGTGGAGGCTATTGAAGCCTCTGGTCGTTGTAGTTGCATCGTTGCTCGTGTTGAATTGGGGAAGACGGTTGAAGGTTGATTAATCGAACCCTTGCAAATCGTTAACCACAACATAACTCGACCTTAATACCCTCTCCTTATACTTGAGGCATCAAGACCCAACCAAAAGGAGATTTCCGATGAGCCACCTGTACCCCGATGATGACGAAGTCGAAATCGAAGACACCGACGAGACAACGGAAGAAACCGCCGAAGAAGATTAGTTGTTATCCGGTTCGGCGTGCTTCCAAACAGACAGGCAATGCATCTGCCTGTCTGTTTTTATTCGTCCTATTCTCTTATTTTTCTCAAAAACCCCGGGGTATTCAACTCGCGTTCGAGCAGGTAGGTGAAGTAGCCCTGCATCAACGATTCGGTTTCGCGTTCCACATCGGCATCTGGGCGGGCGCGCGCGGCTTCAGCGTAACCGCTCCGTTGCATATGACGCAAATACTTCAACGCTTCGACTGAAATCGGATGAAGGTGTTTTAATCCCTGCCCGCAACGCGGACAAATGACGCCGCCCGCGCTGAACGAGAAGAACTGGTCTTCGGCTAGGATTTCACGTCCGCAGTTGACACACTCGAAGAGTTGCGGGCGGAAGCCAAGCTGGTCGAGCAGGCGCATTTCGTAAAAGCGGAGGACCAGCCACACGTCCGCGCCGGAAGCGAGGCGCGCCAGCGTTTCTGTCAACAGACGGAAAATCGTCGGGTGTTCGATCTCATCTTCGTAGGTAAAACGATCCAATAATTCCAGCACATACGACGCGTGGCTGGTGAGAATCAGATCGTCGCGCAATGGCAGGTACGCATCCACGGTGTCGGCTTGCGTGAGGATGAACATCTCGCGCCCGGTTGCGAGTTGGAGTTTGACATGCGTGAACGGTTCGATGTGACCCGCTTTACGTGAAGCGATCTTGCGTGCACCCTTGGCAACGACGCGCATCTTCCCTCGTTGGCGCGTGTACAACGTGAGCAGGCGGTCGGCTTCGCCGTAATCGCTGTGACGAAGCACCACCGCATCCACGCGGACGGAACGGAATTTGGGTTCGGGCATGGGGAGTTCGTAATACGTAGACAGGTAAACAAGTAGACACGTGTGTACTTGTGTACGTGTTTACCCGTCTACTTCACCAATTTCTCCGGCGTAAATGCTTCGGGCAGAAGTTCTTTCACGGTTGTTTCTTTCACAAGGTTGCCTTTCCCATCCGCCAACAGGACGATCGTATCGAGTCCGAACTCCGCCATCACCTGGCGGCACCCGCCGCAGGGAGAGCCGCCATTGTCTGTTGCGACAACGATGACTTCAAATTCCCTCTCGCCTTCAGAAACGGCTTTGAAGATCGCCACGCGTTCCGCGCACATCGTTTGCGGATACGCGGCATTCTCGATGTTGACGCCGGTGTAGATCTTTCCCGTTTTGGTTCGCAGCGACGCTCCAACAGGATACTTGGAATACGGCACGTAAGCATGCGCCCGCGCCGAATTGGCAAGGTCAATCAGGGATTGTTTTTCGTAGTTAGTTAGTGACATGGAATACCAATTCCGCCACAGAGATCACAGAGAATTTGAGTTTTTCTCAAAGGGCTCAGTGAACTCTGTGGCTGAGCAAAGAGTCGTTCATGCAAATTATATTTTCTTTTTCTTTCTTTCCACTTTCTTGATGGGACGCGCCGGCATACCCACCACGAGCGTATCCTCCGGTACGTTTTTCGTCACGATTGCGCCTGCTCCCGTCCGTGCGCCGTCACCCAATTTCAGCGGTGCGACCAGCATCGTATCCACGCCGATGAACACATCCTCGCCGATCTCGGTGGGAAGTTTGTTCTCGCCGTCGTAGTTCGCGGTGATCGTCCCCGCTCCGATGTTGGTGTTCGCGCCGATTCTGGCGTTGCCAATGTACGAGAAGTGACCCATCTTCACGCCTTCCTCCAGCGTGGAATCCTTCACCTCCCCGAAGTTGCCCATGTGCACGTGACTCTTTAAGTGCGCTCCTTTCCTCAACCGAGCAAACGGACCCATGTCCACGTCATCCTCCACAATCGCGCCCTCCAGCACCGATGCGAATACCTTGCAACGATTTCCAATTTTCGAATCCCGGATGATCGTGTTGGGACCAATCACGTTTCCCTCGCCGATCTCCGTTTCACCGTGAATATATGTGTTCGGCATGATGATCGTATCCTTGCCGATCTTCACTCCTGCATCGATGTACGTTGAGGCGGGGTCGGTCATGCTCACACCGTTCAACATGTGCTCGCGGTTGATCCGCATCCGCATGGCGGTTTCAGCTTCAGCGAGGTGAACGCGTGTGTTGATACCGATGGTTTCGATGAAATCTTCATGTAAAACGGCTTGCACGGGCAGGTTATCCTTCACCGCAAGTTCAACCACATCGGTCAGGTAATATTCACCCTTCTTCGGGTTTTTCGGAATGCGATGCAATGCGTCCCACAGCCAATCTGCTTTGAAGCAATACGCGCCGACGTTCAATTCCTTGATCTGTTTCTGTTCTTGCGTGGCAACATATTCTTCGACAATTGCAGAAACCGTCCCGTCGGAATTTCGTACGATCCGCCCGAATCCGCGCGGATCGTCCGCGATGACGGTCACCAGGCTGAACGGTCCGGGATTGAGGCGTTGTGTTTCTAAAAGTCGTGAGAAGGTCTCGCCACGCAAGAGGGGCATATCCGCATAGGTGACGATGACCAGATCCGTTTTGCCTCTGAGCAGAGATTCGGCTTGTATCGCCGCATGTCCTGTTCCAAGTTGCGGTTCCTGCAACACGCATTCGGCAGAACCCTCCAAATATTCTTTCACCTTGTCCGCGCCGTGACCCACCACAACAACCGGCGTTTCCGTTGCGGCAGATTTCAACGCTTCCATGACATGCCATAGCATCGGCTTTCCGCACAATGGATGCAATACTTTCGGTAACGACGATTTCATGCGGGTGCCCTGTCCCGCGGCAAGTAACACAGCAGTAACTTTCATAAAACTCCTGAAACAAAATAGGATTTGCGCGGCGGGGCGACAAATCCTATTTACAAAAGAAGCCCCGCACGTGCGGGATTGGCAGGGGCGCCTGGATTCGAACCAAGATCCACAGCTCCAAAGGCTGGTGTGCTGCCCTTGCACCACGCCCCTGTAAGGCGCACATTGTATCACAGCGAATTACGCTGGGCAACGTCACTTCCTTTTTGCCGCGTTTGTCTTCAGCGTGCCAGTGACAGGACGCGGAATCGTCGCGCCTTCCTTGCCGGGTGTCAGCCCTAATTTATCTGCTTCGTCATACGTTATGACATCCGGGTTAAGCGGGAGGTTGCCGGTCTTTTCCACCGCCTCCTCCCAGAATGCATTGACATCCTTCACCTTCGACTTTTTACCAGCGGCGAACAACGCATCGACATCCACGTCCGGCTCGGGTTCATCGGTGACGAACGGAGGAACGGGTTGGAGCGCCTCACCCGCAGGGACGGCTGTTTCTGCCATAAGCGTTGACGGCACCACCCCCAGCGACTGCAGGATGTTTTCCACGTCGCCGCGCACGAACAGCATCCCTTCCACCGTCTGCAAAATGCGTTCCTTGCCTGCGATGTCTTTTCCAGCCAGCAGTAGCGCGTGCGCCGAATTGACGGGAATGAGGATCAGGTCGTGGTCGCCGCCGCGAAACACATGATAATTTTCCAGTTGTTCCTGACGGATGAACCGGGCGACCTTCAACCCCGCGCTGTAAATACCCATCAACGCAGAAAGCAGAGACACTTCCATGCTACTGTCATACAGATTGCCGGCCCGGGCAAGCACGCGTCCCCGGTCGCTGATCAGGAAGACCGCGTCGGCTTGAATCTTCTGTCGGAAACCGCTCAACAATTCAGAAAGAGACTGGCGATGTTCCTCCGCCTCCTGCGTCGATTCAGGCGGGAAGATGGTGCGGACCAGCCCCAAACTGCGTTCGACCGCATCCAAAAAATCTGCCAGCGGAATGGGTTTATCGAAGATCGCCGCTGCTCCGGCACTCAGCATTTCATCACGCGCTTTGCGTTCGGTCATACCGGAGATGAAGATCACTTTCAGGTTCGCGTTGCGAGCCTTCACTTTGTGCATCAGCTCAACGCCGGAGATGCCCGGCAGGAGATAATCAGCAACCAACAGATCGATGTTTCGACGGGAAGCGACCAGCAGCGCCTCCTCCCCCGATGGCGCGTCCACAATATCCAATTGATGGCCGAGTGTTTGCAGGGTCGAGTGCAACAAGCGGACGATGTCCTTTTGATCGTCAACGAGAAGGACACAAGGCGCGGTCATAAGCTTTCACATATCAATGTTAATGGAAATTCTGCTCCGCCACCCAGCAAGCCACCCAATGCTCTGGAGAGAGTTCCTTCAACTGCGGTTCCTCTTGCGAGCATTTCTCGATGGCAACCGGGCAACGCGGATGGAAGCGGCAACCCTTCGGGGGGTTGAGCGGACTGGGCACATCGCCCTTCAAGATGGTGCGTTCGCGGCGAAGTCGCGGGTTCGGCACCGGGATGGCAGACATGAGCGCCTTCGTATACGGATGCAACGCATTGCGGAACAACTCTTCACGCGTGGTCAGTTCGACCATCTTTCCAAGGTACATCACAGCGACGCGGTCTGAAACATGTTCCACCACAGAAAGGTTGTGGGCGATAAAGAGATAGGTCAGCCCAAATTCCTTTTGCAGGTCCTTTAAAATATTCAACACTTGCGATTGGATCGAGACATCCAGCGCGGAGACCGGTTCGTCGCAGATGATGAACTTCGGGCGCAATGCGAGCGCACGGGCAATGCCAATGCGCTGGCGCTGACCACCGGAGAATTCGTGCGGATAGCGGCGGGCATGGTAATCCTCCAAACCCACCTTCTTGAGGGTTTCCAGCATGATATCCACGCGCTCGCGTCGCGTGCCGACACCGTGGATGTGCAGCCCTTCCATGACCGATTCGCCGATGGGCACGCGCGGGTCGAGCGAGGCATACGGATCCTGGAAGATGATCTGCATATCGCGCCGCACTGCTTTCAATTCACGCGGCTTCATTGTAAATACATCTTTGCCGTTGTACTTCACCGAACCTGAGGTCGGCTCGACCAGGCGGAGCATCGTCCTGCCGACGGTGGTCTTGCCGCATCCGGATTCACCCACCATACCGAGCGTCTCGCCTTTGCGCACGATGAAACTTACATCATCCACTGCCTTGACGTGGTTGATCACCCGCTGCAATAGCCCGGCACGCACAGGAAAATATTTGACAAGGTTATTGACTTCAACGAGAGTCTCCCCTTTTTGGTCGGTTTTGTTTTGCATGTTTCGAAACTCCAAGAAGGGGGTTAGGCTTTCAGCGGGGCAGTATGCCCCTCTGCGCTTTGATACAACCAGCAACGCACCATGTGACCGGGTTTCACTTCGTCCAAGTCCGGTTCAGTTTCGGTGCAGATGTTGAGGGAATGTTTAACGCGCGCCTGGCAACGCGGTGCGAAACGGCAACCCGGCGGTAAATTGACAAGATTGGGAACCGAGCCGGGGATGACATCCAATTTTTCCTTGATCTCGCCGAGAACCGGTATCGAACCGATCAAACCTTGTGTATACGGGTGCAGGGGTTCATCGAACAACGCATTGACCTCCGCCTGCTCGACGATCTCGCCGGCGTACATCACAGCCACGCGGTCTGCCATTTCAGCGACCACGCCAAGATCGTGGGTGATGAGGATGACCGCCGTGCCCATGTCGCGGCGCAAGTCGCGCATCAGGTCGAGAATCTGCGCTTGAATCGTCACATCCAACGCGGTGGTTGGTTCATCTGCAATGAGCAATTCTGGCACGCAAGCCAGCGCCATCGCGATCATCACGCGCTGCGCCATGCCGCCGGAAAGTTCATGCGGATACGCATGGGCGCGCCGTTCCGGATCCGGCACTCCGACCATTTTGAGCAACGCGATTGCGCGATTCCAACCTGCGTCCTTGCCTAGATCCTGGTGGACGTTCAACACTTCGGCAAGCTGGTCACCCACTTTGAAGACCGGATTCAGCGCGGTCTGCGGCTGCTGAAAGATCATCGAGACGCGGTTGCCCCGGATCTTGACCATTTCTTCTTCGGTTAAATTCAGGAGGTTTTCGCCATCCAGAAGAATTTCCCCACCATCCACACGCCCGGGCTTCGAGATCAGCCGCATGATCGAAAGCGAGGTGACACTCTTGCCGCACCCCGATTCTCCCACCAGACCCAACACTTCGCCGGGATAGACTTCGAAGTCCACGCCATCCACCGCGCGTACAGTTCCATCTTCTGTGTAAAAATATGTTTTAAGATTCTTCACAGCGAGCAAAGGCTGGGCATTGTTCATAAGGGCAGAGTCCTATGTTCAGGAATGGTCGCATTATAGCAAAGATTTGGCATTATGCGACCTGTACAGACCGCAAAGTATAGACAGAAAAGCGGGCATCCATCATGGTAGACAGTGGGGTCCATAATCGAAAGTCTCAAGATCGGCGAGCGCGGAAGTGGAGGAGGCGTCCAGAGTAAAGCCGCAAAAATCGGGGCGGGATGCGGCGACGCGAAGCCGGATATACAGCGGGATGGATGGCAGTTCCGAAGCAAAGATCGCCTGTGCCTCCTGATGTGAGGTGTATTCCGGTTCGCCGGGCAGCGATCGCAATGCCTCCCCGCAGGTTGTATCGAAGGCAGGGTTTTCATATCCGCTGATATTCGTACCCACCCAATTATTTTCATCAGCAGGGATCTGCGATGAAGTGAACCAGGAACACTGAGGCTCGAGGCTGTTGACCCCGATGGCATATTCAGCCAGATCGAACTGCCTGCCAAACAAAGGACCCTGCGGACCTTGTGCATAAAAATCGGCAGCGGTGTAGAAAACCGTGTTCAAGCCAATACCACATTCTGCGAGCGAATTGCGAAGAATCTCAGCCACCTGATGCCGTTGAGTAGCGGAGGATGTGTAGTAATTGAAGACAAGAGGCGTTCCACCTGGGACGCCGGTCACACCCACCGAAAGGCGCGGGGTGGAAAGATCGTTGTCTGAATCGAGCCAGCCTATGTTCTCGAGGATCTGCGCACCCTCTTCGGGATTGAATGGATATGTTTGAATATTGCCATTGTGAAGGGGGTGGTCGGCGGGCAAATAACCATCCGGCACCTGAGATAAACCAAAGAGAACCGTATCCACGACTTTTTGACGATCAAGACAGTAAGTAAGCGCCTGCCTCATGCGATCATCAGCGAATAAATCCGGGCGATCGCGCTGAGGGTTATAACCATCATCATAGGTAGCCGGGACAATACCAATGCCAAGCCATTCCATGGTCATGCTTTGGGCGGTCAGCAATTTCAATTGATCTTGCGCCTCCATTTCTTGAAGCAGCCCCACTTGTCCATCAAGGCGCACCGAAGGGTCGAGCGCATCACACGTTCCATTCACCAGGGCAGAAAGTGCGGCATTCGGGTCCGGGATGACGAGAAAGGTCAATTCATCGAATCGAGGCAAGCCGCTCTCGGCACGGAAATAATTGAGGTTCTTCGTCAGTCGAAGACTTTCACCGGAGTTCCACTCTTTCAATATGTACGGTCCCCAGCCAAGCGGTAAACGTGAGGATAAATCCAGTCTGATCAGGTCAGCCGGGGATTCTTCAGCCCAGAGATGCCGGGGAAGAGGCATCCAGAAATTCGTGAAATAATCAGGGTCAATAAAACCGGGCATTCCCCACCATTGAACTGTTTGCTCGTCGGCGGCTTCATACACCTGCGTGCGGTCTATCAGGAACTTTGAAACCGGTGTATCTTCATCCGATGCCAGTTCGAACGAGTAGATCGAATCATCTGCGGTAAGCGGGGCGCCATCCGACCATTGAAGTCCTTCCAACATTGTGAAGGTGACCACCATCTGGTCCATTTCGATCTCGCTGACGCCATCATAGGTGACCACGCACTCGTCAGCGCGGCAACCCCTGGGTCGCAACTTCATACCCTTTGAAAGTGATACAACATTTCCATCAGCATCCACAATATCATCGCCTTCACGTACAGTCACAGAGGCAAGTTGCGCATCACCATCTTCAAGAGAGGGGATTTTTTCGAGGATGATCGGTTCATATCCATATTCCAGGACATCCATAGGACCATCATAGATGGCGGAAAGCACGCTTCGCGCGGCAGAGTTCAAACTACCATACGGATAGAGGGTGTTCGGCTCCTCCCCCAGGCAGATGGTCAACGAGCGCGGGGCAGGCGTCGGTGTGATAAGAGGCGGGGGAACTTCCGTTGGCGCGTCGGGAATCACCGGGATCTCCGTCTGTTGTGGAGCACACGAAGAAAGAACCAACCCAACAATCAATATCACCGGTGGAACCAGTTGTCTTATACGCGCCATTTCAGTCTCCAAAATAAAAAGGATTCAGACTTCGCTGAATCCTATCGTATCTTACGAAACCAGGCAAGCCATGAGACCGTGACGAATCATGGGCAGGCTATTTCTTGTAGTAGTCGTCTTCCGAATCCTTTGTTCGCCGTCCAACATTCCGCATGGCAACCGCCATCACGCCAACCAGCATTCCAAGGACGGATGCCCCAAACGAAAGAAAGTTCAGAAAGAAAGTGGACTCGACCAACCGGATGACCATCAGGAAGGGCATGACAACGCCGAATAGCATCAGGAATACGGCGATGGCGAATGCGCGCTTTGTGTTTTCAAAAAACATCATTGATACAACCAACACGAAACCAGATGACCGGGCTCAGGCTCGAACTCGGGTGGGAATTGGACTTCGCAAAGTCCTTGTATGATCTTCGGACAGCGCGGGTGGAAACGGCACCCGGACGGAGGATTGACCAAACTTGGCGGTTCGCCGGGTGGGATCTCTTTAAAGGTCTCGGCATTTCTGGCATCCGGCTCAGAGGTGCCGGTGAGGAGCGCCATCGTATATGGATGAAGGGGATTGCCCAACAATTGACGCACCTTGCCCTTCTCAATCAGGTTGCCCGCGTACATGACAAATATCCGTTCAGAGAAATAGCTCACCGTGGAAAGATCGTGGGTGATATAGATCACCGAGAGGTTATGTTTTTCCTGCAGGGATCGCAAAAGTTTCAGAATTTCCACGCGTACGGACGCATCCAGCATGGAGACTGGTTCATCCGCCACAAGAAACCGCGGGTTCATGATCATGGCGCGGGCAATGACGACGCGCTGTTGCTGGCCTCCGCTTAACATGTGAGGGTACTTGTTAAGAAAGTCATCCACCGGGCTCATCTTGACTTCTTCCATCGCGTTGCGAACGCGTTGAATCCGTTCCTGTTTGTCTTTAACTCCCCCGACGATCAGCGGCTCCTCCAAAATTCTTTGGATGTTCATGAAGGGCGGCAGCGCACCATACGGATCCTGTTGTACATAGCCGACATGAGAGTGATACCAATGCATCTCCTTCGAAGAGAGTTGAGATAGGTCCTTGTCCTCGAAAACGATCTTTCCCCCGGTAGGTTTATGAAGGCCAAGAATGGTCTTCATCAAACTCGATTTTCCGCAGCCGCTTTCTCCAACTACGGCAATGGTCTCTGCGCTATGCACATCAAACGTGACGCCATCCACAGCTTTCACATACCCAGCGTGGCCGAATCCGAAGCGCCTGAGCTCGAACCAGACGCGTAGATTGTCAATCGACAATACGATCTTTCTTCCATTTACGTTGTTTTCCAGCTTTGATTCAGTAACCATACACGGTGCTCCTGCCTACTCGTATAACCAGCATTTAACTTGGCGTCCTTCTCTTTCAAAGACGGGTGGATCATTATCGCATTTCGCAAAGCGGAAGGAACACCGATCAGCGAATCGGCAACCCGTAGGCAGGTTGATCAGGCTCGGCGGTCTGCCTGTAATGAATTCAGGTTCTTTATCCCCATGCAATCTTGGCACACTCGCCATTAATTTTTGTGAATACGGGTGAAGCGGGTTGGCAAAAAAGCGGTGCGCATCGCTGACCTCCACAATCTGACCCGCGTACATCACAGCTACATCGTCAGCCAGCTCACTAGAGGTTGCGATATCGTGAGTGATGAGAATAAAACTGATTCCGAGTTCCTTCTTCAACCGCTTCAAGACATTGAAAATGTTCGCCTGGGTCAGCACATCCAGGGCGGAGGTTGGCTCATCAAGGATGATCAGGTTGGGAGAGGTCACGAGCGCCATGGCAATCGCCACCCTCTGCCTCATTCCACCGCTCAATTCAAACGGGTAGCGGTTGATGAAATCTTCCGGAACACCCACATGCTGGAACATTTTCTTCACCAGCGAAATGGACCCTTCCTTATCCACCCCGAGATGGACCATGGCCGGTTCCGCCACCTGATCGCCCACTCGAACAACCGGGTTGAGGGCATTCATCGCCGCTTGAGGCACCATGGATATAGCCGCCCACCGGACGTTGAGACGAAACTCCTCCTCCTCGAGTTTCATCACATCATTCCCTCCGAGAAAAACCCTCCCTGTGTATGCCACTACATTGCGAGGTAAAAGACGCAATATGGCTTTGGCAAGCGAGCTCTTTCCACAACCTGATTCGCCGAGAATGACGACTGCTCGGTTTGAGTCCAGTTCAAAATTGACCCCATCCACCGCCTGAACAACGCCCTGGGTGGTGCCAAAATGCAATTTCAATTCTTCCAATCGAAGAAGTTTGTGGTTCGTCGCCATTCATACATCCCTTAATCTTGGATTGAAAACACGATCGAGAGCAAAACCAAGCATGGCAAAACCCAAGCCTGTCAGCATCAACAAGACAGCAGGCTCCAAAACCCAATAATACAGCCCGCGATACAATGCTCCTTCAGCGAATGCATTCTCGATGATCTTGCCCCATGTTGGCAGGACCGGGTCGCCCAGACCGAGTACAGCCAAGGAAGCTTCGAGGAATACAAACGATGGAACCGAAGAAACAAGCGACGGGATCAACAACGGGATCATGCGGGGAATCAGGTAGGAGAAAATGATCCGTCCGCTGGACGCGCCGTACGCCCGGGCGGCTTCGATATACGCCGATTCTTTCGACTGCAGGAAGATGGCTCTATAGGTCTTGATCTGGCCCGAAAAAATGCTCAAGAGCACCGTAACGCCTAAAATCACCCAAATGCTTCGGGAATAGAAGGTGCCCACCATGATCAAAATGGCGAGGAACGGAAGAACCAGATTGATCTCAGTGATGCGCTGAATCAATTCATCCACCCAGCCGGCATACCATGTGCCGACCGCTGAAATGATCATCGTCAACAATGAAGTTCCCAAAGCCGCTATCAGGCCGAATGCCAGAGCCACCGGTGTACCCCATAACAACGGAAGCATTAGGTCTCTCCGATATTGGTCGGTGCCAGCCCATCCAAATAAACTGCCATGCATGACAAACTCGGCATCGATATCGGAGTTCTTTTCAAAAGTAACCCCCGTGATCTTAAGCTGATATTCGCCCTTGGCAGGCGCAGAGTCACTGATGTCCGGGTTTATCAGGAGGGCTTCCAGCACCTTGTCAGTCTTCAATCGCTTTTGCAGTTTTTGATCCTGAGAAAAACGGAAAGTCAATTCGTGATCGACTGCCATATCCCCGATTCGGATCTCTTCGCCGGCAGGCGTGAGCATTACAATGGAAACAAATGGCAATTTCGCCTCATAACTGCCATTCAAGTATAGGATCATCTCCTGTGGGAATGTGTCATATTCGTAGTTGAACGTATGGGTTATCTCAATCTTCGAGGAGTCCTCGTTGCCGGGTGTGATCACCTTCGTCATGGTCCCGTCGGTGGTGCTGGCAATAAATGAGACAGGTTTTTTTTCGCTGGAGAAGTAATTCATCCACGAGGGACCGGCAAACTTGGGGTTTTGATACCAAATATCTTCACCGCCCCGCCATAGCCGAATAGCCTCGCTATATGGAATGGTTGCCATGGCATAAATGGCCACCACTACTAAAAACAAGACCACGGACAGCCCGACGAGGGCAGAAGGGTAACGTACAAGATCGCGTAGTGAAGCGAGTGCGGCTTTCATTTCGGACCACCACCTCCGACTTTGACCCTGGGATCCACAAGGGCATAGACAAAGTCGAGTAAGAAAACAGTTATCGCCAGCAAATAAGCATAGATGATGGTGGAACCGACAATGACCGGTGTATCATACAAGCCGATGGCTTGAAACAAGGTGCGCCCCAAACCCGGCCAAAGGAAAACCGACTCAGTAATGGTAAAACCGGTCCACAGGGTGATCAGAAGCAGAGCGAAATTCGTAATGATCGTGGGGAGTGTGGGGCGTAATATATAGCGCTGCTCGATATCACGTGCGGGCAATCCCTTTGCTCTTGCCATATCCACATAATCTTCGCTGGAATAGATCAGGAAGAAGGTTCGCCAATTGTACACGCTCAAAAACAACGAACTGATGATAATGGAGGAGGCAGGCAAAATAAGATGTTTCAAAACGTTCATCCCGTACCCAAACGATGTTTTGGGTGGAGGAGAATCGACGAGCCCGCCGAATGGGAGCACTTTAAAAATGGCTGCAAAGATGAGGATCAGAAAAATACCGTAAAACCACGGAGGTGCTGCCGATGTGGGAGAAAGGGCAATGGTAACTTTATCCCAAAAACTGCCGTATTTTCGGGAAAGGCCAAGCGCCACATACACACTGCCAAAAAACAGGAGCAATTGCGATACACCTGCCAGGAGGAGAGTGGCGGGGAGCCGTTCCAGCAGGATCAGGCGTACCTGCCGAGAGCCGCTGTCACTATTCATGTGCTGGGCACGACCTAAATTGAGGACAAGAGCATTTTTCAAATAATTGATCGAACGGACGACAAAAGGCTGGTCCAAACCCAAGCGTTGTTCTTCCAGCCGAATCTTATCCTGGATCAATTTTGCCCGCGTTTCTGTGTCCAACTGACGGTAAGCCGGATTGGCAAGGATGGATTGCGTGGTGTTATCGCGGATTTCGTTGCGCATGATCGTATCCACGTAACCGCCCATATTGGCAATCAAAATGGTCAGATAGATTCCAATGACGACCGTAACCATCATGGTCAACAACCGCACGACGGAATATCTTGCCACACGACCAAAGGTCGTATTGGCAAAGGATTTTTTCGCGGCAGGCGCACCTGTAATTGTTACTGTTTCTGAAGCCATATCATTCCTCGCTTTCGTATTCAACAGGACAAGGCATAGACACCAAGCAAGAATGCTTGTTTCGAATCGTTCGGCAACTTGGAGTCAGATGGAACTACATTAACTGGCAATACAAAAATAAATTCGACTTACATATTGAGCGGGAGGGGCAAGGGTGTAACACCCTTGCCCCTCACCAATTACATACTAACGGTCGTGCTTCTTACGGGGTAGCAACGAACTCGAGCGAGGCAAACGCTGGGATCGCGGCAGGGACGAGCACAACCGCGACTTCGATCTTGCCAGCGCCGGCGGCGATCTGGGCATCTGCCGGGATGGTCAGCGTGTACTCACCATCAGCAGCGCCTGGAGCACCTTGCCCAACATAGACGGTCTCGTTCTGATCGTTGTAGACCAGGAATTTGACTTCCTTGACGGAGGCGGCGGGATATGGATCGCCGTTGACATCGGTCACTGTGGCGGTGAAATCTGCTGCCTCGCCGACCGTAACCTGTCCAGGACCATCCAAACTCGCTTCAGCCAACGGCGGGACACCGAAGGCAGCCCAGCGGTCGGAGAGATCGGGGAAGTCCGGGTTGTTGACCACAACAGCGGTCTTGGCATTGAGGTCGACCGAGTCGAGAACGTAAGGACCCGTTCCACTCCAGAAGTGACCATGGGATTCGTAGAAGGCTTTCAAGTTGGCATAGCGTGCAGCCGCTTCATCAGCATTGGTGTATTGACCCATGGTAGCTTCGTACGGGATGGTGGGGCTGGCGATCAAAGCATCGAGTTGAGCATTCAAAGCATCGAGGCTCGGGCCGCCAATGAAGTTGGTCCATTCAACGGCATTGCGGTCAGCTTTGCCGGTACCATAGGCGGTGAGACCAGCTGCTTCAGCCGCGTTGCCCATGGCGATTGCATGCCAGCCGGCTTCGCCGTAACCATAATAGGGCCAGATGAACGCGTCAGCGAGTCCAGCGATCAACTCGGCATCAGCGAAGAAGTTGTCGGTGTAGTACTCGATCACCAACGGCTGGGTGGACGCGATCCTGACACCCTTGAAGGTGGCAAGGAAGGCTTCGAGGTTCGGCGCAACATCTTCATCGTAAATTGCGCTTTCCGCTTTAGCCTGATCGAAATTCATGATCATCTTCATGACAAAGTCAGCCGCGGAGAGGTTGCTGCCATCGTGCCACTTGACAGTGTCATAGAGATCGGCCGGGTAGGTCATGACAACCTTGGATTTCGCGGTGACGCCATCGCCAGCGGCGACAAACGTCTGGCTCGCGGCATCCCAGTCAACCCACGCATCTGACGGAACATCTACGGTGGCGGCAAAGTCGAGCGTCAACCAGTCGAGGTTTTTGCCGACGGGCAGACCATCTTGCACGGTCACTGCGGCGCTTTCAGCGCGAAGAGGATGATAGAGGCCGGTGTAGGGGTCAGCCATCAAACTGCCGCCGGTCTCTGCAAACTGTTGCACGAAACCATCCCACACCCAGTTGCTGCCATTGACGGGGTTCCAGGGATCGGTGAACAATTCGTTGGTACCCACGCGGAGTTGACCGCCTTCCTGATCAGCAAAGCGCAGGTTGTAAGGAGGCATCTGGGCGGCTTCGACACCGGAGCCCAAGTCGTAGGTCACCTGGACGTTGCATTGGAACGGAGTGTAGACCTGTTGGTCAATGAGCCATACCTGCAGAGAATCCTGCATAGAAAGGGGCAGCGCCTGTTGCATCAATTCGCGGCGCTCTTCGAGGGTCGAGAAATCGCCTTGCGCCAGTCGATCGCCGACGGTCTGGAAAGTGGCATCAGACTGATTTTCGAGGAACAGCGGAATTCCCTGCGCACTGCTGGGCAGGTACATTTCCTGGAAGCTGCTCTTCTCATCGCGGTTCAAACCGGAGGAGACCCAGCCGGCGGTGTAGATGTGCCAGAGGCCTTCCTTGGGGTCAGAACCGATCCAGAGCGGTGAAGCTTCGCTGGATTTCTTGTATTGGCGATCAACGGTGAAGCCGACGGTCTCCAGCTGATTCGCTGTATAGTCACCGATGGGGATACGAGTGCCGTCGCCGTCGTTGCGGATCAAGTAGATGAGCGGCTCAAGAGGCGTGCCATCTGCATACGCCCATTTTCCATCCGCACCGAGGGTAAAGCCCATGCCTTCCATTTCAGCGGTGATTTGAGCATTGGCTTTTTCGGGGTTGTAGGCATAGAAGGACTCAAGGCCGCGAGCGGTTTCGATGATATTGGTGTAATCCACCAACTGGGTCGAGATCGAGAAATATTTCGGAAGTGAGCCGCCGCCGTAGATTTCCTGGTTGATGAAATCACGGTCAACGAGCCAGTTCACCGCTTCGCGGATCTTGCGGTTGCTGAACGGATTGATACGGGTGGTGTCAGTGAAGACAGCCGGGTTGAACAGGATGTCATAGTAACCACCGTAGGACTGCGAGTAACAAACGCCCGCATCCTGGATTTCTTGAAGTCGATCCGAAGCCACGCCGCGGGTATAGATATCGAGCGCGCCAGCCTGGATTTGCGTCACAGCCTGGTCAGAAGTCACTGCCGAGAAAGCAACCTCATCCAACCAGCCACCATGGCGGGTTGTGGGAGGCGCGGTCGGAGCGGCAGTGGGAGCCTCGGTCGCCGGCGCCTCGGTTACGACCGGGGCTTCGGTGGCTGCTTCAGTTGCTGTAGCAGTCGGACCGCAGGCAGAAAGGACCATGCTCGCTACGACGAGCAAGCCCAAAACCATCATCAAACGGTTTTTAAACATAGTTTTCTCCTCCAGAGAAATTTTGGGAATTTACGAACAGATTTTCAACTTCCACGTACGTCTTTTTTCTTACCTGCCACCTCCTCTCTTTCTTAGCTGAGGGTAGTACGAAAGCAGAAGAATTATACCCAATTACCTACGAGCGTCAACCGTAATACCGGAAAAGACGGAAAATAACCCAAATACACAACAAAAACAGTTCTCTAGAACTACCTCCAAGTGATACCTGAGGGTTACTGGAAACTTGCGCAAGCCATTGGCAGGAAAATATTTTTTGCATCGCATATCTCGTTGACATCCCTTTTTCCAAACGGTAGAATATCATCATTCAGTCAACCTTCAGGAGGTTTTAAATGCTAAAAGAATTCAGGGACTTTGCCATGCGCGGCAACGTGGTTGATCTTGCCGTCGGCGTGATTATTGGCGGCGCGTTCGGGAAGATCATCGCTTCGCTCGTCAATGACATCTTGTTCCCGCTCATCGGGCTTCTCCTCGGTGGGGTGAACCTCGCGGAGAAAGCTGTCACCGTCGGATCGGCAGTGCTCAAATGGGGCGCGTTCGCGCAATCCATCATTGATTTTGTCATCGTCGCCTTCGTTATCTTCCTGATGATACGTACGATCAACCGAATGAAAAAACCTGCTCCTGCGGCTGACCCCACCACAAAGGAATGTCCGTATTGCTTCACTACGATTCCTGTTAAAGCCCATCGTTGCCCGAACTGCACATCCCAGCTTTAAGCGTGAAGTAGATATATCCATCATAAAGTAGAGAGTAGGTATGATAGACTACTCTCTACTTTCTATTTCTCTATGAATTTCCTGGACAAACTCAACCCTCAACAACGCGCCGCCATCACCGCAGGGAATGGACCTGTCCTTGTAGTTGCCGGTCCGGGGTCCGGAAAGACGCGGGTGCTCACCCAGCGAATCGCATATCTCATCGCAGAGGAGGGAGTTCGCCCGTGGCAGATTCTTGCGGTCACCTTCACGAACAAAGCCGCGAAGGAGATGCAGGAACGCGTCAGGAAACTGCTCCCCGACCAAGCCATTGAGGGAATCATGCTCGGCACGTTCCATTCGATTTGTGCGCGGATTCTGAGGCGCGAAGCCGAGTACCTGCCGATCCAATCCAATTTTGTGATCTTCGATTCAGACGATCAGGAACGCATCGTCAAAAATGTCATCCGTGAACTGAACCTCAACGAGAAGTTGTACCGCCCCGCCAGCGTGCATGCGGCGATCTCACGCGCCAAGAACGAACTCATCGGCGCGGACGAATACCCAACACAGACCTATCGCGATGAAGTGGTGAAGCGCGTATATGCCGAATATCAAAAACGGCTTGTCGCCAGCAACGCGGTCGACTTCGACGATATTTTGTTGTACACCGCGCGGTTATTGGAAGATAACCCAACGGTACGCGAAAAATACGCGCAGCGGTTTCGACACGTGCTGGTGGACGAGTTCCAGGACACGAACCTCGCCCAATATGCGCTTGTGAGGCACCTCGCTTCATTTAATAGAAATATTTTCTGCGTGGGCGACCCCGACCAATCCATTTACGCCTGGCGGGGCGCAGACTACCGTAATATCCACCGTTTCGAGCAGGATTTCCCCGATGCGCAGACCGTCCTGCTGGAACAAAACTATCGCTCGCATCAAAACATTCTGGATGTCGCGACAGGAGTCATCAACCGAGCCAGAAACCGAAAACACAAACAACTCTTTAGCGACCGCGGCGCAGGGGAAAAGATCTTCTTTTACGAAGCGCCCGATGATTACGCGGAGGCATCCTTCGTCGTCGATACCATTGCACAACTCGTCGCTTCGCGCCAGTTCGAGCCGGGCGATTGCGCGGTGATGTACCGCACCAACGCCATGTCACGTCTCATCGAAGAAGCGTTCCTGCAAGCGCGGCTTCCGTACCGTCTCGTCGGCGCGCAGAGATTCTATGGAAGGCGTGAAGTCAAAGACATCATCGCTTTCCTTCGTCTCATCCACAACCCTGCCGACGAAGCCAGCCTCGACCGCGTCATCAACGTTCCGCCGCGCGGCATCGGCGAAAAAACATTGACCACCTTACACATGGTGGCGCGCCAAAACGACACACAGCCCGGCAACATCCTCCTCGATCTGGCGCGCGGAAACGACTCGCCGCATTGGAAATCGTTCACGGGCCGCGCGGCGCTTCCGCTCGCGGATTTCGGCGGCATGCTCGCCACCTGGCGCGTCGCCGCACAAACTCTCACCGTGCCCGAACTTTTTGATCGCGTCGTGAAAGATCTCAATTACAAAGAATATATTGACGATGAATCTGAAGAAGGCGAAGACCGCTGGGAGAACGTACAGGAGTTGAAACGTCTTGCGCTCGAATATTCCACTCGCACCATGGACGAGTTCCTCGAAAACATCGCGCTCATCTCCGATCAGGATACCATCGCCGAGGGGAATGTGCCTACGCTGCTCACCCTCCACGCCGCGAAAGGTCTCGAATTCGGCGCGGTCTTCATTGTCGGTCTCGATGACGGCATCCTCCCGCACAGTCGTTCGTTCGACGATCCCGAATCAATGGAAGAGGAGCGCCGCCTCTTTTATGTGGGCATCACGCGCGCGAAGGATAAACTCTACCTCATCCGTTCGATCCAACGCGGCGGACGCGGCTCACAAGAGGAAACCTTTCCTTCGCGCTATCTGGATGACATCCCCGCGGAGTTGCTCGTCGGGAAAACACGCACGGGACGCGCCATCCGCGGACAAGTTCCCGAAACGAAATGGCAAACGCATCGGACGCAGGGTCAGCCTGCCTCAGCCATCCCAGCCAAATACCGCGCAGGGACGCGTATCAAACATCCTAGTTGGGGTGAAGGAATCGTATTGGACAGCAAGATTCAAGACGATGACGAAATCGTGGATGTGGTCTTCGAGTCGGTGGGAATAAAAAGATTGTCAGCGAATTTGGCAAACCTGAAAATTATCTAACTAGACTCTATCGGGAATAAAATTGGGACGCAGATAAACGCTGACCTACGCTGATTCAAAGAGAAAAAATCTGCGGTTTCTGCGTTCATCAGCGTCCAAAATAATTTTTGGTTTATTACCGATAAAGTCTATTATCTAACCCTCCGCCAGCGCGCGTAGAGCGAGCGCGTACGATCTCCATCCAAATCCTACGACCTTGCCTTTGCATACGGCAGAGATCATCGAAACATGCCGAAACTCTTCGCGCGCATATACATTCGAGAGATGCACTTCAACAACCGGGATTTGTATCGCCAGGATGGCATCGCGCAATGCGACTGAAGTATGTGTGTACCCGCCGGGGTTGAAGACCACGCCGCTCGCCCACGTCTGGGCGTCGTGCAGTGCATCGATCAACATGCCTTCGTGATTCGATTGCAGGCATTTGACCTCTACACCCAATTCTTCACCAAGTTCAATCAACTTGTTGTTGATGTCATCCAAACTCATTGAGCCGTAGACCTCGGGTTCGCGCGTGCCGAGCAGATTCAAATTGGGTCCGTGCAATATAAGAATTTTCATTCAGTCCTCCAATACATCTTCCACATCTCCAACGTCCACTAACTCAACTCTGCCGATCTCAACCGGTAAGGCAAAGCGGATGGACTTCGCATTTTTCTTTTTATCCACCCGCATCGCGCGGAGGATTTCCTCGCGCGGCATATCCTTGGGAATTTCGACAGGCAAGCCTAGTTTAGATAACACCCTGCTTATTTCATCCGTCACACCTTGATCCGCAATACCAATCCGTTCAGCGTACTTCGCTTCAGCGACCAAACCAATGGCTATCGCTTCGCCGTGACTCAACTTGTATCCACTGATCAATTCCACCGCATGCCCGACTGTATGACCGAGGTTGAGCGTGGCGCGAATCCCTTTTTCGTATGGATCCGCTTCGATGATCTGTATCTTCACCGCCATCGCGCGTTTGACAATTTGTTCCAGATTGTTTTTTATCCAGTTCAAATCATTTGAACACAGCGCGAAAAGTTCAGGGTCGGCGATGATCCCATGCTTGACAACTTCCGCCATGCCCGAGCGCAGTTCGCGGTCGTTGAGAGTGAGTAAAAGGCTTGGGTCGGCGAGAACCAGCTTCGGGGGGTGGAAAGAACCGATGAGGTTTTTCCCTTCAGGCAGGTCGAATCCCGTTTTTCCTCCAAGCGATGCGTCCACCATTGCGAGCAGAGTCGTCGGCACGGCAATCCAATCAACCCCGCGCATGTACGTGGACGCGGCGAAACCTGCTACATCGGTAACCATCCCGCCGCCGAGGGCAATGACGGTACTTTTGCGGTCGAGTCCGTTTTCGAGAAACGATGCCCACAAACGGGAAACGGTTGCGAGATTCTTATGCTCCTCGCCAGCAGGGATGACAATGGAAGGGAGCTTGCGTTCGATCACCTGTCTGATTTTTTCGAGATGCAAATTCGCGACATTTTCATCGGTGACAATCAAATCCACGTTGAGCGAGTTGGGTGCTCGTTCAACAGTATCCACAATCACGTCATACTCCCCCATCGCGGTGAGATGGTGTCGTCCGAACAACGTCTGCGCCTGTTGTGCATTTTGCTCCGCGGTTTTGCCGTCAACGAAAAGTTTCAAAGGGAAAGAGTCGTAATGTGCGCGCCGCTCCTCGAGCAGGGATGCAAGTTTTGAATCCAAATCGCCCACCAACAACGGACGCTTTATTGCATCCGCACTTAATCTCTCCTGCAGCGTTTCCCGTTCCGCCATGAGCAAAATAACTTTTCCTTGCGTTTCGGCATGAGTTCGATTTTCCTCACGCAGTAATGCGCCGCCACCCAAAGCAACCACACTTTCTTTTCCGTTCGCAAGATTTTTCAAAGCGGCGGTTTCCAAATCACGGAATTTTGATTCGCCCTGTGTTTCGATGATTTGGTGAATGGCGATGCCCGCATTTGTCTCAATGACATCGTCGAGGTCAATGAAGGGCAATTTGAGATTGTGGGCAATGAGCTTTCCGATCGTGGATTTGCCTGTGCCGGGAGGACCGTAAAGGAAGAGATGCATTTCAGTGACCAGTGAGCAGTAACCAGTGAGTCAGTTATTCCCAGAAGATGTGAGGGGTGTTATCCATTCGCAGATCATCGAGCGTAGCTTTGCGCAACGTTTCAAAACGCGGTTTGATTTCATCCATCGAGTCGCCGCCGAGTTTTTCAAGGAGGGCATCGGCGAGGACAAAGGCAACCATCGCTTCCAAGATCGGAACGGCGCGCGGAACAGGACAAAAATCGGAGCGCTCGTATTGCGTGGGCGCGTTTTCGCCCCTGGCAAGGTCAACGGTTTGCTGTGGAGTCAGTGTGGTTGCGATCGGTTTCATCGCCGCGCGAATTACTATCGGCTGTCCGTTGGAGATCCCGCCTTCCGTGCCGCCGGCGCGATTCGTGCTGCGTACTACGAATTGCGTATTAAGACGAATGGCATCCTGCGCTTCAGTGCCGAAACGTTTTGCATTGGCAAACGCGTCGCCGATTTCCACTCCCTTGATGGCTTGCACGGACATGACCGCCATGGCAAGTTTGGCTTCGAGACGTTTATCCCATTGCATGAAACTGCCAAGCCCAATGGGAACATTCAAAGCAACAATTTCAAGAATCCCACCGAGGGTGTTTTTGCCGTGGATCGCTTTTTCGATCTCATCACGCATCTTTTGCGCGGACGATTCAACCGGGCAGCGGACGTCTGATTCTTCGGCGCGGGCGAAGCGCTCCTCGTAGGGCATATCGCCAAATTCGGTTTGAATTTCGCCGATGGAAGCGACGTATCCGCCCACAATAATTCCAAACTGTGAGAGAAAATGTTTGCACACAGCCCCTGTTGCTACGCGCATCGTTGTTTCTCTTGCAGAGGCGCGTTCGAGAGCGGGACGCAAATCCTTGTAGCCGTATTTGATCGCGCCCGTTAGGTCCGCGTGACCCGGGCGGGGAGTTGTCATCGGTTCGATAGCTTTCCCTTTCCATTTAATGTGATCAAGGTTTTGGACGAGCATGGCAATGGGTCCGCCGGTGGTTTCACCTGCCATCACGCCGCCGAGAATTTGAACGGTATCTTTCTCGATCTTCATTCGTCCACCTGAGCCGTAGCCTTTTTGGCGGCGGGCGAGTTCAGTATCGATGATATCGGGAGTCAGGGGCAAACCGGCAGGAATGCCATCCAAGATAGCTGTTAGAGAGGGTCCGTGTGATTCACCAGCGGTGAGGAAACGTAGGGGCATGGAAACTCTGTAATTGGTAATTGAGTAATCGGAAATCAGAGAATTGGAGAATTGAGATTAGGGACCAGAGATTGTTCGGCAGAAACACGCATTATTTCACGTGAGGGATTATGACCTGTCCAAATCTCAAAAGAGAGTGCGGCTTGTTCAATTAACATGCCAAGTCCGGTGGCGGCTTTCAGTCCTTTCGTACGGACATCTCTCACAAGTTTCGTTTCGCGTGGATTGTAGACCAAATCATATACAAAAGCATTGGAAGGCAGTGACAGATTCTCCGGCAAAGGAGAAGGGTCAATGTTCGGGGTCATGCCGAGAGGGGTGGTGTTGACGATGAGTTGCAGGTTTGAAAGTTGAAAAGTTTGAGGGTTGAAATCCGCCACATTGATATTTTCGAATTGCGAAGCGAGTTCTTTCGCTTGTTCGATTCTGCGCGCGGCGAGAGTGACATTCCAGCCATTTTGGAGCAATGCATAAACTACTGCTCTTGCCGAGCCTCCAGCACCTAAAACAAGAGAATTCAGATCCCCTTGTCTCTGTGTCTCCGTAGTTAGGAACTTTTCCAAATCAGATAAAAAACCTGGCGCGTCGGTATTATCTCCGATGAGTTTGGAATCTTCCAAATAAATTGTGTTAACCGCGCCGATGGCTTTGGCAACTGGCGTAAGTTCATCGAGAAATTCGATCACGGTCTGTTTGTGCGGGATGGTGACGTTCAAACCCTGTATTTCGTTCATGCGGACGCGTGTCAGCAAATCTTTGAGTCCTTGTTTATCGTCAGAGAAAATAGGGAATAGTGAATAGTCGCCTTCTAGTCCACAGGCGTTGAAGGCGGCGGTGTGGATCTGAGGCGAGAGGGAGTGGTTGAGAGGATAGCCGATCAAACCCAGTTTGAAGGTTTGAATGTTGGAAGGTTGCCCGTTCTTCATCGTAAAATTTCAAGCACTTCAAAAAAGTTGGGAAAGGTTTTAGAAACGCAGGCTGGATTTTCGATGACGACACCATCCACGCGCAGACCGATCAGCGAGAATGCCATTGCCATGCGGTGGTCGTTGTAGGTTTGAATGTTTGCAGGTTGAAAGTTGAAGGTTGGGTAGATGGTCATGCCATCCTCATGTTCCTCGGCTAGAACACCCAATCGTTGAAGTTCGGTGCACGTGGCATGGATGCGGTCTGTTTCTTTGACGCGGGCGGAGGCAATGCCGCGAATCCGTGTTGGGGTGGATGCAAACGGTGCAATCGCCGCGAGGGTTTGGGCTGTGTCGGGGATGTCGCGCATATCCACGTCGATGCCGCGCAGGGGAGGGTGAGCAGTGACGCGTAAACAGTGATCAGTCTCTTCGACAGTGCATCCCATTTGCTGGAGAATATCGAGAAAGGCAATATCGCCTTGTTTTGAGTTTCGTGAGATGTTTTCGATTTTGACCGTTCCACCACA
>DAOTZF010000196.1:0-14696 GCA_034434415.1 Anaerolineales bacterium | reverse complement strand
CGGGAACTGGCGGAGACTCATTACGCGATTCACAAAGGCAAGCCGTTTTATCATGGACTAATCGCCTACATCGTCTCTGCGCCGGTGATGGCGATGGTATGGGAGGGACCGAACGCCGTCGCTGCCATCCGACAGACGATGGGCGCGACGCGTCCCACGGAAGCCGCGCCCGGTTCGCTCCGCCATGATTTTGCCCTCGAAGTGGGAAGAAATCTCACCCACGCGTCGGATACAGTCGAGAACGGCGCGAGTGAAGTGGCGTTGTGGTTCAAGCAGGAAGAATTGGTGGATTGGAAGAGGGAAGTGGATTCGTGGGTGTTTGAGAAATAGAGACTGGAAACTGGGTGGTCGAGTAGCGAGCGTTCGTCGCGAGCGTATCGAGACCACAACTGTTATTTGTAAATGGTAATTGGTAATTCATCCCGCTGGCTTGCCGAAGGCAGGTCGGCGGGATGTTTTTATTCCAATCGGCTACCTGACTGCTTTCCACCACTCCTCCACCAAGTTCGGCGTGCCGTACCAGGGATTTCCTTTGAATCCATAATGATTGGCTCCCTCGAGCAGGACCTGTTCGGAGCCTCTCAACAACGCGGACTCGAGCGGCACTAATCCATCACCCCATGCTGAGCCGTCTCCGCATAACCGTTGGTATGCGCCATAGATCCGTCGTTCTGCAGATGTGCCGTCGCGCTTCCCCTGCACGGACTTTCCCGCCACAGAAATATATTTCACATGCGGCGAGAAGTATGCATCGGGATACATCTTGTTCACTTCATTTCGTAAACGCCCGCCGCGATGGTTGTAGTGCGGACTTCCGAGCGTGATGATCGTGTCCACCCATTGAATGCCGTTGAAGATATGACCGTAAAACGGTTTGGAACCCAGGTACAGCCGCGACATCACTCCGCCCGCGCTGTGACCGATCAAGGTGATTTTGCCTGTGGGGGAGGTCTTCACCGCCTCGCGCACGGTCGCATCCAACTTGCGGATGAGCAACGCCCAGCCCGCAGGCACGACAGCCGTCAACCAATGATGAGTGTAGGC
Source organism: Anaerolineales bacterium (assembly GCA_034434415.1). Lineage (GTDB taxonomy): Bacteria > Chloroflexota > Anaerolineae > Anaerolineales > Villigracilaceae > Defluviilinea. Next base: position 13,652 of record DAOTZF010000196.1, on the reverse strand, counting down.
TGGCACCACCCAGACCTTTTGTCTGCTGACGCGCGCGATCTCATCCCTCATCCCGTCGTAAATGGATGGCACGCTCAAAAAACCGCCGAAGAGAACGATCGGTTGAGGAGTCACTGCCTGCCCTCGCCCTGTCCTCCCCCGGTGGGAGAAGGCGAGGAGTCGCGAATCAACTTCAATCGCCTGGCGAAGCGGTAGATGCCGCGTCCCATGCCGGTCATCTGCACCGTCTCGCCGATGTCTGCGCCGAATCCACGGCGCTTGAGGTCGAGATATTGTTTGATCTCGGGGATCATCGAGAAAAGGAAGATAAAATTCGCCGCAAGCCCGTACCAAACGTAGGCAGGATCATGTGTGCGGAACCATAACCAGATCACCAACAGCCATAAGCCGGAGAGATATGCCACGAGGATGTCGCGGACAACGATGATGCCTAACAGCATCCCGCCAAAGAAGGTGACGAACGTGCCCACCCAATCCACAGTGAACATCGCGCCGTACACGGCGGTCAGTCCGCGCCCGCCGCGGAAGCGATACCACACGGGCCACACGTGTCCGATCATCGCCGCCAGCGCGGTGACCAGAAAGACATATTCTCCGGGAAATTGGTTCTTGAAATACAACGTGGGCAAAGCCACCTTGAGCATATCGAGCACGGCGGTGAGGAACCCGAGTTTTGGGACTCCCTGCATCGAGAGTGTGGTGGCGCTTGTCACGCCGACCTCGAACTTCTCGTCGCTGTTCTTGATATCGAGTTTTGTTTTCGACGGGTCAATGTCTGGCGCGAAGAGCCGCGCCACCACGCGCGCGAACGAGATCGAGCCGAAGAGATAACCGGTCACTGCCGCGATCACGATCACAGTTGTGTTCATGCTCCAACCTCCTGTTTCAGATACACGCGCCCTTGCGCGCCGTCCACCAAGATCCATTGTCCCTCGCGCACGCGTTGCGTGGCGTGCTTCACGCTCACAACGGCGGGCAACCCGTATTCGCGCGCCACGATGGCAGTGTGTGAAAGTTGCCCGCCTGTTTCCGCCACGATCCCTCCGATGCCCGCGAGCAAAGGCGTCCAACCCACATCGGTGAATGGCACGATCAAAATATCACTGCGCGACAAGTCGTGCGGCGCAAGCGATGGATCGCGCACGATGCGCGCCCGTCCTTCGACGACTCCGGCGCTTCCGCTGATGCCCAACAACATATCGGAGTCGTTTTCGGTGATCGATGATACCCGTGAGGACGACATTTCCCCGCGCAGAATTTCAGGTGGATCGATTTCCGCGTCCCGCCTCAGTTCAATCTGTCTCGCTTCGATCAACTGATTCGCCTCTTCGGCTTTAATCTCCCCTCGCACCGACGCGACGACTTCTTCGTGGCTGAGATAAAAAATGTCATCGCGTTGACTCAGTTTGTTTTGCCTTACCAGTTGATTCGCAAGCGCAAGATAAATACAGCGCATTAAATACGCGTCCTCCGAGATCAACTGGCTGACGCGTTCGCGCAGATCCATGAAATTGATCGTCGACGCAAGCAGCCCCTCGAACCTCCTGCGTTGGAACGGACTTAACTTCGATCTCACTGCTTGCCAAGCGACTTGTTGCCGCGTCGAAATATCCGCGGTCGCCGGATGCGGTTGCTTGACCATTCTCCCCACCATCTGCCATACCAGCGCTGGGGTCTCGCGCCACGCGGGTAGTGAAAAGTCCGTGCCGTTCGCGCTGAGGAAACCGTAGCGCGATTGGAATTCATCCATTTTCTGCACCAATTTACTTCCCTCCTCGCTTTCCGATAATAACCTGCGAATCAAAGGATTGTCGCCCTCTAACAGCATTTGTTGAGACTCAACATCCAATTCACGTGCCAGCGTTGCCATTTCTTGCAAGGCGTGGTTTGCGCCCAAGGCCAGCGAGGGTGCGGCTCCGCTCAGCAGATCGCCTGTTGTGACATCACCCGTCGCGCGCTTGATCAATCTACCCAAAAGGCGGTTCCGCACACTCATGTTCAGCGCGGTGATGAAGATGTACCACTGCACTTCGCCGTGATATTTCCTGAGTTGATCGAGGGACGCCAGCAAATCATCCGCGGTTTTTACTTCCCAATCCGCCCGGCGGAACGGCTCCAGTTCCCGTCCTCGCCGTTCGACGAATGATCTCACTCGCGGCGCAGCGTGCCTGTTTCGGATGACAAATCGGATTAGTCGAATCTTTTCAGGTAGATTGTTGAATGATAGGAAGGATCTTCGTACGTTCGTCGGGCGCTCACCGCGTGTGATCGTTTCAAAGAAGTTGGCGGGTAAACCCAACTGCTCGCACGCTTTGCCGAGCAACGTGACGTTCGCGTACACCCGCGAGTGAATGCGCTTCATCAGTTTCGACGCGTCCACTTTGCCGGTGCCAAGCAATTCATCAAAGACGTGCGCGAACACGTTTTGTGTGATCGCTGAGGTCGTTGTCGACCAGACCAGCGGTTTGATGAGCCCCGGCACCATCTCAGAGACGAACTTGCTGGAATACACATCCTTGCCCGCCAGCGATGTGATCGGACGCGCCTGTAAAAGGATGAAATTGTTACCATCCCATGCCCATTCCACATCCTGCGGCGAATTTGCCTTGAGGGCAACTTTACGCATGATTGCAGCAAGTTCCTGCACTTGTGCTCTGGTTAATGCAGGCGATGTTTGTGAGTTTTGAATCGATTCAACGATATTATTTTGTGAATCGACAACCCAACGATCGGGATTCACTGTCCCGCCCGCAACCACATCGCCCAAACCAGCGGTCGCTTCGATGATGACCACATCTTCTCCGCTGATCGGGTCTGCGCTGAACGCCACGCCCGCGGCTTTTGCCTCCACCATTTGCTGGACGATCACCGCCATAGCGAGGTTATTTTTTGCATTGCGTTCGCTCAAATAGTTTCGGAACCGTTCGTTGAACATCGACATCCAACATGCGCGCACCGCCTGAATCGCCGCCTCCGCGCCTTCGATGTTGAGCAATGTATCCAATTGACCCGCGAACGACGATACAACCCCGTCTTCCCCAACCATCGAAGAGCGCACCGCCACGCGCCCGCCAAGATTTCGATATGCCTGGCGGATGGATTCTTCGATGTGCCTTGGAAGTGGCAAGTTCCGTAGTTGATCCCGATCCTGAATTTCCATACCCGCCGAGCGAATAAATTCACGAAACGCCTCGGTTGTGATGATGAAGCCGGGCGCGGTGTTGAATCCGTTTTTGACGAGCCACAGCAGCGATGAACCTTTGCCGCCAACATTCCCTTGTGAGAAGGTGGTGTGTTCAACGAGAGGAAGAATGAACGTTTTCATTCGAACTGGATCGCCTCGATGATTCGCAATCGTGCCGCGCGCACGGCGGGGAAGATCGCCGCAAGTTGCGAGACAACCAACGCAATGATCAAGCTGACCACAATTCCCTGAATCGGAAGGATGTAGGTCAGGTCATAGCCCGCGGTCGCATTGACCGTCGAGATCACCACGCGCGACTGAAAAAGCCCGAAAACCAGCCCCAGCCCGCCGCCGATCACGCCAATGAGCAGGGCTTCGGCAAGGATCATCTTTGTCATCTGCCAGCGCGTCATGCCGAGACTGCGTAACATACCCAGCTCGCGTGTCCGTTCGAAGACGTTCATGGTCATCGTATTGACCACGCCTAACGAGGCTACGATCATGGCGATGAACGCCAGCACATCGAAGAGACTGCTGGTTTGGTCGATCAATCCCAGCGCGCTCGCTTTCAACGTCTGGTTGGATTGAATTGTGAGATTGCGGCGCTTGCCGTAGAGTTTGTCGATCTGCGCCTGCACGGCGGCTGCATCGGCACCCGGTTCCACTTTGATGAGGTACGCGCTGGCATCGTCCACCTGAAAATATCGTTTCAAGTCGCGCCAACTGGTTTGCACGACCATGCCGCGGTTGTAATAATCCACGACCACTGCCGCCACATAGAACTCGCGTTCGCCGCGGCGCGTTTTCAGCACGAGCGTGTCGCCTTGCACGATGCCATATTTTTCAGACATCACGCTCGAAACAAAGATCGTATCGCCTTGCGCGAGTTGCGACATGAGCTCCGATGCGTTGCCTTGATTTGCGGCGAAGGCGAACGATGTGACGCGCTGGTACGATGCCGGGTCGACCGCCATCAGGGCGAGCGATTCAGTTTCCCCGTCGGGTTTGATGCGTTTGATATCCAGATAGCGGATGGGAGTCACCGCGTCCACCCCGGGGACGGCTGTCAACTTTGCCTGCAGGTCGTTCCGCATCGGGATGGAGGAGAACACATAGAGGTCGCCGCCGATGTACACGTCGATCCAACTGCGGATGTCGCTGTCGAACGCGACCGTGACCGCGCGGATGCTGAGGATCATCGCTACGCCGATCATCAACGCGGCGACGGTGAGCGCGGTGCGCCAGCGCGACCGTTCGATGTTGCGACTGCCGAGTTGACCTTCGCGCCCGTAGAATCGCCGTACCGTGGCGCGTGTGAATTTTTCCCACAAGCCCACGGATGCCGGGATGAGCAACGCGCCGCCGAGCATCATGCCAAGCACTGCTGTATTGTTGATACGACTGCCGAACGGTTCGGGAATGGGCAGGATGAAAATCACGAATAATGAAATGAGCATGATCCACGTACCCGAACGCAAGCCGCGTTGGATCGCGCGCGTATCGTCGACGTTGCCGCGGATGCGCAATGCTTCGAGAGGTGAAATGCGCCCGGCCTGCCACGCGGGAATTGCTGTGGCGAGCAACGTTACGATGATCCCGATCCCAGCGCTGGTGATGAGAGCGGATGTGGGAACGCTCACGTCTTTCACATCCTGCGCGAGAAAGACCTCGGTGATGCGGATCAATCCTCGCGCGAGAAAGGTTCCCAGCGCGATGCCGATGGCGGAACCCAGCAAGCCAAGCGTGATCGCTTCAAGCAGGATCTGTTTCATGATCTGCCAGCGCGTCATGCCGAGCGTGCGCAACATGCCGATCTCGCGCGTGCGTTCGACGACCGTCATCGAGAAAGCGTTGTAGATCAGGAACGCGCCGACGAAGATCGAAATGATGCTGAAGATGTTCAAGCCCATTTGATAGCCCGTCACCATTTGGGTGACGCGCTTGCCTTGCGTGGCGGGATACAACACCGAATATTCCGTTCCAAGGCGGTCTTGTAACGCGGCTTTCAGCGCATCCAGTTTTTGCGGTGAACGGTCGTCCGGTGAGGCGAGAATATCGATTTGGTCTAATTCGTTCGGGCGGTCGAATAATTCTTGCGCGGTTTCCAGCGGAACGATGCCGAACGCGCCGTTGTTCAACTGTCCGGGTCCCTCTTTGGAAAGCAACCCAACGATAGTCAGGCGCGCGGTCCCCGAAGGCGTGCGAAGCGTGATCTTTTTGCCGAGTTCGAGGTTATTTTCCTCGGCAAAGTCTTCGACAAGTACAATGCTCAGTTCATTCAGATCGTTGGAGAGGAACTCACCTTCCACAAGCTTGTAATCGCGAACCTGGGTATCTTGAAGTGGATCGATGCCGTATAGCAAGAGTCCGCCCGGAACGATGCCGAAGAAACTCAGATTGATCTCACCGCGCGAGGCATCGTCCGCGATGACCGTTTGAATCTGAATCAATGGCGCTGCTTCCGCCACCCCTGGAATTGACTCAACGCGAGGCTCGATTCCTTCATCGAAGCCGCCGAGGCTCAGGTCCGCGTTGGTGACGACAAGATTCGTCTTCCCCGATGATTCGCTGAAGAGCCGCGTGATCGCATCGAGTGTGCTGGTGTTCGTGATGTTGATGCTAAGGATCACCGCCACGCCCAGCACGATACCAAATGTGGTTAGCAAGGTGCGAAGGGGGCGGGCGATCAGTGAGCGTATCGCCAGCAGAAGGCTTTGGGTCATTTGAACAGGTGATTCCAGTTGGATCGGCAAGGCAGGCTGAGGTCAGGCTTGATCCGGTAGGTTTTCCATCGTCTTTAGGATCTTGCTTAGTCGCGTTTCCACTTTCATGCCGCGTTTGAAGCGAACTTCCTTGGCAACCTTTCCATCGCGCAGGAAAACGGCGCGGTCAGCATACGCCGCAGCGCGCGGATCGTGTGTAACGACAACAATGGTCTGCTCGAGTTCATCACACGACCGGCGGAGGAGTTCCATGATGGCGGTGCTGTTCTTCGAGTCTAGGTTGCCGGTAGGCTCATCGGCGAGGATGATGGATGGTTGGGTCACGAGCGCGCGAGCGATCGCCACTCGTTGTTGTTCGCCGCCTGAAAGTTGATCCGGTTTGTGACGACGGCGTCCCTCCAGCCCCACGTGCGCCAGGAGGGTTTCGATCTGTTCTTGATATTTGGAGTAGTCTTTGCCGTCGATCGTGAGCGGCAAAGCGATGTTTTCTTCGGTGGAGAGCGTGGGAAGCAAATTGAAGAACTGAAAGACGAACCCGATGTTGCGGCGGCGCACGAGTGTGACCTTATCGTCGCTGAGCAGTGAGAGTTGCATGCCCGCGAGGGTCACTTCACCTTCGCTGGGGCGATCCAGCCCGCCGATGAGGTGCAGAAGCGTGGATTTTCCACTTCCGCTTCGCCCCATCAGGGCTACGAATTCGCCTTTTTCAACGACGAAATCCACGCCGGCAAGGGCATTGACAGGATGCTCCCCAAGGTGAAAAATTTTTCGCAGAGATCTCGCTTCGAGGATCGGCATATTACGGACCGATTTCGATTCCTGCCGCATCTGCCTCGGAGGCGATCCGACCGACGCGTTTTCCAAAACCGATCACATCCACGCGGGTGAGGGCAAAGATCGCGGCGACAAGACCGATCGCTTCGAGCAGGAAGATCAAGCCATACGTCGTCGTTGGCGATGATGTAAGTGCAAGGAATACATCTCGCAATATGCCGCCGAGCGCAATGCCGACGCCTCTTGAAAGGAGTACACAAATCGTCCACAAGCCGAGATACATACCTGCTTCGGCATCCGATGTCATTGCGACCAGCAGGCTGAATCCGCCAAAGGTGTAGATACCGAATCCCGCGCCGAAAATTACCAATGCAAGTTGCAACATCCTAAGTTGCGCGCCGAACGCCGCAACTGCAAGGGTTGCCATGCCAAGCGCCATGATTCCCAACCCGATCTTTGTAAGGCGGACATTTGCCTCCGGTGGGCGGCGTCGGAATCGTATCACGCATCCGATCAGGAAGAGAACCGTGGCTGTTTGCCAATACGCGGAGTAGCGTGTGGTTTGTTCCACATCCTGCCCCAATACTTGGGCGCCGAACGGTTCGAGGATCGCATCCTGTGCCCACGCCGCCAGTGTTGCAATTGCAAGAAAGACAAAAAAGCCACGCGTGTCCGCGTCCTTCCAAATCTTACGAATCGATTCGCCGAATTTGGGTGTGGATTGATCGTTTTCCGAGCGCGGGTTTGAGAATCGTTTTTCGATTCCAACAACGGCAAAGAACCAGAAGAACGCGCTGATGCCCATCACAGTCAACGTGACTGACCAGAACGCATCAAGACTGAAATCGCGCATGGCGCGTCCGAGGCTGATCGCGGCAATCGGGAACATGATAATAAGAAATGTTTCCATGATACTGATAGCAAAACCGCGCCGTTGTTGAGGAACCGAGTCGCGTACCAGCGCGAGCAAATTCCCGCCTGATAGTAATGTCCCTGTGCCATACATGAGGAAACAAACAATGGCGATCAACCAACCCGTCACATCGCCTTTGTCGGCGGCGAAATATGTCAAGCTGAGGGGCAGGAGTGGGTACGAAAGAACGATCAAGAGTCTGCCTGCCCAGATGTACGGTGTTCGGTGAAACCCGAACCATGGACGTGTATCGGACCAATATCCTGCCCAGAGGCTGAGCGGTGCAAGCAGGTAACGCAACGCGATCAGCAAACCAACGGGAGTGGCGTTCATCCCCAATTCATTGATCATGATGCGGTTCCAAATGCTGGTGACGAGGATGTCGCCTAGCGTGGAACCTATTTGAAATGTAGCAAGCCGCAGGATGCGCGCTAATCGAAACGTCACAGCGGCCGATTGCGGCGGATTAACAACCACCTCGGATGTTGTTGTGTTCATGATGGTGTCACGAGACGATTAATTCATATCGCGTTCATGACCGTAGACTTTGTGACTTGGGCGGCGCGCCAACACTTCGGCCTTGCCCCAATCGGTCACTTGTTTGAAGATATCGCTCTGCACAAACGCGCTGAACGAGTCTTTGGAGGACCACTCCGAGATGATCGCGTACGAGTTGGGTTCGCTAACCCGATGATACAGATAGCTCTTTACATGATCGGGATTTTGCGAGAGGACGCCCAGCACTTTGTCCACCGCCTCTTCAAAGGTTTGTTCCTTGCCGGGAATGACATCGTAATAAAGACCTACAGTGACCATGATCGAAATCTCCTTTGGTGTATTATTTGGTCGTCGATTGGAATTTTAAGGCTGAACCCGCAATCCTACAAGTAGGCTGTCCATGTTTTGTAACCTTTATCTACTGAACAAAAGACTGCAGGTCTCGCAATTATTCTCCGTCCGTCTGAATTTCAACGAAGGCGCTCATGCCCCAGCGAAGTTGTTCGGGTATCTCCGCCAGTTTAATGACCGCGTTGAAATACACGCCGGAGCCCGGCGCATTCTTTAATGCGATGCTTGCCACCTCGCCTGCAACCACCACATCGGGAAGCGCGTCGAACGTGACGTTGACCGGATCGCCAACTTGGACGCGTGCTGCATCCACTTCGTTGAGATCGGTAGTCTGCACCTGCAATGTGGAGAGATCGGCGATCAACACGACCGGCGTGCCCGGCGAAACCATCTCGCCGGAATTGAGATAGACCTCCACCACAACCCCATCGTACGGCGCAATCAAGTTTGCTTGATTGAGTACTGCTTCGATGGCGGCGACGCGGGATTGTGCCGCGATCGCTTCGGGAGAGTTCGCAATATCGGTTAATCGTGCGAGGTCGCGCTGTGCGTCCTCAAGCAAGCCTTTTTTTAATGCGAGGTCTTCATCCGCTTTTGCGATGGTCACCTTGTCCGCATAGCCCTGATATTTCTTAGTAACCGGCACTTCGACGATTCCAAAAGGTGTTCGCTCTTCTTTTATCTTTACTTCTGTGATGGTAATCGGATCGTTGAGAGAATCGCGATAATCAACAGCTTTGTCGTATGCCTCCTGCGCCGCGCGAAAATTAATGGTTGCCTGTGCAAGAGCAGTTTCCGAGGTCAGCAGATCATCGAGATTTTGCTGTGCAAGGACGAGGTCCGCCTGTGCGTTGATAATGCTCTGCGGCAGGGCACTTTCCGGGATGGATGCAATGAGATCGCCTTGCCGCACGCGATCGCCAGCTCGTACATGCACATCCACACTTTGGGCGCCTACCATGAAGGCAAGGCTCGCCCACTCTTCCGCCACCACCTCTGCCGACGATGTGAGCACCGAATCATCGATTGGGATAAACGGCGGTGGTTCGGTGGAGGATGAAGTGCTTTCCTGTGCGCTACCGCAACTCGCCAACAGGAGTGAGGCGAGAAGAATCGAACTGACATAGCAGAAGAGATTTTTTTTCATGCGAATCCTTTTGTTGTGTGGAATGTTGGAGTTTCCGCGACGAATCTATTGCACCTTTAGCACCACCTTCCCGTCGCTCCACAATTCTTCGAGATCATAATACTCGCGCTGGTCGGGTGAAAATAAATGTACCACCACATCACCGTAATCGAGCACCAACCAGCCCTCCTGTGATCTGCCCTCCACGCGAGATTTTTTCTTGTATTCCTTTTTCGTCGCCTCCAGCACCGATTTGGCGAGCGCGTCCAACATGCGGTCACTAGTGCCGTTGCACAGGACGAAATAATCGGTAAAGGACGCCACATCTTTGATGTCAAGGAGCAGGATGTCTTCGCCCTTTTTGTCCTCCAGGGTGTCAACGATCTTGTGTGCGAGTTCGAGTGCGTTCAGGTTTCACCTCAAATTGTCTGTGTCACTCTGAGCCGAAGGCGAAGAGTCTCTAGTTCGTTGAGAGAGATGCTTTGCTTCGCTCATCATGACACGTCGTAACGGCGCGGAGAACAATTTCGTATACACCGCGCCTGATGGTTTCAAATCACTCTTGAACAGATGCACTGAGTCTACCCTTGCAGTACCGAGTGAGTCAATCGTCAGCCGTTCGAGCGCATGGCGGATTTTTTCCGCATCCTGTGGAGTGGCATCCTGTCGCACGCGCCCAAGAGTAAGATGAGGAGAAAAGCCTCGCGATTCAGATTCGTACCCCAGCCGCGCACAAGCAGATTCAACGCCGCGGGATAACTTCTGCATCCCTGCCGGAGCTTGGACTCCGACCCACAGGACGCGAGCCCGCTTCATGTTCGGAAAGGAACCGAGTCTGCCCACGTGAATGTCGAACGCCGGGACGGAGTCCGCTTTAGCCCGGAGGATTGAAGCCAGCATATCCACTTGTGCGGGTGAAACGTCACCGAGGAATTTCAACGTCAGATGGATATTTTCCACCGGCACCCATCGAACACACGCTCCCAATTCGCCGCGGAGAACCGCAGTTGCCTTGTGTATTGTTTGCTGAACTTCGTGTGGGATTTCAATGGCGATGAAAGCGCGCAGGAGACTCATGCTTTAACCGTCCAATGCGCGGTTCACGGCTTCTTTCAGTTCGAGGAACCCAACAGGCTTGGTGAGGTAGGTGGACGCGCCGGCATCCATGCCGGTTTTGATGTCTGTTGGTGTGCCTTTGGCAGATACTACCACAACGGGAATGTGCATCAGGGTTGGGTCGCCGCGCATTTGCCGCAACACGTCCAGCCCGGAAATATCCGGCATCATAATGTCGAGGATGACGAGGTCGGGTTTTTCGTCTGTAATCAGGTCCATGGCGGGAGCGCTGGTCGTGATCTTGATCACGCGGAAGCCGCTGACGCGCATCATCTCGGCGAACAATTCGGCGGCATCTTCCTCGTCTTCGATGATCAAGACAGTCTTTTCATTCATGCGAAATAACGATAGCACAGGAAAATGGAATGTGCAAGAGATGAATTTATCTCTGTAAGAAATTTCATTCTTTGTTGGTCTAGGATGCAAGATGCACTCGGAGGCTGAATGACCGAACTGGATGAATTCCGCAAAGAAAAAGACGAAATGTTTGCGCATCACCCACAAAGCCCGTTGACCCCTGAACAGCGGCGGGAGTTCAAGGGATTATCTTATTTTCCCGAAAACGACGCGCTGCGGCTCGAAGTGCAAGTGGAACCGTTCCCCGAGCAGCAGGCGATGATGATGCAAACCTCCACCGGCGGCGTGCAGGAGTATGTGAGATTTGGGAGATTCAAATTTCAAGTGGATGGGCAGGAAGCCGAGTTGACCATTTATAGAGCCGATTACGGTTTTTTCCTCCCGTTTGTCGATTCACTGGCTGGGAAGGAAACCTATCCCGCCGGGCGTTATCTCGAACCGGAGCCGTTGCCCGGTAACCGCTTCCTTGTGGATTTCAACATCGCGTACAACCCCAATTGCGCGTACAACGAGATGTGGTCGTGTCCGATCACACCGGCGGAAAATCGACTCAAAGTTCCGATCCGCGCGGGGGAGAAGTTGTTCCACGCATAAATCAAATGTTGGTGCGGCAGTTCAACTGCCGCACCAACATTGAGTCTATTTTTGTTCCGCTTCCTCGACCACCTTCAACAAGGCTTCGTATTCTTCACAACACTCGGGGCAAATATCCAAATGCTCACGGATGAGTGGCATCAACTGCGCCGCATCGTGTTTGTTTGCCTGACGCTCCACATATTCGTCCAGTTTCGAATAAATCTCATCACAGGTCAATTCCTCGGCGCGCACCTCTTCGAGCACTCGCAGGAATCCAAGCACAGCCTCATTGGGCATTTCCTGTTTCATGCCGAGGCTGGTGCGGATCCGGTTGACAAGGTCTTTGATGTTCATGGTCTGCGTTTTTGATGTTTAACGTTTGGCTAATCTTACTTTTGCTCGAAGAGTGCAAGGACTTCGTGAGGCGCGATATCCTCGCGTGAAAGCCGGCTTTTCAAGCGGACCCGTGCATCGTGGAGAAGTTTATACAACGCGTTACGATTGGTCTTGAGTTTACGGGCCGCATCCTCCATGGGCATATCGCGGACTCCCAGCAGGACGAGCGCTTCGCGCTGACGGTCAGTCAGTTCCTCCTCGATAATGCGGCGGACGCGCGCCAGCATGTCGGCGCGTTCTGCAGAGGTTTCGGGACCTGCGTGCGAATCGGCGAGCAGGCCGGGCGGGGGAGGAGCGTCTTCGTTTTCGGTCAATTCATCCAGGGAGGAATCCCGCCAGCGTTTTCGGCGTAGTTCTGTGAGCGCGATACGCACGGCGATCTTGTGCACCCACGTGGTGAATTGGCTTCGTCCCTCGAAAGTGCCGAGTTGGTCGAGCACGCGGAGGAGCGTTTCCTGGGTCACTTCATCGACGAGCGCATTGAATTGCGGCTGGTCAGGCGGAAGCCAGCGAGAGAGAGCGTATGGCAAGCCTTTTTGGATGATGGCGCGCAGGTCTTCGAGCGCAGCTTCGCGTACGGGACCCGTTTCCTTGAGTTCGGCAATCCATTGCTCGTTGGTTCGTGTTGGCATCGTGATGGGATTATAAAACAGAATATGATAGTGGTTTGAACTCTTACGCTTTTCCTATATCAGGTTATGAAAGCAGGGATACAGCGAGTCATTTTATGATGTTGACGACAGGCCGTTTCGATGTGTCCCTGCAAGTTTAAATAAAATAACGAGTCATGAGACTCGTTAATCTAGTGGGCGCACATCGCGAAGCACTTGAACCCCCAATCGAAAATTAAACTCGAGTGGGCGCACAGGGACTCGAACCCCGGACTTCTACTGTGTGATAGTAGCGCTCTAACCAACTGAGCTATGCGCCCGAACGATGGGCATTATAGTCGAGATGAATATCTTCCGCAAGTTACGGGGGCGGTAACACATCCCACGGGTTGACCCATGATGAGATGGCGCGGATTTCGAAGTGCAGGTGTGAGCCGCTCGAACGCCCGGTACTACCGATGACCCCGATCAGATCACCCTGTCCCACGCTCTGTCCGCACACCACACTGATGCCGCTCAAATGGGCATACAACGATTGGAAGTTGTTGCCATGATCTACCATGATCATATTGCCATATCCATAATTGTTCCAACCGGCATAAACCACCACGCCCGCATCGGTGGCATACGCGCCTTCTCCCTCGTTCCCGGCGATGTCGACGCCCCAGTGGTTGCTGCTCGGCGAATAATCGAAGCCGGAGAGTCTGTGGTTGGACGCGGGCCATACAAAGGTGCCGAAGCCAACTGCGCCGCCGCTTACCGGCTCGCAAGCGCCGGGTCCAAGCACGCGTGCAGAAGCCGGATTTTCACGCGTCACACCAAGCGGCGCACTCCACGAGATGAATTCGCGCGCGCCGCCGGGCACCACCAGCCAGGTACCGGGTGTGATGTTCGGATGAGAGTAATCTCCAATGGTTTCAATATCCAGGTTGTTTGGCAGATAATTAATGATGTCTTCCGGTGTGACGCCATAATACTGCGCCACGCCGTTTAATCCTTCGCCGTCCTGCCACTCATGATACGTCCC
>DAOTZF010000195.1:0-1714 GCA_034434415.1 Anaerolineales bacterium | reverse complement strand
CGCGGGCGCGACGCCATGCCGAAATAATTTCCCTTTGCGGCATAGCGCGATACGAACGCGTCCACATAACCTGCCACTTCGCTGCGTAAATCCGAAACTTCATCCAACCCGTCCATCAACACGAGGCAATTGCCTTCGGCGAGGCGTTTATCGAAGAAATCGGCGGTCAGGCGAATGCGGTCCCCATCGCGGAACAGGTTTTCAAGATAGGCGATCAGTGCCCCGGGGGACGGCGCGGAATATTCGTCACGGTTTTGTTTGAGGAACGCGCCAAAGTTTCGCAATCGCAGGAAAATAGGGAATAGATTTTTGCCCTTCCATCCCAGATCATCCTGCGCACGTCCCTCTGCAAACGCGAGCGCTACACGACTCAACAACGTAGTTTTGCCGCAACCCGGCGGTCCCAATAAAATGAATTTGGGATAGCGATTCAGCAATTCGCCGATTTCAACGGCTTTTATCTCCTCCGCTTGTTCCCTCAACATCTTTTCAGGACTCGCAACCCTTTCCATTTTGCGGCGCGATTCTTCCTCGGCGCGCACATCCCTCAAACGCAACGGGACGAAGACCTGCTTCAATTTTGCGCTCGTTATATCTCCCGATTTTTTTCGCAGCAAGGGAAGCATCAACCCTTCCCACTTTTGCCTCACTTCAACAAGATACTCGCGCAACGCCTGCCCGTCGTCAGTGGTCAGTCGCCGTTCTGTAATCAAGGCTTCTTCGTAACCGACGAGCCTCGCCAATTGGTCTGCGACGATCAACATCTGGCTGGAAATTCCGCGTAACTGCCCAAGCCCCTCCATTTCATTGGCGTATTGAATACCATCCTTGAATTTCTCCACATCCTTCAACTGATTTCGAAGAATATGAAGGAACCGCGCCAGCATGGTGCGATGCGACTCATTCAAATTGAGGAGATTTAATAAATCCGTTGAAATTATTTCGGGCGCATATTGGGTCATTTCTACCGCCGCGCCAGCCAGCGCGAGATGCGCCTTTTTATCCAGTCCTGTGAATTTCAATGTGGCAACGAATGAATCAAACTGTCCCTCTGCTTTCAATTGATCTAAAGTCTTGAGCAAAGCCGCGCTCAAAGCCTCCGCGTCTTTTCGCTCATCATAACCATCGTCCACCCAATCTTTTACAGGTTGTACGCCTTTTTCCAGTGCAATATCACGACCTTTTTCAAGCAAGGTCTTGAATACTTCCCAAAGGGCAGGTCCAAAAATAGATACAAGAAGTTGAATATCCAAAACAACCTCCAATAGAAAAGATAGATTGGTTGTAGTTTACCCCAAAACAAACTTCCCGCCGACTCATCAAGTCTGCGGGACGAATTACCACTTACCAATTACTTCCCCTACTATTCTCTACTCACTACTCTCTATTTCTCAAACACCCACGAATCCACTTCCCTCTTCCAATCCACCAATTCATCCTTCTTGAACCACAACGCCACTTCACTCGCGCCATTCTCGACTGTATCCGACGCGTGGGTGAGATTTCTTCCCACTTCGAGGGCAAAATCATGGCGGAGCGAACCGGGCGCGGCTTCAGTGGGACGCGTCGCGCCCATCGTCTGGCGGATGGCAGCGACGGCGTTCGGTCCCTCCCATACCATCGCCATCACCGGCGCAGAGACGATGTAGGCGATTAGTCCATGATAAAACGGCTTGCCTTTGTGAATCGCGTAATGAGTCTCCGCCAGTTCCCG
>DAOTZF010000194.1:0-7615 GCA_034434415.1 Anaerolineales bacterium | reverse complement strand
ACCGCCGAAGCCTTGCAGATCGCGGAAGGCACGGTCAAATCGCGGTTGAGCCGCGCGCTCGAAAAATTGCGAAGGATCATCCATCAGGATTTTGCGGTTCTCGCCGACATGCATGAAGGACGTGACGTATGAGCGAAATGGATTTTGGGAATCAGATACATTCCCTCGCAAAGCAGATGAATTACCCGCGCACGCCGGATGTCGCCGGGCGCGTGATGTCGCGCATAGTCTCTGAGCGAGGACCCCGCTTCCTTTCTAAACGGTGGGCTTGGTCGCTAACCATCATCATTGTTCTGTTCTTCAGCCTCATGCTCATCCCACCGGCGCGCGCCGCGATCCTCGAATTCATCCAGATTGGCATCGTGCGGATATTCCCGCGCTCAACCGAGACGCCCATCGATATCCCTAAAACTGCCACACCTCAATCCCTTGTGCCGGTGACCGCAACTCCATATTTGGAATCATCCACTTTGCTTGTTGATTTGACCCGTCTCGCCGGTGAAACGACTCTTGACGATGCACAAGGAAGGGTTACATATTCGATATTGTCGCCAACTTATCCGCCTGGTCTAGGTGAACCGGACCACGTTTTTGTGCAAGATGCGGACGGTGCGATGACTATCCTTGTCTGGTTGGATCCAAACGACTCTCAAAAAGTATTGATGAGTCTGCACATCGTCCCGGAAGGTAGTTGGGCGATTCATAAAGCAGAGCCGGTTTCCATTCAAGAGACTCAGGTCAACGGTTGGCGGGCAGTATGGGCGGAGGGACCGTATCCGCTCCGGTATTCCAACGGCGATCTTGATTTCACGCGGCTGGTTGACGGCTATGTGCTAATCTGGACGGAGGGCGATATCACCTATCGGCTTGAGACCGATTCGCCAATGGAAGAAGCGATAAAAATCGCTGAGTCGTTGCAACCTATTCCGTAAATTATCGACTGGATATTGTGCAAGTCTCTAGTTACTAGTCTCCAATTTGGGAACCAACCCTCCACAGGCGGTGTATTTCAGTAAACATGGAGAGGTAGACATGATTTCCAAATTCAGAATTTCGCTCGTTGTTGCTTTAGCGCTTGCGCTGGCTCTTGCCATTCCCGTCTTCGCCGGGGGATGGGCGGTCATCACACTCGATGAACTGCCGACTGGCGTCGTTGCCGGTGAGTCTTTCACAGTTGGCTTTACGGTTCTGCAACACGGCCAAACACCCATGGTGGACCTTGATCCTGTCATCTTTGCTCGTTCCGGCAATGAGAAGGTCACGCTCTTTCCCAAAGCAGAAGGTAAACCCGGGCATTATGCAGTGACGATGACTCTTCCCAGCGCCGGGGAGTGGGAATGGACGATTCAGGCGTTCACCATGGAACAAAAAATGCCTGTGTTGAGCGTCGCCGCGCCGGTAGCTGTATCTGCGAGCGCGCCAGAGGCAACGCCCCAACCGGTTGAATCCACATCCGTTTCGCCGGTGATGGTGATCCGTATAGCCGCGTTTGGGATTGGTCTGGTCGGGCTGGCATTCGCATTGCGGAGAAAGAGTCGAATTGCCATCGCATTGACCGCGCTCTGCCTGCTGGTGGGAGTCGGCTCGTTCATGGTGGGGTCAACAGTCCCAGCGGTGGAAGCGGAGAGTGAAGCCCCGTCGAAGGTCGCGAGCAACGAGTCCCTTTCGCAGGTCGAGTTAGGCCAACAGCTGTTTGTCGCCAAGGGTTGCATCACATGTCATACGAATACGAATGTGCCAAACAGTTATGATTATTGGACGATCAACCCCGAAGGTGCAACCAACCTGTCGAATTTTTCCGCGAGCCCAGAGATCTTGCGGATTCGATTAAAGGATCCATCGGCGGCAAAATCTGACACGCAAATGCCGAATTTAGGTTTATCGGAGATAGAGATCGAAGCGTTAATTGCGTTCATCAATTCAAGATAGGTGGTTCATCTTCACGAACGGACAGTAAGAATCCCTTGCTGTCCGTTTTCATTTAAATGGGCTACAATGACCGAAAAGAGATGATGATGCAGATTAACACTGGCAACCTCGAAATTACCCACAACCTAGCCGAGCATCGATTCGAGACTTGGATTGACGGAAAGCTCTCGAAACTCGATTATTTGCAGGATGGAAACACGATTGTGATGACTCATGTCGGTGTACACCCTGACCTGCGCGGGCAGGGTGTGGCTGGCAGGTTGACCGAGGTCGCTTTGGAGTATGCAAGGGGAAAATCCCTGCGGGTGATACCGATGTGTTCGTATGTGGCTGCGTTCATCCGCCGAAACCCCGAGTTTGCCGAGTTGACGAAGCAACGAGGGTAATCGATTTCCTGCCGAAAAATCAAACACGCCCGCGAGGGCGTGTTCTTTGTGGCGGGGAGGACAGGATTCGAACCTGCGTCCGAGGATTTCGCCCCGGAAACCGCTTAGCAGGCGGCCCCATTCGACCACTCTGGCACCTCCCCAGTTCGATTTACGATTGTAATCGTAAATCTGCAATCGTAATTCGTCAATCGTATGGCGGAGGGAGTGGGATTCGAACCCACGTTGGTGTGACCCAAACATGTTTTCAAGACATGCGCCTTCAGCCGCTCGGCCATCCCTCCATAGATTCCCGAAATTTTCGGGAGGCGGACGAGATTTTACCATAAGAGGCGTCTACCACTCTCGTCATCGTGAAAGAGTGGGTCGCGAAGCCGCTGCTTATCAAAATTGATTATCCAAAAAACAGCCTTTAAGGTTACAGTCCCGTATTCGTGGATTATAATAATTCAAAGGAGTCTTACCATGAATTTATTCTTTTCTCCTTCGAATAAATCGAAAGGACAGGGGTTGGTGGAGTACGCGATCGTCCTTGCGCTTGTGGCCATTGTAGTGATTGCGGTCGTTCAAGTGATGGGTCCAGGCGTTGGGAACACATTCAGTACGGTCAATAACTCACTTCCCGGCGAAAGCGCTGTGATTGAAGATGGTAACGACGATGATCCAGATGGATGGACATTCGCGGCCAATGAGAATGGGGTGGTGAATGTGCCGAGCGGAAATTACCAGATCCAATATGGCGCAAATGGTCAATATTTCTACCAGTACTTCACGGGTCCAACCACGGTGAATTGCAACAATGCGACATTCGGGGATCCAATCGTGGGTACGGTTAAGCAGTGTTCAATAAGGCAACAATAGTGGTCTACGGGATTAATAACAAGTAAGAGAGCGTAATACTGGGACTGCGGTGCTGTGCCTAAAAGCACAACTCCTCTTGGTATAATCCTACTCTATGAAATACCACATCTGGACCGAAGGATGCCAGATGAACGTCGCTGACTCACAACGCGTCGGTTCATCGTTGGAGCATCTTGGGTACACATTTACCGATATCATCGAAGAAGCGGATGTAATCGTCCTAAACACTTGTGTTGTGCGCCAGTCGGCAGAGGATAAGGCGATGGGGCGGTTAACTTCGCTCTTCCCACTCAAGAAGAAAAACCCGAATCTCGTCATCAATCTGATGGGGTGCCTAGTCGGAGTTCGCGGCGCGGATAAACTGCGTGAACGGCTCCCATACGTGGATGTCTTCTCGCCACCCTCTGATCCGGGACCTCTCGTTTCATATTTGAGTCAAGGTGAGATTCGTTCACTCGAAGACTCCGAAACCACGCGCCGCTTTCTGATGATGGATGAAGAACTCATACTCCCGCAACACGAACGCGGACAACTCGTCAGCGCACATGTGCCGATCGTGTATGGCTGTTCACATGCCTGCACGTTCTGCATCATCCCTTTCCGGCGCGGCGTCGAGCGCAGCCGCCCGGTTGGCGATATCGTTTCTGAGATTCGTTCCCTCGCTTCGCAAGGCGTGAAAGAGATCACCCTCCTTGGTCAGATCGTGGATCGTTATGGTAAGGATATTCCCGATGGACCCAACCTTGCCGCGTTGCTTCGAATCGTTCACGAGGTTGAGGGCATCGAGCGACTTCGTTTCCTCACCTCACACCCCAATTATTTCACCGAAGAACTTATGGACACCATCGCGGAGCTTCCCAAAGTGATGCCGCATATCGAAGTCCCCATTCAAGCGGGCGATGACGAAGTTTTGCTCAACATGAAGCGTGGATATACTCAACAAGACTATCGCAATCTTGTCGCAAAGATCCGCAATAAGATTCCGGATTGTTCCATTGCCACGGACATTATCGTGGGATTCCCCGGTGAGACCGAGGAACAGTTCATGGAAACGTATCGCGTCCTTTCGGATCTTCGGCTTGATGTGGCCCATCTTGCGCGCTACTCTCCCCGCGAAGGGACCGTCGCCACCCGCCGCATGAATGACAATGTGGCAGAGGAAGAAAAGATGCGCCGCTTCCGCATGTTGGAGGAATTGCAGGAAGAGATCGTCGCAGAGATCAACAAAAAATACCTCGGCAAAACGGTGGAAGTTTTATTCGAGGAAAAAGTAAAGAATCGTTGGAGGGGACGGACGCCGACGAACAAGCTCGTCTTTGTCGAATCAGGGGAGGACTTGAAAGGCAGCATCCTGCAGGTCACCGTCACGTGGACGGGACCGTGGTCCATGCAGGCGAATCTGCAGAGACAGCCTGAGTTGATTGCTTTGTAGAGCGGGATCTTACCCCGCTTTACTTTTTGAGGGATAATGAATCGCATCCGCCCAATCTCAATTTGTGTGTTTAAGAATAACAACCACATTCTTGTATTTGAGGGGCACGATACAGTCAGGAACGAAACTTATTATCGTCCGCTTGGTGGAGGGATCGAGTTCGGGGAAAGCGGGGAGGTGGCAATCCGCCGTGAGATCATGGAGGAATTGCACACCGAGATCGAGGAGTTGAAATATCTCGGGTTTCTTGAAAATATCTTTGTCCATAATGGAAAAGCGGGTCACGAGATCGTGATGGTCTACGACGGGGTGTTGACGGAGTCGACGTTGTATGAGCAGGCTGAAATGGAAGTCGAGGAGGCGAATGGGGAGCGAATCCGCGTTGTATGGAGGAAGTTGGATGATTTTGAAGAGGGGAAATCCATTTTGTATCCCAAAGGTCTGATTGAATTGTTAGTATGATTCGTATCGCACCCGGCGTACCCAAACGGAGTAGGGCGGGTTTTCGCTTTTAGAATATCCGTGATATTCCTGCTAGGTTTAAGCGTGAAGTGGATTGGAGGATGACCATGTCTGTCAATGCAATCAAAACGCCCATTGGGTTATTGCCAAGATTCAAAACCATACTCCTATGGCTGGGATGGCTCGCCGTTGTCATCCCATCCATATTGATGAGTGTGGATGCCTCCTATTCCAACTTAACCATCTATCAATCGGAGCTCGAGAGGTGGATTTACATTTACCTGAACTTTGGTTCCTTTGTGGTGGGAGTCATTGCGGCATTCATTATTTTCTGGCGCAAACGAACGGAATGGCTCGCCATCATCGTATCACTCATGCTGGTGACATGGACTAGCACGAGCAACGGGTTTGACTTTTGGTATTCGATGGGTATCAGCGGAAGCGACGAGATCAATTGGTGGATCGCATATTTCCTTTCCACTTCCTATACCTTGTTGCTCTCCGTCCTTCTCTTGTGTGTTCTGCTGACGTTTCCGAACGGTAAATGGGTGCCGGGGTGGACGCGCTGGCTTTTCGTGTTAAGCCTTATCGGAATGTTGATTTTGCCTGTCTACCTGTGCATCATGATCTTCATCGCTTCCGGATTATCCGATTCATTTCAATCATTCTTCCTCGATACCCTCCCCGAACTTTTCCGGCTGGGCGTGCTGGGATTGGGCGTCCTTGCGCAGACCTACCGCTTATTCGTGACCAAAGATCCGCTTCAACGCCAGCAATTGAAGTGGATCGCCCTCTCGCTTGTCGGCATGACCTTGTTCTACATCCTGTATTGGTTGAATTTCCTGGTCTTTGGATACAGCGCCGGTTCCATTGTGGACCTAACTCTGTTCTTCCTGACCCTCTTTTTCACCTACGGTTTCATCGTTACGTTTGCAATCGCAGCGCTTCGCTATCACATCTGGGATATTGATATTGTCATCAATCAAACACTGGTGTATAGCGCGCTGACTGCCATCCTGGGGTCATTGGGCATCACAAGCGCAGTCTTGTTCGAACTGTATGCAGATCGATACCTGAGTACCAGCTCGCCTTTTATCGGGTTGCTGGCGATTCTGCCCCTTGCGATCCTGTTCATTCCGTTGCGCGACGGCTTGCAAAATTTTGTGGACAGCCGCTTCAAGCCCGAAGAGATCGATTTTAGCGGAACCATTGTTGAATTCGCACCTGAGGCGCAACTAATGTTGACCTCGAAAGATATCTTGAAGATCCTCGCCATGCAGGTGAAGGAGCAGTTGAGCGTGGCTGACGTGGAGATCTATCTCAAACACGACAACGGAGATCTGGTATTGGCTGAACCGGTCAAGCCCGACTCCGAGTCGGGGTTGTTATCGATGTCGCAGAAAGAACGGGCGATTCTGGATAAGGGGGAGGTGCTCGTCCCTGCAGATACGTCGCATTACTCCCTATTTTTACCATTGACGTTGAAGCGCGCGTCAAAGCCGGAATTCCTTGGCGTACTGACGTTGGGATTGAGGGAGAACGGCGTTGGTTACTCCTCCTCCGTGCTGAAGAGTTTGAAGAAATTTGGCGTGGAAGCGGGTAAGGTATTTTATATTGCCAAACTGCGCGAAAGCACCGGGCGGAACATCATGGAACGGCTGGCTTCCATCGAGAAAGGGCTGGCAAATTTGAAAACAGACCCGGTGTAACACCAGAGCGGCGATTGGTAGTAAAACCTCGAGAGACTGGCGGCAAGCCAGTCTCTTATTTTCCCATGGACATCGTGTCTCACCGCATATTCCACACTATGACTTTCGGCATAGGCGGTTTCCTGCCTTGGGGACTGTGATTTGGCGGTGTTTTTCCGTAAGATAGCGACATCAAAAGGAGTAAAAACCATGTTAAAACCTATTATTGATACGACAAACCTGACCGCCGCTTATGGACCCGTCACCGCGCTCACGGGTGTGAACCTGACAGTGAACAAAGGTGAGATCTTCGGCTTGCTCGGACCCAACGGAGCGGGCAAGACCACGCTTCTTGCTTGTGTGGAAGGCTTGCACAAACCCAAACAAGGACAGGTCCGCGTTGGAGGAATCGAGGTGCAGGCTGACCCGTCGGCAACGAAGCGTCAGCTGGGAATCCAATTACAAAAGACGGCTCTGCTCGATGATTTGACAGTCGTCGAACTGGTGGAGGTCTATGCCGCGCTGTATGAGGTGTACCTGAATTCGGAACAGATCCACTCGCTACTCTCGCGATTCGATCTGCTCGAAAAACGCAACACATTGGCGCGCCGACTCTCCGGCGGGCAGCAGCAACGCCTCGCGCTCGCTGTTGCGATTGCCAACGATCCTCAAATCGTTTTGCTCGATGAGCCGACCTCCGCGCTCGACCCGCATGCGCGCCGTGCAGTGTGGGATGTGATCCGCCAACTGCACGATGAAGGACGCACGATTGTGTTGACCACCCACGCCATGGAAGAAGCAGAAGCGTTATGCGGACGCGTCGCCATCATTGACCGCGGGCGAATTATCGCGTGTGA
>DAOTZF010000193.1:0-1830 GCA_034434415.1 Anaerolineales bacterium | reverse complement strand
TGTCAAACTCGACGCTTTGGTTGAATTCACGAAGCAGTTCCAGACCATTCAATGAGCATTCTCGCCAAGATCATCGAACAGAAAAAGCTGGAGATTGCGGCGCTCGACGCCGTGGCCTTACGCCGCGCCGCCGAACAGAGTCCTGCACCTCGAGATTTCCTTGCATCAATCAAGCGCCGCCGCTTCAAGACTCACCCAAGCCTGATCGCTGAACTCAAACGTGCGTCTCCATCGAAAGGCATCCTCGCCCCGCACCTCGACCTCTTCCAAGTCGCCGACATCTACACCCAAAACGGAGCCTCCGCCATCTCCGTGCTCACCGATGAGAAATTCTTCATGGGAAGCCTTCACACCTTACGAGAACTTCGTGCTCGCCACTTGAAACTTGACACTTCGCACGTGACACCTCTCTTACGAAAAGACTTCACCATTGATCAAACTCAAATCTACGAAGCAAGAGCCAACGGCGCCGATGCCATCCTCCTCATCGCCGCCGCATTGACTGACGATGTTCTCTTCGCTGATTTACATGCCTGCGCCCTGAGCTTGGGTTTGACTGCCTTAGTCGAAGTCCATAATGAAGAGGAGACTGAACGCGCTCTCAAAATTCCCAACATCAAACTCATCGGCATCAACAATCGCAACCTCGCCACGTTCGAAGTCTCACTTGAAACGACAGAGCGTATCCGCCCGATGATTTCACCTGAAATCACAGTCGTTGCCGAAAGTGGAATCTTCACAGCCAGTGATGTTGACCGATTAGCAAAAGCAAACGTGGATGCAATCCTTGTTGGAGAAGCGTTGATTACTTCAGAAGATATCCCTGCGAAGGTGAGAGAGTTAAGTGGTGTCACTCTGAGCGAAGCGGAGGGTCTCTACCCTGACGAGCGAGATGCTTCGCCGCACTCGCCGTTCAAGGCTCGCGGCTCAGCATGACATGGTTGTAGTATGACAAAAATCAAAATCTGCGGGATCAAAACCGTAACCGATGCCCTCGCCGCCATCGAAGCAGGCGCAGACCTCATTGGATTTAACTTTTATCCGAAGAGTCCACGTTACATCACTGTTGGTCAATGCCGTGACATCATGACCGTGATGCGGAAGTATGGGCATATCACCTATGTTGGTGTGTTCGTCAATGCCTCGGTGGAGGTAATCCGTGCGACGATGGAGACTTGTGGATTGAGTCTCGCGCAGTTACATGGTGATGAAACGCCTGAGATGATGAGTGAATTGGATGGCAAAGCATTCAAGGCTTTTCGTGGGATACCTGAAAGTGTAGATGGATTTGCGAGAAGCGAATCTCCTGCATTTTTAGTCGACGCTTCAGTGAAAGATCTTTACGGCGGAAGCGGAGTCACCGCGGACTGGAACGGTGCGGCGGAGTTGGCGAAGAAGTATCCTTTGTTGCTGGCAGGCGGGTTGACTCCAGAGAATGTCGCGGAGGCGGTTAGCAGAGTCAAGCCGTGGGGCGTGGATGTGGCTTCGGGTGTTGAATCAGCCCCGGGTGAGAAAGATGCGCGCAAGATGAAGGCGTTCGTAAGAGCAGTTCGATCAGTGAGTAGAGATTAGAACGTAGTAAAAGGCTTCAATCCAAAAGAGGAATTATGCCAACAACTTTATTACCACATAAATTCGGTCCGTATGGCGGACAGTTCGTGCCTGAGACATTGATGCCTGCATTGATCGAGTTGGAAGAGGCGTTCGTATCGGCGAAAGCGGATGTTGAATTTCAACGCGAGTTCAATAGATTGATGGCGTCGTTCGTGGGGCGACCGACACCGTTGACGTACGCAAAACGTTTGTCGGAAAAATTGGGAGGCGCGCAAA
>DAOTZF010000192.1:0-4098 GCA_034434415.1 Anaerolineales bacterium | reverse complement strand
CGATCACCTGCATCTCCCAAGCCCGGTACGATATACGCGCGTTCATTGAGGTGACTGTCTATTGCTGCGATGTGAATGTCGATATCGGGGTGCGCAGTCTGCATGGCTTTGATTCCCTCCGGCGCGGCGATGAGCCCGACAAATTTGATCTTCTTTACCCCCCAACGTTTGAGCACATCGGCGGTTGCAGTTGCCGAGCCGCCGGTTGCAAGCATGGGGTCGAGGATGAGGCAGACGGAAACAGTTGGTTCGGTGGGAAGTTTGTTGTAGTATTCCACCGGGCGAAGCGTGTGTTCGTCGCGATACAAGCCGATGTGCCAGACTTCGGCACTGGGCATCAACCCCCATACGCCTTCGACCATTCCCAGCCCCGCGCGCAGAATCGGGACGAGACCGATCTTTTCTTTGAGCTCTGCTCCCTCCATTTTCGCCAGCGGAGTTTCCAACTCCCGCGGGGCAACAGAAAGGTCGGCTGTGGCTTCGTAGGCAAGCAGGGCGGCGATCTCTCGAACGAACTCGCGGAACTTCTTCGGCTCAGTATGTTTGTCTCTTAAACGGGAAAGTTTGTGAGCAACCAGCGGGTGTTTGGATGCGTAAACGTTGGGCATGGAATTCTCCTCAAAGTGGTTATGTTTATTATAGTCTCGAAGGTGATTTTTGACCCATGACTTCGAAAGCCAGGCATTGTACACTTATACTTGGCGAAGAAGGAGATTGCAAATGTCTGGAAATGAATTCATGGCATGGTTGCTTCGATCTCCATGGCACGGCATGTTGAGTAAGGGTATGATGCTCATTACCGTAACGGGTAGAAAAACAGGGAAAAAGTACACGACTCCTGTTGGGTACTTTGAAGAGGATGGCTATCTGTGGGTGCTCACCAGCCGCGACCGCACATGGTGGCGGAACTTGTGCGGCAAGACGCCCATAACCTTGTTGTTGAAACGCAAGCCTGTGAATGCGGTTGCTGAACTGGTTTTGGACGAACGCGCGGTCAGTTTTTGGATGTACGAATATCTGCAGCATGTGCCGCAGGCGGCGCGCCCGTTGCATATCCGCGTCAAGGACGGAATCGCCAACGCGGAGGATGTCGCACAAATTGCCCGGAGCAAGCTGTTTGTCAGGATTCACCTTTCTTGATCTGCAAAGGCGATATGTTGACAGGAGAAGGTTGTGGTCGAAGAATCTGACAGGTGAAATAAGTCCTGAATTAGGAAATTTGTCACAATCAGATGAGCGGGGTACAATGATGAAGAAAGTTCCTTTGGGGAATTTTCTTTAGTTAACGATGAATGCTCAGGTTACAACCCAACCTCTTATCGACATACGCGGCGTGGTGAAGACGTATTCCACTGCGGCGGGTGATTTCACCGCGCTCAAAGGAATCGATCTGCAAATTGGCGCCGGTGAATTCCTCGGCATTGTCGGGAAATCGGGCGCGGGCAAATCCACGTTGTTGAACATGATCACCGGTGTCGATCATCTCACACAGGGCGAGGTGGTCATCAATAACGGCTCGTCGGTTTCGGTCCATAAAATGACCGAAGACAAAATTGCTTTGTGGCGCGGGCAAAATCTTGGCGTGGTTTTTCAATCATTCCAGCTCCTTCCCATGCTCACGCTTGTCGAGAACATCACACTGCCAATGGATTTGTGCGGCAACTTCAGTCCGAAACAATCCCGTCAACGCGCACTGGAGTTGTTACGGCTGGTCGAGATCGAGGAACATGCCGATAAACTTCCCGCGTTCATATCGGGCGGGCAACAGCAACGCGTGGCGATCGCGCGCGCGCTGGCAAACGACCCTCCGATTTTGATCGCCGATGAGCCGACGGGCAGTCTCGATTCCGTCACAGCGGAACATATCTTCGATGTGTTCGAGCATCTTGTTTCTGAACAGGGGAAGACGATCGTGATGGTCACGCATGACGAGTCGCTGTCGCCGCGCTTCTCGCGTACCATGCGGATCGCCGATGGGGAGTTGGAAACGCTCCCATTGAAAACCGATTCAAAATCAGATAATGAAGCGGATTCGAATCCCAAACGGCGGTTGTCGTGGTGGAGGCGGAAATGAGTCCGCGTCAATCGAAGAGTGTGTCTGTCTCCACCTCTCATGTTATGTCTTCGCCTGAAGCGATGATCGACTTGCATGGCGTGGTCAAGACGTTCAAGAACGCGGCAGGTGAATTCACGGTCTTGAAGGGCGTGGACCTGACCATCAACCGCGGCGAATTTGTTTCCATCGTCGGTAAATCGGGGAGCGGCAAGTCCACGCTGTTGAACATGATCACTGGCATCGATCATCCGACTTCTGGGAAAGTCGTCATCGGCGGCACGGACATTTACACCGGCGTGACGGAGAGCCAGCGCTCGAGGTGGCGCGGGCGCAATTTGGGAATTGTGTTCCAGTTCTTCCAATTGCTCCCGATGCTCACGCTGCTTGAAAACGCGATGCTGCCCATGGATTATGCCGAGATGTATGACTTTGACGAACGCCCCGCGCGGGCCATGGAAATGCTCAAACTCGTCGGCTTGGAAAAGTTCGCGAACAAATTACCGGTACTCGTTTCAACGGGACAGCAACAACTCGCGGCAATTGCCCGTGCGCTGGCATGCGACCCGCCTTTGCTGGTTGCCGACGAACCGACAGGTAACCTGGATACAAAATCCGCTTCGATCATCATTGACCTTTTTGAAGAACTTTCACGCCGGGGAAAGACGGTGCTAATGGTTACGCATGATCCCTCGCTCACAGCTCGCACCACGCGCAATATCATCATCGCGGACGGTGAGCTCATCGACGAGACGATAGCCAGATCCCTGCCGTGGCTCAGGCACCGGCATATGATGGAATTCACGAAACTCGCCGAAGAGCGGACGTATCCGCCCAAAGCCACGATCATTTCACGCGACGAACACATCGAAAATTTCTTTATGATTCACAAAGGCGAGGTCGAAGTGGTGTTACATGACCGTAAGAACGGCGAGAACATTGTCTCACGCTTGAAGCCCGGTGAGTTTTTCGGCGAGATCGAACTTATGCGCGGCGGCAAGGCGATTGCAAATATCCGTGCAGGCGCAGGAGAACCTGTTGAGGTGTTGATGATCAAGCGTGAGGATTTTAAACGAGTGATGGACGAATCGCCGATCACTTCGGAAGCAGTCGGTAAGATCGTCCAGCAACGGTTGGAGGAACACCGTGCAAAAGACAGCCGCAAGAGCGGATTGTTCTCGTTGTTCAAAAGATAATAACCTCCAATGCTCTCGGTGGCGTCTCGCCGCCGAGGACGGCGGCTTAAGCATAGTAATAATGAAACCTCGTTGGCGAAAAGTATTACACGATCTGATCGATAACAAAGCCCGCACACTGCTGGTGGTATTTTCCATCGCAGTGGGCGTATTCTCCATTGGTGTGATCGCGGGTGCGTACCAGATCATCTCACAGGATATGAGCGCGTCGTATTCGGCGAACGTGCCCGCCAATATCGAAATGCGGATGACAAATTTCGATGAGGATGTGCTGGACTCGATCCACAATCAGTCGAACGTAAAAGACGCCGAAGCGCGGCGCGTTTTCAACGTCCGCGTGCGCGTGCCGGGCACCGAAAAATGGACGACACTCGATATGACTGCGTTCGAAAGTTTCGAAGATAACAAGATCAACCTGTT
Source organism: Anaerolineales bacterium (assembly GCA_034434415.1). GTDB lineage: Bacteria > Chloroflexota > Anaerolineae > Anaerolineales > Villigracilaceae > Defluviilinea. The sequence continues at coordinate 429 of DAOTZF010000192.1, read as the reverse complement.
GACGCCTCTTGAAGGCGCGTCGGTACCGAACAAGCGCGAAGTGGTGCTGGAGCAAAAAGCGTTGGAGGATCTGGCTGTGCAGGTAGGAGATCTTCTCGAGTTTCAACTTCCCGATGGCTCGACCAAAACGTTGCCCGTAACGGGAATTGTGCAAGATACGGCTTCTGGCGCAGGGGATTTCCTTGCCGCGCCGTACGGCTACATCTCGATGGATACGCTTCAATACCTGGGTCAGCCGGATTCGTTCAACCGCGCGCTCGTCACTGTGACAGGCGACGGCAATGACATCACGCATATCCGCGAAGTGGGCGCGGAGTTGAAGGATAAACTTGAAAAGAACGGGCATATCGTCATCCGTTCAAGGTTTTCGGAGACGCGCACACATCCGCTGGCGGATACGGTCAATGCGATTCTCGGCATCCTGATGGC
>DAOTZF010000191.1:0-14828 GCA_034434415.1 Anaerolineales bacterium | reverse complement strand
CTTATGGGCGCCGCGTCACATGGTGTATATTTTGACCTCCACGTAAGAAAAAGTGGTTTTCAGTATAGGCAGATAAATTAGGAGGAATCTCATGGCATCCGGTACAATCAATCGTGAAATATTGTTTTTTCGAGTGGATATTGGTTTAGAGTCAAGCGGCAAGCCGAAAATATTTGATCCTACTCCTGTTTTTTCCCATATTGCTAAATTGAATTGGAAAGAAGGGAAAAACGATAACAGGTATTTCGACAAAGACGGCAAGATAATTGGTTGTTGGGTTGAAAGCACAAACGCGCCATGCAAGATTGCCTTGGGAAATATTCGGAGGACCGATTTACCTCAATTAGAGATGCAAGGGGAATTAACTCCGTTGGAAATCCCCGAAAAAGCTGGGCTGGTTGAGACCACGCATATAGTATTTTTAGGTGACAACATAGTGGGATGTGATAATAATTTCTACGGCCCTAGAATTTCCAGACTCCCATTTTATCTATCAGATAAAGCATTACGAGTTGCGCCGGAATATATACACTTTCACCCGATTCTTAGGCAGGATGTTTATCAACAATTTAAAAAATTTAGATTCCTAAACCTTCTTGAACTAAGAATTAGAGCCTCCTATGCAGACAATGTTTCTCTGGTTGATGATAATCTCGGTGCAGCGCTAAGGTCGGCATATAAGGCGGGAGATACCGATGATGTCCAGTTGATATTGCGGGCCTCCTCAAATGCAAGTGGTTGGTTGGCCGACAGACTTCTTGATGCTCTGAAGCGTCTTAGCAAGCGACCAGAAATTCGAGACGAAGCAGATAGATTTTTTGTAAAAGGCTATAGCGAAGAAAAATCGACCCTGCAAGAACTAAATCTCTTAAGTGATAAACTTGTAATTACAAAAAATATTCGCAAGCTAGAAGCGAGGTCTAGAGCACTCAATCCCAAAGCGGCATTTGATGCTATCGTTTCTGCGTATGAAGAAATTAAGGATGAAATTAAGAATTCGCCTAGTATAGAGCTATCATGAAAATTAGGAAGTATTGGGAAGCGAATTTTCTTGTTGCAGAATTTGTGTTGGCTGTAGCGTTGGCTCTTTTATTTTATCTATGGTCTGAATATATCAATAAAAACATGTTTCTATTGCAGTTTTTTACGGGCAATCGAGAATCCATTTATGCTGCACTCGTGGCTTTATTTGGTTCACTATTAGGGTTTTCTATTACAGCAGTATCAATTGTATTGGGCTACGCAAACAGTGAGAAGCTTGAGATTGTTCGAATGAGCAGTCATTATATGGACTTGTGGAATGCTTTCAAGTCTGCGATTGCCGTGTTAGCTTTTGCGACTATGACAACATTAGTTGGATTAATTTTTGACCGCGATAGTGCACCTATGGATGCCATTTTATATGTAAATGTGTTTGCTTCAATCTTGTCATTCTTTAGGATTGCCCGATGTATATGGGTATTAAATTATATAATTGCAATTGTGACCAAGCAAAGAGAAATATAATTTAATTGTCAAGTCAGGGCTCTGTAGGTCTCTTTGTATCCTCTTTGAAAACCACTTAATACAACCTGATAATCCTTCTTGCAATCCCCTCTCCCTTCGATTATCCTTGCTCATGGGAGTGGTTAGGTCCCGGTGGGCTTCCTGGTCTTCAAAACCTGTGGCGGGTCGCGTTGCGGGCCGCGGTGGGTTCGACTCCCATCCACTCTCGCCTACCTTACAATAAAGTGACAGTCACCTTGAAGGTGACTGTCACTTCTGGAGCCATATGACCCACCCCGAAATTGATGTTCTCACCAGTCACGTATCACGAATCTTCCGCATCGACGATGTCACCGCGGGCGACCCACGCGAGTGGATCGTCCGTTTTCGCGGGCAGTTGCTCAGCGAAGACACCGTCGCCGCGTACGACCAGCTGGCGGAGGCTGTCCGCGGCTATAACCTCACTCCGCTGTTCAGAAAAGGTGAAGACGGCAAACAGGTAATCTTTCTTGTGCAAAGCCTCGCCACGCCGCGGATGAACACGCGAGTGCACATCAACATTATTCTTTTCGTTCTCACGGTCATCAGCGTGATGTTGACGGGGGTTGACATCCCTCCCGAAGCGATTCCCGCAGACGGATCATTCCCGTTCCAATATTTGCTTCTCAACCTTCTTTCGGGCTGGCCCTTCGCGCTCAGCATGATGGGAATTCTGTTCGCGCACGAAATGGGACATTACATCGCCTGCCGCTATTACAAAGTCCCTGCCACGTTGCCATATTTTTTACCCGCACCGCTTCTCAGTCCGCTGGGGACGTTTGGCGCGTTCATCGCCATGCGCGGCATCCCGAAGAACAAGCGTGTGCTGTTCGACGTGGGCGTAGCGGGTCCTATTGCGGGATTGATCGTAGCAATTCCTGTTTTATTCATCGGGTTATCGCTCTCGGAATTGGGTCCTATTCAACATGCGCCTGAAGGCATGTCTGGCTTCCTTGAAGGGAATTCGATCTTTTACCTGTTTTCCAAATACATGGTGTTCGGTCAGTTATTGCCGCACCCCATCAGCACCGGCGGATTGTCACAAGCCATGTATTGGCTTCGTTATTTTTTCACCGGCGCGCCGATTCCGTTTGGCGGCATGGACGTACAACTCCATTCGGTGGCGTTAGCTGGCTGGGCGGGACTGCTCGTCACCGCGCTCAATCTGCTCCCCGTCGGCACACTGGACGGCGGTCATGTCGCGTATGGTTTGTTCGGCGACAAAGCGCGGAGAATTTTTCCATTTGCCATCGGCGCGTTGATCACCTTGAGCGTACTGCCCTCCCTGCTGACTCTGTCTTTTGAAAATTTCAATTTTAGTTGGGCGCTGTGGGTGTTCATTTTATACTGGCTGGGCAGGGTTCGCACACAGCCGTTGGACGACATCACCGAACTCGATACCTCTCGCCGCGCGTTGGGATATGTGATGTTGATCGTGTTTGTTTTGCTCTTCACGCCGATTCCGATGGTGGCGTATTAATGACTCACCTTACGCCGTTTTACCGTTTGTGTGTCACCCTGAGCGGAGCGAAGGGTCTCTACGATAATCGTAGGGGTTCTTCGCTCCGCTCAGAACGACATTGCGTAAGGTGAGTTAATGAATCCAATCCCGAAGGGATGGTAGGATTCTAGAAAAGATGAAATGACAAGAAATCCCGAAGGGATGAAATGATTTATTAAGCAAATATGCCACTCCTTCGGAGTTGTGATTCATACGCAATTCAGTCTATAATCATTTGACCCCATCGGGGTCATTGACGCCATAATCTTAATCATGTGAGTTTTGATGATCATCCGAAAAATTTCTGTTGCATTTTTATTAATCATTTTCATACTTTCCGCTTGCACGCCGACTGATATAGTTGAATCCACGCGAACACCGCGTCCCAGCGCGACGCAAAACGCGGAGGATGCGAAAACGCCCACCCCGGCGGCGAGTCAACTTGGTGTGGAGGAAGAAGCGCTGCGCGGAAAGCAGGTCAACGTATGGCATCCGTGGTTCGGCGCGCAGGCGAGTCTGTTCGAGTCGCAGGTCGCGAAATTCAACACGGAAAATGAATGGGGAATTGTCGTGCTAGCCGAGTCCAAAGATAATTACAGCGAAATATATTCACAAACCTCAGCGGCGTTGGATGAGTCGAACAATCCGCAAATTGTGGTTGCGTTGCCCGAGCACGCGCTCGCATGGGGCGAGGATGTGACAGATTTGAATCCGTACGTGCATGATCCTGAATTTGGTTTGAGCGCGCTCGATATGTCTGACTTTGCGAGCGTGATCTGGCGGCAGGATGAAGTGGATGGAAAACGATTCGGCGCGCCTGCACAGCGGACAGCACGCTTCATCCTCTACAACCAGACCTGGGCGCGGGAACTTGGGTTTGATTCACCGCCTGAAGATTCGAGCGAGTTCGAAGCGCAGTCATGCGCCGCGCACATCGCTCTCACAGGTGATTCCGACCCGAACAACGATTCGCTTGGCGGCTGGTTGATCGACTCGAACGCGGCCACCGCGCTTTCGTGGATGCTCGCCTTCGACGGCGGCGCGCAAGAGGAGGAAGGTTATCGTTTTCTTGCGCCGGGCAACATCGCCGCGTTCAAATATTTGAAATCGTTACAACAAAAAAATTGCGCGTGGGTAGCCTCGCCTGATCTTCCGGTGAACGAGCGTTTCGCGGCGCGGCAGGCGTTGTTTGTCACTGCAAGCCTAGAAGAATTCCCCGATCAATCCCGCGCATTTTCTGCTTTGAGCAATACCGACGAATGGGTCGCCTTGCCGTTCCCGGGCGAGGAACGCGACGCGCTCGTTGTCTATGGCTCGTCGTTCGTCGTTTTCAATACGGACGCGGAGACCCAACTTGCCTCGTGGTTGTTCATCCGCTGGATGCTCTCGCCGGAAAATCAAGCGGATTGGGTAAAGAGCACTGGACTCTTCCCGCTTCGTTCCTCGACGATGGACCTGCTCGCCGATTATTCATCGGACCATCCGCAGTGGGCAGGCGCGGTGGAATATCTTTCGGAAGGCGATGTCACACCGCAACTTTCATCATGGCGGCTCGTACGAATCATGCTGGAAGACGGATTCCGTGATATGTTTGACACCATCCGCCACCCCGATCTGACGGAAGGTCAGGTGCCGGTGATCCTGAGACAGATGGATGAGACGGCGCAGGAGTTGTCGAAGTAGTTTATTCATTGCTCGCGGCGGCGTCCCCGCCGCCGAGGACGGCGGCTTGAGCAAAGGAGTTGATATGCCCGAATCACAATACCGCGCGCGGCAGGTCGCCGCAAAGACTCATGAAGTTGTCGAGTACGACCACGACGACTCAAAACCCGGCAAGCCGTTGCACATCATGGTGCCCGGTGGGTTGGTCGCGCTGGGAGCATTGGGTACGATCATACTCATTGCCTATCTGACGTGGTTTGAACCCCAACTCGATCAAAGTACGGGGCTGGTCTTGATCGCTTTACTATTCCCGTTTTACGTGGGTGGCGTGTTCCTCTTCAGTTACGGCTATGAGTTGTATAACCTCCCTCGCGCCCTGCGCCTGACGGCAATCATCGTTTTCCTGACCTTCGCGGCGGTCGTCATCGTCGCGGTGCTGGCGCTGGTGCTGTTCGGCGGAGGAAAATTGCCTAGTGGATCGTCGAAGCGGGGGTCTTCGAAAGGCGGTTCCGGCGGATCATGGAAATCGAGCTCGTCTTCCGTTGCACCGAAAGTGTCGGCGAAAAGTGTGTCGTCAACTCCCTCCATAAACACTTCGCGCGGACTTGATGTTGGAAATGTCGTTGTGCTTGGCGGTGGGCGGACTCACACACGCGAGGTGACCAAAGAAGTCGTGAAGGAAGTAGAAGTGCCCGTTGCGCCGAGGTCAGTGAATTGCCCGAACTGTAACCGGGCGTACGTCCCTGCGGATGAAAAATATATTTGTCCGAGTTGCGGCGCACCTACGCCCCAGGAGTTGATCGAGGAGTCAGAGAAGCCGAGGACTAAAGAGTAATTGGTAAGTAGTATTTCGTGAGGTGTGAGAATTGGAGAATTCGAGACTGGAGACTGGCTCATGAAATTAATGTACATCAACGGTGAGTTCACTAAGGGCAAAGCGCATGGCGAGATCGAGGTGACAAATCCCGCGACGGAAGAAGTGTTGGACACCGTCCCGCGCGGAAATGCTGACGATGTGGAATCAGCCGTCCAGTCCGGCAAGGAAGCGTTCAAGTCGTGGAGTAAGATGGGGGCTAATGAGAGGACGAATCTCTTGCACGAAGTCGCGGCTAAGGTGAAGAGTCATAAAGAAGAATTAGTGCATTTGCTTACACTTGAACAAGGCAAGCCGATTTCCGAAAATGAAGAAGAGTTGGAATGGGTGGCGAACACATTCGATTATTATGCCGAGTTGGGACGTCATGACCGCGGGCGGGTGATTCCGCCGGGCGAACATTCGCAATTCAATTTTATTTTGAAGGAACCGTATGGCGTGGTGGCGTGTATCGTGCCGTGGAATTTCCCGTTGTTGTTGATGGCGTGGAAAGTCGCGCCCGCGCTCGCGGCGGGGAACACCGTTATTATCAAACCTTCAGAGATGACTCCGCTCACCGCGTTGTTCATGGCGGAACATTGTTTCGATCATTTGCCTGCGGGCGTCGTGAATGTCGTCACTGGGTTCGGCGCGGAAGCGGGCGAACCACTAGTGAGACACGCCGATGTGCCAGTGATCGCGTTCACAGGAAGTTTGGCGACGGGTCAGCGAATCGCATCGCACGCCGCGCCGATGATGAAGAAGTTGCATCTTGAATTGGGCGGCAAGGATGCAACTGTCATTGCCGAAGATGCGGATCCTGAACTCGCGGCGAAGGCTGTGGCGTACGCGGCATTGATCAATGCGGGTCAGGTTTGCACGAGCACAGAAAGAGTCTATATCCCAAAGCCAAAAGCAAAACAATTCACCGAAGCGATAGTTGAACATGTGAAAACTTTGCGACTTGGGTCCGGGCTTGAACCGACGACAGATGTCGGACCCATGATCGGCGATTCATACCGCGCGAAAATTGAATCGCACGTGGAGGAGGCGCGTGCCCGTGGAGCGAAAGTCCTCACGGGCGGTCAACGGCCTCAACATATTTCCAAAGGCTGGTTCTATGAGCCGACGGTTTTATCTGACGTCGACCATACCATGCTCATCATGCGCGAAGAGACGTTCGGTCCTGCCGTGCCGTTGATGGAATACACATCATTTGAGCAGGCGATTGACTTGGTGAACGACAGTCCATATGGCTTAGGCGCGGTCTTGCTCTCGGAAGACCCGAAGAAGATCAAGATGTTCTTTGAAGATGTAAAAGCAGGGACAATCTGGATCAACGACCCGCTGACCGATAATTACGCCGGTCCGTTCGGCGGGATGAAATACTCCGGCGGCGCGCGCGAACTCGGCATCGAGGGACTCGACCAGTTCCGCGAGACGAAGCACGTGCATTGGGATTTCAACTTCGAAGATAAGTCGTATTGGTATCCGTATGGGAGGTAATTCTGTTGTGGTAAAATCCCGTCGCTTGCGGGAGTCGCCAAGTGGTAAGGCATCAGCCTTCCAAGCTGATATTCGTGGGTTCGAATCCCATCTCCCGCTCTGAAGTAAGAGTGTCAGGTGTCAAGTTTTCGGGTGTCACGTGACACTGGAGCACCTGACACTTGGTACTTAAACGGGGGCCCATGGCGCAGCGGTTAGCGCAGGCGACTCATAATCGCTTGGTCGCAGGTTCGAATCCTGCTGGGCCCATTTCTACTCACAAGAAGTTTGAATCCCAAAAATGTCAATGCAACGATACGGATATATCATAATGCTGGCGGGAGTTGTCGTTGGGATTGTATCTTTACTTGCGGATTATTTTGGTATTGGTTCAGGGGGCATCCAAGCGGCTCAGTTGTTGGGTACCCAGTTTGGAATTGTAGTCGTTCTCATCGGTTATGCTATAACCCGGCTCGAGGATGGATTGAAAATTCCATCTCTACGTTCGATCTCATCCATGGTTGCAAATCGGATACTGAACACTCAGCCGTACGTGTGGTTCTTTGTTACATTTTTTGGGGTTTATCTCTGGATGTTTGTCTCGCCAATATTTCTAAATACAGATCTTCAGATGCAGTATTTCAATCGGTTTATTCCTCATGGCGGGCGTATTGGAATGGATATGAGAGCGATCGTGGAGTACATTTATAACTGGCTGGTTTTGGATCAGTCTCCGTACGCAAGCGGTTTTATCGCTTATCCGCCATTTGCCCTTATCCTTTTTTCTCCATTTCTGCTGATCGGATATCCTGCCTATTTTTATGTAATGACGTTTCTCACTTTGTTATGTCACCTTATATCTGCGTTGATCATTCCTTTATTGATCACAAACCGAAGAAATGTATCGTTGACGATACTTATTTTTGCTACCAGCCTGTTTTCTTATGGATTCCAATTCGAACTGGAAAGAGCCCAGTTCAATATCATTGCTTTTACCTTTGCGTTGCTAGCCATTTACATTTTTCATTATCACCCCCGATATCGAGTGATTGCGTATTTCTTCATTTCGATATCCATCCAGTTGAAGATCTACCCCGCTATATTCCTCCTCCTTTTGATTGAAAATTGGAAGGATTGGAGAGGGAATCTCATTCGATTTGCCTCTTTGGGGTTTGTCAATATCGCCGCATTGTTCCTGCTGGGAGCAAAAACATTCGCGGAGTTTAGTGCCGCAGTTCGAAGTCAGCAATCTTACGGTCCTTCATGGAACGGCAATCATTCCATACAGGGATTTGTCAATCAGTTGATTTTGGACGGGTTCGGCCTGTTTCCGGAGTCGACACTAGTGGCATTGAGAGGTTACTCGGGATCTATACAATTAGCGGTGATGATGATATTCCTTTTGTGCCTTCTTGTCATTGTCATAAAATCCTACCACAGAAATGAGGGTGGATTGAATCCCTATTTGTTGCTCGTCTGCACTGTAGGAGCTTTAATTCTTCCATCTATCAGCAATGATTACAAACTTTCAATACTTGCTGCTCCAATGGCGATACTAGCCGGTATGCTGATTGTGTCGAGTCAGGGTCGGGTTCTCAGCAAAACGCTGAATGGCATTGTATTGATCCTTTTCTCCGGTGCTTATTGGATCCTTCAGTATCCTTTCAAATTCAAACCTGAAATCTTAACCCGAAGCTTCCTGGCGTTGTTCATCCTGCTTTTGGCAGGCACCTTGCTCTATATCTTTCGGTTGAGGCAGAATGTATCCGAATCCTAGCCCTGAAGTGAGCCTGGGGTTCTCTTAGAGATTTTAAATGAATCCACCCTTTTCTTCCACGCGTAATAAGGTCTTACGGACTTTGCAGGAGTCTTATTCCCTCGAAGCCAGTACTGCAAGCAGAATATTTGCTTCAGGATTCATTTTTGTTTTAATGTCCATCTACCTTTTGCAACGGGCAGATCAACCCTTGTGGCACGATTCGCTTCATTATTGGGAGTTGGGTGGCAGCTTTGATGCAAACGGGCATTTCTCTTTTTTTAACTATAACAGCCCCCTGCGCGGTTATCTTTTTCCCTTCCTGTTGTATCTTGTTCAGCGCCAGGCGGACCTGATAAACCTTGATCCCCGTATCTTGTTTTCAATTTACGCCTCGCTCTAATTTACGACCTTCTCGGTTTATGCTGTGCCGCTGTTTTTTCAGTCCGTTTTTGAGTGGAAGATTCGTGTGTGGGGAATCTACGCTTTTTCAGCCTTGCTCTTCTATTTCTGGCGCGGGTACTTTTTGTATCCACTGAGCGATTTTCCAGCTTTGTTTGCATTGCTGATGGCTCTGGGAATCCTCGCCGCAACGCTTAAGAAGCAGATAGGCTTGGGCGCGATAGTTCTTGTTGGAGTTTTTGCCAGCGCAGCAATGAATATCCGGCCTGCGTATCAATTGTCATTTCTGGTCATCATGTTGATGATGTTCATTGGCTTTAGGAAGGATGGCATCAAACAATTAATTACCCGGTTTACTCTGTTCTTGGTCGGTTGTGGATTCATATTGTGGCCTCAGGTTTTGATCAACCAAAGATACTTTGGTTCAAATTCACCCCTGGTATTGGCGACGTACGTGGATGAAACGGATATCTATGCAGTTCAACTATTTTGGGGCTTGAAGACACAGAAGGTCTTGACCAATATCGGAGACAATTATCCGTATGCACTCGTGGCATATAACGATCCCTTGAGCGGGAAGATACCCAGAACAGGTAGACTGGAAAAAAACCTCCAAAATTATTTTGATATTATTAAAAGAATTCCCGCTGATGTGGCTGTCAGTTATTTTCGACACGCCTTTAATGGCATTGATCCTTTTTTTCCGACACCATACGTGAAAAACATATTTGCCCCCCATACAATTTTTAGTTCATTCAATTACTTGATCTGGTTCGTGTTATTCTATTATCTGGTCGCATCAAATTGGGCAGGCCTGGATACACTTCGCGTGTCGGGTATTATGGGATTGATGTTGCCCGTATTGCTGGCAATCCCCACTGTCATCGAGGTAAGGTTTTTCCTGCCGATCTACATTTTGGCGTATGCAGTTGTGTCTTATAGATTTCCATATCAGGAATATTTCTCCCTGGCTCGCTCTCATCGGTGGCGTTTGGTGCAGTTCGTTGTTTTTTGTTTCGTCTGGCTTCTTCTATGTTTCACTCTATCTGCAGCTACAATCGAGCAACTGGTCAGTTAATGTGCTAAAACGAGGCCATGGATCGATACGAAACGATTATAATTCCCAAAAATCATGCCTTTGATTGAACATGAAGCCCGACGAGTGTTTTCAATCGTCATCCCCGTTTATTACAACGAGCCAAACCTTCCGACGACAGTGCCAAGCCTGCTGGCATTGAAGGACGGATTGGATGGTGTTGATCTGGAGCTTATTTTTGTGGATGACGGTTCTCTGGATCAGTCATTGCCAACACTGCTTGATTTTCAGGCTCGTTTTCCAGATGAGATCAAGGTTGTCAAACTGACCCGAAACTTCGGTTCGATGTCCGCCATTCAGGCTGGATTTGCTGTGGCAACCGGCGACTGCGTGGGAATGATCTCTGCAGACCTGCAGGACCCCCCTGAGTTGTTTATGGAAATGCTTGGCTATTGGGAGAAAGGCAGTAAGGCTGTCTTTGCGATTCGCCAGGATCGGGAGGAGTCATTTCTTCAAAAGTTCTTGTCAAACGCCTACTATGCATTAATCCGTAGGTTTGCCATTCCAGACTATCCCACCGGGGGATTTGATTTTTTCCTTATTGATCGACAGGTGGTGGACGACCTAAACCGAATCCAGGAGAAGAATACCAACCTGATGTCCCTGATCTACTGGCTGGGGTATCATCCGGTGATGATTCCCTATATCCGCAGGCAGAGAACGAAAGGTGTGTCGCGTTGGACGCTTGCCAAAAAAATCAAATTATTCATCGATACGTTTGTGGCGTTTTCTTTTTTTCCGATACGGATTCTTTCCCTCATTGGGTTTCTAGTCGCCATAGGTTCGTTCCTGTATGGCGCATTCGTTCTTTTTTACTGGTATTTCTTTGGCGTCGAAGTCCGTGGTTGGGTCCCAACGATAGTCGTCCTTTCTTTCACGTCCGGTATCCAGATGGCAATGCTGGGTGTGTTAGGCGAATACCTTTGGCGGACTTTAGATGAAGTTCGCCGCCGACCGCCGTACGTGGTGGATGAGGTGTATACAACTTCACCAGAAAAAGATTCGATTGGATCTAAAAAGACCGAAGAGGCTCAATGACCGGGTTTTTTGCACATCAGAATTCGATTGTCGAGTCGGGCGCCATTGGGAGGGATACCCGGATTTGGGCTTTTGCGCATATTCTGCCTGGTGCCGTCATTGGAGATGATTGCAATATTTGTGATCATGTGTTCATCGAAAACGATGTTCAACTTGGGAACCGGGTCACGATCAAGTCTGGTGTTCAGCTATGGGATGGGATTCGAATCGAAGACGATGTTTTCGTCGGTCCCAATGTGGCGTTTACAAATGACCCATTCCCGCGAAGCAAGCAATATCCAGAGAAATATTCCCTGACGGTCGTTAAACAAGGCGCTTCGATTGGAGCGAATGCGACCATATTACCCGGTTTGACCATCGGTCAAAACGCAATGATTGGAGCGGGAGCGGTTGTCACAAAAGACGTGCCTCCTAATTCCATAGTGGTAGGAAACCCCGCCCGGATCGTGAACTATGTGACCGGTGATTTTCCGGCAACGAGTCGGGCTTCTCGCCTCGATGCAGGCACACAAGAACTACCCATCGCCGGAGCGCATTTGATACGTCTCCCGCAAATCTCGGATTTACGCGGTAATCTCACCTTTGCCGAGTCTCCGGGGTTGCTTCCTTTTCAGCCTCGCCGCTTCTTCCTGATCTATGAAGTACCGGGCAAGGATGTGCGCGGTGAACATGCCCATAAGGAACTTCATCAATTTCTGCTCTGTATCAAAGGAAATTGTTCCGTTGTGTTGGATAATGGCAAAGAGCGATATGAGGTCTTATTGGACGATCCGACGCTGGGATTGCACATCCCCCCGATGATCTGGGCTACTGAGTATAAGTTTTCCAGTGATGCCGCCCTGCTTGTTTTAGCATCGGATATCTATAAGGCGGAGGATTACATTCGGGATTACGGGGAATATTTGAGGTTCGTTTCTGGCATATGAAGCGGATGGTTCCTTTCCTCGATATGAAGCCCCAATACGAAGAGTTAAGAGCAGAAATGGATTCTGCGTATCACCGCGTGATGAATTCGGGGTGGTACATATTGAGCGATGAGGTGGAAAATTTCGAGAGGGAGTTTGCCCAATATGCTGGCGTGAGTCATTGCGTTGGTGTGGGAAATGGTCTTGAAGCGCTCCAAATGATTCTCATGGCGTATGGCATTGGGGAAGGGGATGAGGTCATCGTCCCTGCCAACACGTATATCGCCTCCTGGCTGGCTGTCTCCTACGTGGGTGCAACGCCTGTCCCTGTGGAGCCAAACCCCGAAACGTATAATATTGACCCTGCCCGCATCGAGCGAGCGATCACAAAACGAACCAAAGCGATCATGCCTGTGCACCTGTATGGTCAGCCATCTGAAATGGATATGATCTGCCAACTGGCGGAGAGACATGGACTGCATGTTGTCGAGGATTCTGCCCAAACTCATGGGGCGCGTTATAAGGAAAGAGTCGCGGGGGCGCTCGGTTCCGCCGCTGGTTTTAGTTTCTATCCGACAAAAAACCTCGGAGCATTTGGTGATGCCGGCGCAGTGACAACGAATGACACAAACCTTGCAGACAAGATACGCGTGTTGAGAAATTACGGCTCGCGGAAAAAGTATTTCAATGAGGTGAAGGGACATAATTCCCGGCTCGACCCGTTGCAAGCCGCCTTCCTACAGGTGAAGCTCAAGCACCTTGATGAATGGAATCTACGGCGGAAACGAATCGCGGATTTTTATCTTGAGCAGTTATCGGATATCCCCGGCCTCGTCCTGCCAAAAATCGCCATGGATTCGACCCACGTCTGGCATTTATTCGTAATCTCCGCCACAAGCAGAGACCAGTTGCAGGATCATCTCGAACAAAACGGGGTCGGGACGCTGGTCCATTACCCGATTCCACCTCATCTTTCCGAAGCGTATGCTGATCTGAAATACTCTGCCGGTGAATTTCCGATTACTGAAAGACTTGCGCTTTCAGTTTTAAGCCTGCCGATGGGTCCGCATCTGGGGCTCGACGAGGCGGGTTACGTTGTAGAATGTATCAGGAAGTTTTATTCAGTGTAGTTGCCGTTACACAGGACGGGACTTAATGATCGTGAAGCGGTCTTTCATCCGCAGAAATGGTCTTTCCAGTATTTGATACGAAACAGCAGATAGCAATGTGGTGATGAGAAAGGCGAGAAACAGTACTGAAGCCGGGTGAAATAGTAGACGTTGTGGGTCAACAAATCGATTGGCGATGCTATATGCGATATTCACTCCCAAAAGATGATAAACATACAAGCCGTAGGAGATCTTTCCCAAATAACCGGTGATTGGGTTTCTCATCAAATTGGATAACATCCAAAATCCATTTTGCATCACGGAATAAATGATGAGGGACATGCCGATACCGACCAGGGGATACGTGAGCATCAGCTTCCATTGGACTTCGTTCACATTCGGTAGTTCAGTAACCTGCCATAAAGCAATGATTCCCACAATTAACCAGAGGATGCTCGGAATCCTTTTCAAAAAATCATCGAAGACTCCTAAACCGATAAGGATCCCTCCGATGACCGATTCGAAATGAGTGAACGGCAGGACCCAAATATCAGGGTGGTCAATATTGTTATAGATCATCACCGCCCTCGTGATCGTGCCTGTCAAAGCCATCCCTGTGAGCAAAAGCGCAACCATCATTTTTTTCATCTGGTATAACTTGCGAAGCAGCCACGGAATGACCAGATAGACCTGCTCCTCGTACGAAATCGTCCACAAGTGACTGCTGAACAGGATTACGGTGTTATATCCGTCGGAAGCTGACAGAAAATCATCCGTGAATGTCGCCAAGCCCAGGGTGCGTAAAACGACCTGCTGGTTGATTCCGTACTGATAAATTGTAAGGGAAGCCATGAGAATTACAAAGAAAAAGTACAGGGGCCAGATTCGGAATGCCCTGCGGATGTAGAAATTCTTGATGTGGACGCTTCCGGTTTCCTTGAATTCGACAAATAACAGGCGGGTGAACAGGAAGGCGGAAAGGCACAGGAATAGATCCACTCCCATCCAGCCGTATTTTGAAAAGGTCCGCCAGATCTCTATTGATTTCCAAAATGGCGAATGATGTACCAACACCATGAGGAACGCGAGGAATCGCAGTGTGTCTAGTTCCGGGAAATAAAAATCTGACTTTTTCATGTGCGACGGGAATTCTACCTGTACTTTGCCGAAAACCATAGCCGGTATGTTATCATGTCGCAGAGGCTAGTTAAAAACCATGTCACCCTATCTTGCCACTCTTGTTACATTCTTGATTGCGATTGCCTTCCTTCGACTCATGGATTTTCTCGCCAATCGAGGATACATCGAAAGCAGGTTGAGTCGCAAGATCATCCATATTGGCACGGGTCCTATTTTCGTGCTGTGCTGGCTCATGTTCATCGACATTTATTATTCCCGCTGGCTTGCCGCGCTGGTACCGCTCGTGATCACGCTTCAATTCGCGTTGGTCGGCTTGGGCATCCTCAAGGACGAAGCCGCGGTCAAAGCCATGTCAAG
>DAOTZF010000190.1:0-1811 GCA_034434415.1 Anaerolineales bacterium | reverse complement strand
ACTCCCAAAGAAGCGATGAAAAGTGTGAGCACAAAAGAAGGGGTTGACAACGCGTACGCGGGAAAAGATGTACTTTACTTTTCCCGTCTCATCAGCAAAGCTACGCAAAGTCACTTGACGCGCATCATTGGTCTTCCTGTTTATCAAAGTATGACCATCCGCAATTGGAATACGACCACGAAACTGCTGGCATTGATGGAAAAAGAGTAAACCGATGACTGCCAGGCAATTTATCGAACGGCTGAAAGCCCTCAGTTCCAAACAAGCGGCAAAGGCTCATGGTCATCTCGCGGCGGATAAGACGGATGCCATCCTCGGCGTGCGTATGGGACAGGTCTTCGCGCTGGCGAAGGAATTCATGGGCATGGAACTCGATGAAGTAGAGAAACTGCTCGAAAGTGACATCCACGAAGCGCGGGTGGGCGCGGTCAGCATCATGGATTATCAGGCGCGAAACAAGAAAACCTCGGGTGAGCGAAGAAAAGAGTTGTTCGATCTCTATATCCGGCGGCATGAACGTATCAACACCTGGGATCTGGTGGATCGCAGTGCGATCTGGGTCGTCGGCAGTTACCTGTTCGATAAGTCGCGAAAAGTTTTGTATAAGCTGGCAAAGTCGAAAATGATGGCGGAACGACGGACAGCCATTGTGACGACCCTATATTTCATCGGTAAAAATGACCTGGAAGATGCCTTCAAACTCGCCGAAATGATGCTGTATGATAAAGAGGATCTAATCCACAAAGCGAACGGCTGGGCATTGCGATTTGCTGGCGATAAAGACAAAAAGCGGTTGCTCAAATTATTAGATCAACACGCCGCCACCATGCCGCGTGTCACCTTGCGGTATGCGGTTGAGAAGATGAATAAGAAAACCAAAGAGCATTACATGAATCTGGGCAAGGTAAAACCTAAATAGGAATCGTCCCCGTGGGAGCGGCTGAAGGGGGAGTGGCAGGTTGAAGTCGAAATGAAGCGCCCGTCAATTTCCGCCTTGACAATATAGAACGGATATTCTAAAATATTGTCCCTAATCGGGTAAATACCATTAGATAATTTTCCCATTCACCACCAAATGGAGTCGGCATGGCAAAGAAAAACGGACTTTCGATTTCCCAACTTCGCAAAACGTTCCAGCACGTGATCGCGCCCGACGATGCCGAGTATGACAAAGCGCGTACGGTTGTGGCTGGCGATATTGACCGCCGCCCTGCTGTGATCATCAAAGTGAAAAATGCAAATGAAGTGGCAGGCGTGATCTCGCTTGCCAAAGAAACTGGTCTTGAACTTGCTGTTCGCAGTGGCGGGCATAGTGTACATGCCGTTGTGGATGGTGGGATTGTTTTGGATCTTTCGACGATGAAAGCTTTACAAATTGACGTGAAGGCAAAAACGGTGTGGGCAGAAGCGGGTCTGACCGCCGCGGAATATACAAACGCAGTCGCTGAACATGGTTTCGCCACCGGCTTTGGAGATACGGGTTCGGTTGGTTTGGGTGGCATCACGCTCGGCGGTGGAGTTGGTTTTCTCGTGCGCAAGCATGGACTCACCATCGATAATTTGCTTGCCGCCGAAATCGTCACGGCTGATGGAAACGTTTTGCAAGTGGATGGAACGAATCACGCCGATCTATTTTGGGCGATCCGCGGTGGCGGCGGAAACTTTGGTGTTGTGACGAAATTCAAATATCAATTACATGATTTACCCCAAGCCTATGGCGGGATGCTATTCCTGCCTGCCACAGCGGATAGCATCGCTTCATTCTTAAGGGCGGCTGATTCGGCTCCCGAGGAATTATCCACCATTGCGAA
>DAOTZF010000189.1:0-14954 GCA_034434415.1 Anaerolineales bacterium | reverse complement strand
GGTACGATCTTCACTTCGGTCAACTTGCCTTCAGCAATGCGCGTGCCCACTTTGCGGCACACTGCGCCGATCTTCCGTTCGAGATTGCGAACCCCCGCCTCACGCGTGTATTCGCGGATGATCTTCTGCAGGGCATCTTCCGTGAATGCCACTTCGGCTTCGCGCAAGCTGTTCTCGCGAATCTGTCTCGGAATCAAATATCCCTTGGCGATGGCGATCTTTTCTTTTTCGGTGTAGCCTGAAAGCGAGATGATCTCCATGCGATCGAGCAACGGACCGGGAATCGTTTCGAGTGTGTTGGCAGTGGTGATGAAGAAAACCTGCGAAAGATCGTATGCAACTTCGAGGTAATTATCGCGAAATTCGCTGTTCTGTTCGGGGTCGAGTACTTCGAGCAACGCCGAAGCAGGGTCGCCGTGAAAATCAAAGGTCAGTTTGTCGATTTCATCGAGCATGAACACCGGGTTCCGTGATTCGATCCGCCGTAGGGATTGCAAGATGCGCCCCGGCATCGCGCCGATGTATGTTCGGCGATGACCACGTATCTCAGCTTCATCGCGCACTCCGCCCAGCGATGCGCGCACGAACTTCCTCCCCATCGCGCGCGCGATGGATTGACCCAACGATGTTTTGCCGACACCCGGCGGTCCGACGAAGCATAAAATCACGCCTTCGCGCTCGCGTCGAATCTTGTCCTCCGACGGAGCTTTCGCTTCATCTTTACGGTCGATACGCAATTTTCGAATCGCAAGAAATTCAAGGATCCGCTCCTTGACGTCTTCCAGTCCATAGTGATCCTTGTCCAAAATCTCGCGAGCATGCGCGATCTCAAGATTATCGTCTGTGGATTTTGACCACGGGATGGTGACCAGCCAATCAAGATACGTACGGATGACCCCATACTCCGCGGCGGCAGTGGGCAGGCGCGACAAACGTTCCAACTCACGGTTTGCCTGCTTCGCCGCCTCTTCGGGCATCTTCGCCTCATCGATCTTTTTGCGAAATTCCTCCACCTCGGCGGCTTGTTCATCATTCTCACCCAGTTCCTTCTGGATGGCTTTCATCTGCTCGCGTAGAAAATACTCGCGCTGGACTTTCTCGATCTCTCCGCGTGCTTCGTTCTGAATCTTCTGCCCCAGCGAAAGCACTTCCGCCTCGCGAACGAGCAAGCCGATCAACTTCTTGAGTTTTTCGGCAACCGAATCAAGCGCGAGGATTTCCTGCGAATCCTTTAAATCCATGCGTTGGAAGTTTGCAATCGTATACGCGGTCTGCAGCGGGTCTGCGACGGAAGTGATGGAACCTGCCAATTCCTCCGGGAAGGAGGGAATCATCTGCGTAATCTGTTGGAACTGGTCGCGCGCGTTGCGGGCAAGCGCATCGATCTCCAATCCCTCTTCGATCGATTCGGGTGCGAGCTCGATGCGCGCTTTGAGATAAGGCTCCTGCTCGATGAATTCGCCCACGCGGAACCGATCCATCCCCTGTACGAGCAGGCGAATCGTCCCATCCGGCGCGCGGAGGAGGCGGTGAACGGTCGCTATGGTGCCAATCGTATAAAGGTCGGCCGGACCCGGCGTTTCCAGTTCGGGGTTCATCGCGGCGACGAGTCCCACGAGTTTATCTCCTGCGACTACATCGTCCACCAGTTTGATCGAGCGCGGTTGACCGACCGTCAACGGGACAGCAGTATGTGGATAGACCACAACACCGCGAAGCGGAAGGATCGGCAGCACCTGTGGATATTTATTTTCCGCAGATGTCTGTGATGGGTTGGACTCTGTGCTTCCAGTATCCTTGGTCTGCGGACGCGAAAACAACGATGGCATCATCATCGAAAGGAGACCATCGTCCGTCTCTCCGATCCATTGGAAAAGTTCATTGAAACTGGAGTGCCAGCGGGAGGCAGGCATTATTCTTTTTCCCCGATCTGCGTCGATTGCGTTTTTGGCAGGTTGATGGTTAAAAATCCATCCTTGTATTCAGCTGTGGAGGCATCAACATCCACAGGAACGGTGATCTGCACTCCGATCTCGAATCGGCCGGAGAAAATTTCCATTTGATGATAGGCACGGCGTCCGCCGGGATCCGGACGACTCCCCCCAATGAAGAGTGTATGATTTTCGATGGTCACTTCGAAATCTTCATCGCGCATTCCTGCAATTTCCACCCGTACGACAAAATTCTCCTCGGTCTCGTACACGTCCGTCGGCGGACTCCAAATATTGGAACGGACCTGCCAACGAATGGCATGCAGGATTTCCCTGCGCGATTCGATCACAGTAGGTAAATTTTTGCGGATGATCGCTGGCATAGTCTTTCTCCTTGCCTGTGCGGAATGTGGCGAGCGTTTGTGGAAACTAGCGCCCCCGGCGGGACTCGAACCCACAACCTGCAGCTTAGAAGGCTGTTGCTCTGTCCATTGAGCTACGGGGGCAGTGCATGGCTATTGTATTACGGCATCAAAAAGTAGGCAAATCGGTCGGTCGCGCCACGTGCCCCCCACAAATAAGCTCACGACGCGCTGTACGGACGTATCCCTTTGTAAACGCGTGCACCTGCCAACGTGCGAAGGATGGTTTCCGGTGGTCGGTTGAGACGCGCACCAAGGTCTTGTGAAGACATGGGTATGTTCCCATTGGTGAGAAACAGCCGAAACACCGCTTCGACCAGTGCAGTTTGCTCTGTTAGAAAATCAGGTTGGCGTACACAATGGGTCATGAGCGTGTTCTGCACGCCCTCCACCTGTTTTACTTCGGCTGTGACCGGGTCCACCCAATCCACGGTTTCACCTTCTTCGACCTCTGCATATATTTCGCGGTGCTCGGCACACAGCAGGGATCGCAAATAAACATGCCAATCACGCTCGTTCTTTTTCCACCAGTCAAAATCAATATGGAACGGCGTGCTCGATGTCGGCTTGACGAGACTGGATCGTTTCCCTTCCGTCATTTATTCCGCCTCTCCCAAACGATAATGCAAGTCGCCCACATGCACAAAATCAGGTCTGCCGGCTAGCAGCGCAAACAGCGGCGCGGGCGGAATGCGCCGAACAATGTTCACCGCGGCATACAATTCCTGCGCATGGACATGCCCCTGCGGGGTAAGTTTGGATAATTCGCGAATCAAGTCTGCGACAAGTTTTTCGAAAGGCCGCTTTTGATCGAGGGTCCACAATTGGTCAACCGTATCAAAGGAGGGGATGGCAAACGCCATGCGATCATTGAACTCGGCAGAGACTGACTGCTTCAACATCGCGAATACCACTCCTCCATCCGCACCGACGATGGCTGTACGCATCCAATCTTTTGTCGCACGATACGTCCGCGCTTCAATGACAACTTCGCCTGGAGTATCACCGCGGCGAATGCGCACCAGACTACCCGGTATCAGTCCGTTCGCTTTATACCAATCGCGTAATCCATAAACGTATCGATGCTCACGCACCACCCAGGCGGGAATCCTCTGTCTCGTTTTACCGTCCACAAGCGTAAATCGGACACGCGGCGATTCGTACGCAGTCGGGAAGAAAGAACGAACACGCGCCGATATAGGCAACGTCCCAGCCCGGAGATGCGGGTAAATCAGCGAGATCGAAACTTCCTTTGGTTGGGAATCGGGTTTTGGATCCAATTCGCTAAGTTCATCATCCAGTTGGGATTCCAAATCGAGCATTTGTTTATCCAACAACGAATGATCATGTTCGACCGGGACGTATTGCAAGAATCTGGGAACATTGCGTACTTCCTCAGGTTCAAGTCGCTTGAGACACCACAAAACCTCACCAGCGGGACCGACTTCATCGAAACGACCGTCTTCCTGCAAGGCAAGGTTAAGCGAAAACTCCGCCAATTTGGGGTTAATCCCCTCCGGCAAAGCGACATCCTTTAGAAGCGCGGAGGTAGGAAGCGGCTCACCGCCGGACATATCCAAAACTGCCTCAGCAAGATTCAAATTTCCCTCGTTCACATCTACAAGCAACGCCCGCGGAAACCACCTGCCTGCAATCCGTATCAATTGGGAATCCACTTTTAAAACAGATTCAAGTTTCTGCTCGATCTCACGGCCATACTCCCGCATGATCGCGTCGGGTTCAAACCCTTCGTTTTCAACCGTGACCGGTGTATCGTTCAATGCATGTTTCGGCAACATGGATGCAAACATCCGCCGGGAACCGTCATCGAGGTCAACGGTCAATACGCTGAACTCGCCCACTTCCGGGTTCACACCGGGACGCATCTCGGCGACCTTTCCATGCTTCCAGGCCAACGCAGGGAATACGAGTTGCTCACCCACCTGATGAGAATCCTTCGGAAAATAGACTCTTCCGCTCCCTTCCTGTTGTTTTTGAGCTGCGGCACGCTCTGCGCGGTTGCGCTCGTGGATCAGGACGAGAGCGAGTTCACGCGGTGTGAGGGGAGTCTCGTGTTCAAATAGATAGTTGTGCAGGAATTCGATGTCTTGCCGGGTTATTTGAATATCAGCCCATGTATCGAGAGATTCGAGTAAATTGCCTACCATACCATGCCTTGAGAGATTTTTTCGGCGCAAGCCTCACGCGCCAGCAGTATTATACCGTACCTTAACGGAAGATGTATAATCCAAACATGAGTCTTACACTCGCACAAGCCCTTCGTGTGGACGAGTCGAACCGCATCGCATTCGTCGGGTCGGGTGGAAAAACGACTGCGATGTTTCAACTGGCGAGACAGATAACGCCACCAATCATCATCACTGCGACTTCGCATTTGGGAACATGGCAAACTTCATTGGCAGACACGCACATTATCGCAAATTCGCCAAAAGCCCTGGCGCACCTTGATGAAAGCTTGAGTGGAATCGTCCTCATAACTGGTGAAGCGGATGATAACCGGATGAAGCCTGTAGGCGATAGCGTGCTCGATTCAATCCACAGATTTTGCCTGGATCTCGCCATCCCCATGCTGATCGAAGCCGACGGCTCTCGGCAAAAGCCATTGAAGGGCTGGGCAGATCACGAACCTGCCATCCCCGATTTTGCGGATCAGGTTGTGCAAGTGACCGGGTTGAGCGGACTGAGAAAGCCATTGACAGACGAATTCGTCCATCGCCCGGAGATTTTTTCAAAACTAAGTGAAATACAATTAAATGACCCAATCGAAGCAGAAGGAATTGTCAAGGCTCTTCTTCATCCCGACAGCGCTCGGAAAAACTTCCCACATGGAGCGAGACACACGGTCATGCTTAACCAAGCCGGCACGCCTGAGCTTCAAGCCAGCGCGCGTGGAATGGCGCAGTCGCTGCTGGAAGGTTTTGATTCTGTGATAATCTCCGAGCTTGAGAAGGAAAGGATTTACGCTGTACACGAACATGTCGCTGGAGTCATCCTTGCGGCGGGTGAATCATCCCGCTATGGGGAGCCAAAACAATTGCTGGATTGGCACGGTGAACCCTTCGTACGAGCCGTTGCGAAAAAAGCATTGGAGGCTGGTTTATCTCCAGTCCTGCTTATCGTCGGAGCACACAAAGATGATGTGGTCACTGTGATGAACGATCTGGATATCAGGATGGTCGAAAACCCAAACTGGAAAGAGGGACAAAGCACATCCATCAAGGCAGGCATCAAAGCAATTCATTCCGAAAAACCCAATGTGGGGGCGGCGGTCTTCCTGCTCGTCGACCAACCGCAAATCACTACATCGATTTTGCAGGGGTTGATCGAAAAACACGCCGAGGGACGTTATCCCATTGTCGCGCCAATGGTGATAGACCGCCGCGCAAACCCCATATTGTTCGATCGCAGGACATTTCCTGATCTACGAACTATCGAAGGGGATGTTGGCGGGCGGGCAATCTTTCATAAATATCAGGTGGAGTATCTGCCCTGGCATGATGACCGCCTGCTCCTCGATGTGGACACACCTGAACACTATCAACGCCTTTTGGCAGACGAATCATTATGATCTCCGCGATAATCCTTGCCGCGGGCGAATCCCGCCGCATGGGAGAACAAAAATTATTAATGCGATGGGGAGAAAAGACTGTCATACAACATGTAATTTCTGTCTTCGCGGAGGCGGGCTTGGACGAGATCCTCGTGGTCACCGGCTCGCACCGAAACGAGGTCGAATCGACCATCGTACAATTGAAAAAGGATCATCCATTACGATGCGTCTACAATGAAAATTACTCGATGGGCGAAATGCTCTCCTCCATTCAATGTGGATTGCGTGAACTTTCTAATGGGACCGCGCAGGCGGCGTTGATCGCGCTGGGCGACCAGCCGCAAGTCCGCGAGAGAAGCGTGCGAATGGTCTGCGACGCGTTCCGTAAAACCGGGAGTCCGCTGGTCGTGCCAAGTTTCCAAATGCGGAGGGGACATCCATGGCTGGTGGCGAGGGAGTTGTGGGGTGAACTTCTGGATTTAGCGCCGCCTCGAACTCCGCGGGATTTTCTAGCCCGCTATAAGGAAAGCATTCACTACGTGAAGGCAGATGATGCCAGCATCCTTGCCGATTTGGATACGCCGGATGATTATCAGGAATCCCGTCCAGGGTAAAAACCGTATTGCAATCGTCTTGTTTTATTTTAGACTGAGAAAATAAATGTTCGTTTCACGTAACTGAAAACCTGCACTTTGATACAGGAGATTCGCTTCTTTTCGATTCGGGTTGGACGTCAGCGAGACGCCGCCAGCCCCAGCCTCGCGCGCCAATTCAATCGCTCGCTGCAATAGAGACTTTGCAATTCCCTGGCGTCGATATTTTTCGTTCACAACAACATCCTCAATGACGGAACGCACCCCAGTGGGGACGCGGTAGATAACCAGCGTTAGAATTCCTGAGATTTCGCCATCTCTGTCGGGAATTCGCGCGACCAGCAACGATGTATCCGGAGAATTGAGCAGGGCAGCCAATTCGGCCCGGGTCGGTGGAGTTTTTTCGAGCCCCAACTGAGGGATTAAATCTGTGATAGCGAGGAGGAGTTCACCGGAGACCTCGGCAGCCTTTTCGATCACCATGCTGTTTATGCAGGTTTAGCCGTTCCAAACTTGGGAAAGAAACTGAGCAACGCATAATACATCACGTACACAAACGAAGCAGGTGCAACCCATTCAGGTACTTCGGGATATTGCAAAAGCGCCCAGACACCCAGCCCGGCATAGAGATATGTAAACCCAAGTGTGAACCGGCGCAAGCGGGTATTTCGTGTGGGATACAGGTATTTGATGGGAACAAATATAAGGACATTGCAAATCACAATCAACGCAAAGTTGAACCATGGATTCAACCCCAGCAACATCATGTACACGACGAGAAAATTCCACACCGACGGGAACCCTTTGAAAAAGTATGTATTGTTGTCGGTCTTCGCATCGGTTTGAGAGAATTGGTAGGCGGAGGTCAGCAAGATCGAGATCGCTGATGCCATCACGAGACCGTCCGGCAGCAAACCCGGCACCCGAACCAGTAACAACGCCGCCACCACAACATAGTTCAAGTAATCGATGATGTTATCCATCAAGCCGCCATCCACGCCTTGGGCATACTCCTTCACATGGAACCAGCGAGCCAGCATGCCGTCGAAGCCATCCACAAGCATCGCCACCACAATATAGAGGATCGCCAGTTTGAAATTCTCTTCCCAGATCGCAAGCAGGGTCAAGAACCCCCACACCGCGCCGGTCGCAGTGAACAAATGAACGCTCCAAGCCAGGGTTTTACGAAGCCAGAGTGGAAGTGTCTCGAACATGCATCACCTCAGAAGAAATTCTGACCGCAATTATAAGATAAAAGGCGCATCTTTCGACGCGCCTTTCAAAGTTATTTTTTGACCAGCCCGACTTTGACCGTTTCGCCCTCGAAGGAGTCGTCTACAACGGATGCATCTTTTGGAGGACTCGTAAATCGAAGGTCGGATGCCAGCGTCTCGGTTGTGATGTACTCCCTGTGCGCCTCGATCGCGGACTGTAGGCTTGCTGAGGCTTCGACGAACAACTCAATCCTGTCAGCGACATCCAAGGCCGCGCTCTTGCGGAGGTCTTGCACGCGACGCACAAATTCGCGCGCCAAGCCTTCCTGCACGAGTTCAGGGGTCAAGTCAATGACCAGCGCGGCGACGTACGCGCCATCCTCTGCAACCGCAAAGCCTTCCTTTGCCTGCGCTTTGACCTCTACCTCTTCAGACTCGATATCATATTCGGTTCCATCGACAGACACTTTCAGTTTTTCACCAGACATCAGTGTCTTTGCGACTTCTTCCGAGTTCATCGCAAGAATCGCTTTTTGCAATGCTGGGAACTTATTGCCATATTTTTGTCCCAACTGTTTGGGCAACGGCTTTACCGTATGTGACACGGCTTCTGTTGACGCATCCAGCAGGCGGACCTTTTTAACATTCAGCTCGTCCATGAACAGGTCGGCGTATGTTTCGACCGCTCTACGCTCAGTCGTGTTTCCCACCGAAAAGGCAGCTTCCGCCAGCGGCTGACGAACCTTGCGATTCGCCTTCTGCCGCGCGGAGTGTCCAAGCGATACGAGCTTCATCACTAATGCCATATCACGATTCAGAGATTCATCGATCATCTCTGGCAGAACTTCGGGCCATTTAGCGAGATGCACAGATTCAGGCGCGGTCTCGTCCACCGAACGGACGAGGTTCTGGTACAACTCGTCCGCAAGGAAAGGCATCGCAGGCGCGAGCAGTTTTGAAACGGTGACAAGAGCCGTGTAAAGCGTCGAATACGCGGCTTGTTTGTCGGAATCCGACTCCGACTTCCAGAAGCGGCGGCGCGAACGTCGTAGATACCACGTGGAAAGGTTCTCCACGAAGACTTCGATGGGGCGCGTTGCGTTCGGGACATCGTAATTATCATACGCTTCTGTCACATCGCGGACGAGCGCATTGAGTTCGGACAACAACCAGCGATCCAGATCGCTGGTCGCGATCGGCATTGTGGTGACGGCGGGCTTGTCGAGATTGGCATAGGTCACAAAGAACGAGTATACGTTCCACAACGTAAGTGTGAAACTGCGAATCACCTCACCCACCAGGTCAGATGAGAAACGGCGTTCGACTCCAGGTGGCGTAGCCGTGTAGAGATACCAGCGCAGCGCGTCTGCGCCATGCACTGCGAGCACATCCCACGGCTGGACGATATTGCCCAACGACTTGGACATCTTTCTGCCCTCTGCGTCCTGGATGTGTCCAAGCGAAAGAACGTTTTTGAAAGAGATTTCATCGAAAAGCAATGTGCTGATGGCATGTAGTGTATAGAACCAGCCGCGCGTTTGGTCAACCGCTTCGCAAATGTAATCGGCGGGGAATTGCGATTCGAATTTATCCTTATTCTCGAACGGATAATGCCATTGCGCGACAGGCATAGCGCCCGAATCGAACCACACGTCAATGAGATCTTTAACACGCGTCATTTGGTTCCCGCATCTCGAGCATGCCCAATGGATGCTGTCCACGTGCGGTCGATGCAGATCGAGTTCGCTGAGATCGCGGCCTGCTTTTTCTGAAAGTTCAGCCACCGAGCCGATGCATTCACGCTGGTCGCACGACTCACATTCCCAAACGGGAAGCGGCGTGCCCCAATAGCGTTCACGCGAAAGCGACCAGTCAATGTTATTGGCAAGCCAGTTTCCGAACCGCCCCTCTTTCGTATGCTCGGGCACCCAGTGGATGGTATTGTTTAATTCAACCAGTCTGTCGCGATATGCCGATGTGCGGATGTACCACGACTCGCGCGCGTAATATAAAAGCGGAGTTTTGCACCGCCAGCAGAACGGATAGGTATGAGTGTATTCACCTGCCTTGAAAAGCAATCCGCGCGCGCGCAGGTCTTCGATGATGCTTGGGTCTGCGTCCTTGACGAACACCCCGCGCCATGGAGTCACTTCGGGGACGAATGTTCCGTCGGGCAAGACGGTCATCAACACAGGTAAATTGTGCTGCTTCGACATTTCCATATCTTCCTGCCCGAATGCCGGCGCGATGTGAACCAAGCCCGTGCCATCCTCAGTGGTCACAAAATCGCCCAGCACAACGTAATGTGCAGGCTTGTCCGGCGGCATGAACGTGAACAGCGGATGATACTTTACGCCTTTCAACTTTTTCCCTTTGAATGTGTCAACAACCTTCACTTCCTCTTCGCCAAAGACTTTTTGAACGAGAGACTTCACCAGTATTAGTTTCTCTTTTATGCCGTTGTTGTCGCGTTCTACAGTCACATACTCTTCTTCGGGGTGCGCCGCGACCGCGACGTTGGCAGGCAGCGTCCAGGGCGTGGTCGTCCACACGAGCAACGATGTATCCCCTTTGTCAACCAGTGGCATGCGGACGAATACTGAAGGGTCGGTCGCGTCGTCGTAGCCGAGGGCAACTTCATGGTCCGAAAGAGGCGTACCACAGCGCGGGCAATACGGCACCACTTTGTATCCTTTGAAGAGCAGGTTTTTATCCCAAAAGTTTTTCAGAATCCACCATACCGACTCGATGTAGTCGTTCGTGTACGTTACATACGCGTTTTCCAGATCGACCCAAAAGGCGATGCGGTCGGTCAGTTTCTCCCAATCTTGAATGTAGGCAAATACCGATTTTTTACACAGCTCGTTGAATTTATCGATGCCGTATGCTTCGATCTGCTGTTTATTATTGAAGCCGAGTTGCTTTTCCACTTCGATCTCGACAGGCAGACCGTGTGTATCCCAGCCGCCGCGGCGCGACACGTGATAGCCGCGCATGATCTTGTAGCGCGGGAACATATCCTTGAAGGCGCGCGCCAGCACGTGATGCACACCGGGCTTTCCATTGGCAGTTGGCGGTCCTTCATAAAATACATACTCGGGCGCGCCTTGTCGCTGTTCGACGGTCTTTTTGAAGATGTCGCGTTGTTTCCAAAACTTCATCATGGCTTCTTCCATCGAAGTCACGTTAAGTTTGGATGAAACGGGTTTGAACATATGTAGTCTCCTGATCTTCTAGTCGCCTGGTATTGTAGTTAAAAGAAAAACTCTCATCTCTTTCCAGAGACGAGAGCAAGGCTCACGCGGTACCACTCTGATTCCTCACATACGTGTGAGGCGCTCAACGAGCGACAAAGATCGCCCTGTTTTGATAACGGAGAACAACTCCGATTCGCTTACTTCGATTTCAGCAGAATGGCTCCAAGATGATTTTCGATTTGCTTGCTGATGTGGCTCACACCCGATGGTCGCTGACCACGTCCACACTCGCTGACAGGCTCACAAACCTACTCTTTCTCTTCACTGCCTTTGGCTTGCGGATTATGCCACAACTGTAATTGACCGTCAACGAATTCAGCGGGATAATCGCTCCAACAACGTTATCTCCAATGAAATTGGAATTCCTCCCCCAACCCGGTTCGCCGAAGATCGTCAACGCTTCTTCTCTCACGGTGGACCTGCTTCAGCCTCCGAAGAAGTTTTACCGCCACGGTTGGCAATCGTGGAGCAACACCAGCTGGCTCGACCCCTCCTCCCCACCTGCAACCCTCGCCCAGCCGATCAAACGATCGGTGGACGAAGACGCGGTTTACGCTCAGTACCCGCGTCACATTTCCTGCGGAGTTGGCGCAGTCGAACTTGAAAATGGACAGGTTATCCTCCTCGGCGGGCTGGATCTTGAAGCCCGCGTAGAAATTGATGGACAAACCCTGAGAGGATTCTTCGAACAAGGTGTGGGTGATTGGCTCATTGCCACCGGCGATTCAATCCAAGCCTTCAAAGCCTTCGCCGATTTGCTTGGTCGACGATTGGGCAGCTCAAAATCCGCACGAGCGCCGCGGGTCTGGTGCTCGTGGTATTCGCTGTACCCATTGATCAGCGAAAGACGGATTTTGAAGGTCATCAACGATCTCGGCGATCTGCCCTTCGATGTGATCCAACTCGATGATGGCTGGCAGGCAAACATCGGAGAGTGGGAAGCGAATAAAAAATTCCCGTCAGGGATGGCCGCCATGGCGGAATCCATCCGCAATTCGGGTCGACGCGCCGGGCTATGGCTTGCACCACTCATCGCGCGGGATAATTCTCCGTTGTATCGCGAACATCCCGATTGGTTCCTCAAAGACGAGAAAGGAAATCCAGCCCTTGCGCACAATAATTGGGGCGGGCTTGTGTATGCTCTCGATACAACTCGTCCTGCCGTACTCGAATGGATAGCAACTCTCATCCAAAAAATTCGCGGGTGGGGATACGACTATCTCAAACTTGATTTCCTGTATGGAGGTGCGCTGCCGGGGAAACGCTTTCAGGATGTACCGCGCGAATCCGCATACCGTCGTGGAATGCAAACGATTCGCGAAGCAGCCGGAGATGCCTATATTCTGGCATGCGGCGCGCCGATACTACCATCTATCGGGCTATGTGATGGTTTGCGCGCTGGACCGGATACTGCATCGTATTGGAAGAACAAGATTCTCGAGATTTTCCCCACAAATAACACCGCACCTGATGCGTTCAACGCTTTGCGGGTCAGCCTAGAACGATACTGGCTCAACCAACTCGTTGATGTTGACCCGGACGTGGTTTACTTCCGTTCGAAACACTGCTCGCTCACAACCGAGCAGAAAAGACTATCACAGGACCTGGGAACGATCACAGGTTTCAAAGCGGTCTCCGACTTGCCCGACTGGCTCAACTCGTCTGACTTATTTTCCTTGCGCAGCTATTTGGAAACGAATCCGATCGTCGATCAAATCGATTGGTATCGTTTCCGTTTGGACGGTCGTGAGGTTGACTTCCGTGAGGTGATCAAGGCAACTAAGCCGCCCTCAACGAGATACGATCCGGTACGCGTTGAACAATTTGTGCATCTTTATGAAATTTTCAAGGTTGGCTTGCCTGCCTTGTTAGAATCGAGAAGAAAATAATGGCGGATCGCGATCCCCAGTTATGCCAAAATTCCAGGTTTCCAATCTGTGGCGAAGTTCATTCCAAGTAACTATCAAGGCTGTTTCATTTGTTCCACGGTTAAGATTGCCGATCGAATGCCCTCGATGATCCGGTCATCGGAATTCGCGGGAATCACCGAGATCAATTTATGGCGGTCTGGGTCAGTGGCTAATTCATCAGCCAATTGCCCAGTACGACTCAGGGCAATCACCGGTCTTCCGATTGCCAAACTCAAATCGATATCTTTCCGGGAAACATCGCTGCCATTGATCAAGATCGTAACAGAGCGATGGTCGTGAGACAGTATGGTCGCCGCATCGACGATCCAGGGAGATTCGTCCCCAAACTGACTGCCGGGGACAAGGATGAAATGGGAAAAATGCGGTGCCAATTCCAAACGCTTCTTTCCCCACCACAAGAAACTAGTACTGCGTGGACCCTCGGTCCAGGTTACCAACGATTCGAGCGTTACGCCGATCAATGGAAATGTATAACCGCTCGTCCAGCGCACCTGTCCGATTTCAGCCATCACCCCCATGTCGGTTCCTCCGCAGATCACCAGGGCATTCAAATCATCTGCAATTCCGGAGATGATCTTGATTGCGCGGTTGGTTATCTCTGCTTTTTGTTCCTCGATCTCGCCGCCAACGAGCACGATGACCGGATAACCGTCGTTCAACCGCATTTCCGAAATTGCCGGACCCAACTCTGAGCGCTCGGCAGGGAAAACACAGAGCACTTCTTTCCCGGGAAATTCAATCTTTTGTGTACGCATTTTGACCTTGCCTCATCACTTCAACTATATTCGGTTTCACGAACCCGATTCCATTGGACCTTTGACCGATCAATTGTCGGACTGACGGTTTCTCTAGACCTTATAAACTGGCGTAATTTGCTTTGGATAAATAAGGGTGGGTAAGACAACAGGATAAGCAGATCCATGGCAAAGAAGAGAAGAGCTAGCTTCACTTTTGACTCTCCCCGCTAATACCTGAGAATAACTCTCGGTTGTGTCTGCTTCTCTGCCAATTGGCTTCATGCTCTGCAACCCGCCTCTTAAACTCATCTTCTTCGATCACTACGAGGTCGGGCAGGTTTTGTGCAGAAAGCAGTAGTGCGGCATCGTCCCGAAGTTTAATATCATCGAACACCTTCAGGAATGCCGCCACTCCACGCCGTAGACGGGCGTAATCATCGACCGATGGGTTCTTATTGGCTGTCTCATGCGGAGCAACAAGCCCGTTGTCGTCGTAAACAACCCTGACAGCGAGCCTGCCATTATCTACGAAAGGGTATTCCAGATGGGTCGGCAAACTGTCGAACTGCCCCCGGTCAAGGATAAAGGCATAGCGGAGACCATCGCTGTTGCAGGATATAACCTGTACCTGAAGTTCAGTGCTTAGATCTTGCAATAGCCGCGGATCGAAATAATCGCTGAAGGGGATTGAAGTATGCGTGGCAATATGGCTGTTATTGAGGATGCCAAAGAGCACTATCATGCCGGTCTCCGGATCCTGAACCAAACGCCAATGTTTAAACCGGGGCAACAATCCCCACTTTGTCAGAATCGTCGCCACCCGCGACTTAATCCGCCGAGCCTCTCGGTCATAATTTCGAGCCTCAATTGTCTGGGTTATCATCTTCATCCTTCCTGTCACCAGCGGCCAAATTGCGCTTCACTTCATCGAGCCAACGACCGACCTGATCATCCGACTCTGCGCGTCGGGTGGGAACAGTGTCTGTTGCAATGTACAGATCATGTGGCTCATCGTGGTGGTGATGTGGAAGTTCGAGCGTGGGCGCTTGCAATCGTTCCGCAGGATTTTCGATGAGCACCGGGTCTGCCCGCTGAGACATCAGCCATCGCCAGACTCCCCAGAGGATAAGACCGCCGAGAATTACGATAAACATTGGCAGGCACCACGTCCAAAGGAAGCCGATCGGTCCCTGCCGGTCTTCTTCGCGTTGGCGTTGTTGATCTGCATAAAATTGCGCTGTCGCCTCACCCGCTTGGGTTTGTGTGGAAATTGCATCGGAAATCGCAGTTTGCGTGCC
>DAOTZF010000188.1:0-2842 GCA_034434415.1 Anaerolineales bacterium | reverse complement strand
ATCGCGTCAAAGGCTCGAATAGTATCTAATTGACTATACGCGAAACTGCCATTCAAACACCAATCGCGAATAAATTCATCCCAAGAAGACCCAAATTCGGGAGGCAAGATTGCTGATGTCCACATTATTTTTACCTAAAAATTATTTACGAGTATTTTTCAAAACAAACTTTCCTGCTTCGGCTCATCTGCTTCATCCAACCCTCGCCACCCATATTTCTTCAAATCAACTTTATCCTTCACAAATACAACCCCTTCCTCTTCAAGGAGATTGCGTTGTTTCTCTGCACCTCCTGGGCGCTCGCTGATCTTTCCCTGCGAATTGATGACGCGCTGCCACGGCACATCGTCGGGGCAAGCCGCCATCGCGCCGCCCACCCAGCGCGGACCGAAGGCTTTGTACGCCTCGAACTCCACGCCATTCGGCGGCGGGAGCATCAGCGCAATCTGTCCGTACGCGGCGACTCGTCCGCGCGGGATCTGCCGCACGAGGTTCCACACTTGTTCGTAATAGGCTTGCTGGTTGGGAGGGGAGGTGTAGCGCATAAATTATTTTCCTTGCCTTGTAGGGGCGGACCTGCGTGTCCGCCCACGTTACGAAAGGGCAGACACATAGGTCTGCCCCTACGAATCAATCCACAAACGTTCCGCCTGTGATTTGTTTCTCCTGTACTTGACGCGACGAGTCGAAATTTAATTCCACTTCGATCTGCTGGAAACACAGGTTGCCTCCCATCAACATCTTGCGGGCGAAGTAGCCGTCACCCGCGTCGTTGAGGCTGAGGTCGTTATCCAAATCTACGCGGGCTTCGAGGGTTTCGCCACAGCGATTGCATTTGACATGGAAGGTGAGAAATTTGTCATCGCGTTTGGCGGGCGAACTGCTGAAGAGGTTTTTGAGGAAGGACATGATTTTATTCCTTCTCGGTGGTCGAGTAGGGCTGATGGTTGAGTAGCTGCGAAGCGGCGTATCGAAACCGAAGCCCGTATCGAGACCACCAATATGAATCAAACTTTTTATTTTGATGTGCGCAGTGGTCTCGATACGTCCCGCGAACTACACGCGAGACTACTCGACCACCGTATTGTCATTTTAATATCCCTTCTATCTTTTTCATCTCCTCCTCGCTGAACTTCAAATTGTTCAACGATGCGAGGTTGTCTTCGAGTTGTTGAACACTGCTTGCGCCGATGAGCGACGACGTGACGGTTGGGTTGCGCAGAGTCCATGCGATTGCCATCTGCGCGAGGGACTGTCCGCGGGCTTGGGCGATCTCGTTGAGCCGCGTCACCTTGGAGAGATTCTTTTTGACGGTATCCTGCGTCAGCCACACGCGTTCGGTTTTGCTGGCGCGCGCGTCCGATGGGATTCCGTTCAGGTAGCGGTCAGTCAACTGTCCCTGCGCGAGAGGCGAGAAGACGATGCATCCGATGCCCTCGTCCGACAAAACATCCAGCAATCCGTTTTCGATCCAGCGGTCGAACATGTTGTACGACGGTTGGTGGATGAGCAGGGGAGTTCCCATCTGACGGAGGATGCGCGCCGCCTCACGCGTCATTTCTGGATTGTAGCTGGAGATTCCGACGTACAACGCTTTGCCCTGCCGGACAGCGGTATCGAGCGCGCCCATCGTCTCTTCGAGCGGCGTGTCGGGGTCGGGGCGGTGACTGTAAAAAATATCAACGTACTCGAGACCCATGCGCTTGAGGGACTGATCGAGACTCGCAAGCAAATATTTACGCGAGCCCCACTCGCCGTACGGACCTTTCCACATTTGATATCCCGCCTTGGTGGAGACGACCAGTTCATCGCGATACGGATGAAAATCCTGTTTGAACAATTTGCCGAAATTTTCCTCGGCGGAACCCGGCGGCGGACCGTAATCGTTGGCGAGATCGAAGTGTGTGACGCCGAGATCGAAAGCGCGGCGCGCAATGGCGCGTCCATTTTCGAGGCGATCCACGCCGCCGAAGTTGTACCACCAGCCGAGCGAAACGGCGGGAAGTTTGAGTCCGCTTTTGCCAACGCGGTTGTAGGTCATCGAGTCGTAGCGGGTGGGGGAGGCGAGGTAAGGCATGAAGATTTCCTTTTGTTTTTTGTAGGGGCAGGATATATCGTGCCCCTACATGTTGAAATGAATCAACCGATATTCTTTTGTCACTGTGTCGAATTCATCATCGTTCAGTTTCTTCTGATTAACTCCAAACATCGGACCGGCGAATCCCGAGGCAATGATGACTTGCCGCAACAGATGCAAGCGATTTGGCGAATCGGAAATATCCTCGGCGCGCGCTTTTCGTTTGCCTTCGGGCAGCCACAACTCGATGTTCGGATTCGCGAGCATATTCTTATACCAATCTGAAATTGAACCAAACCCTGCTGTGCAGTAAATCTCGCCATCCACAATCGCGTAATTGACCGGCGTAAGATATTCCTTCCCGCTTTTACGCCCGCGATGCTTGATGACCATGATCCGCCCGATGACTGCGGGCCAAATGTTGATCCATTTCCCCATGCCCATCTTCCACATGAGAATCATCAACGGGTTGAAGGCATGGAAAATCTTTCGCAGGGTATTCATCTGCTTCTGCGAAAACGTCGAAACATCCATGTTCTCTCCCAAACTGACCGTGGACGATGGACGGCAGACCGTATGCTTACTGGTCTATCGCCTATTGTCCACCGTCCGTCAAAACTTCCACTTCTTCAACACATCCATTGCTTTGTAGTGAGTTAGATCCAATTGCAATGGCGTGATCGAAACATACCCCGCGCGCAACGCGCCGAAGTCAGTGCCGGGCTCGTCCACGCCGGTGGGCAGGTCGCCGCCGATCCAGTAATA
>DAOTZF010000187.1:0-4234 GCA_034434415.1 Anaerolineales bacterium | reverse complement strand
GTTTAATCCATTTGACACGATGCTCAACCGACTCGGTGCGGTTCAAAATCTCAAGCAGACGACTGACTCGGCAAAAGCAGAAAAGAATCTCCTCGACGCGCTGGAGAGCGGACAACCCGCGCTTGTTTGGGCAAATCGCATGGAAATGAAGTATTCCACCTATGATGGCTCGTTGGGACCTGATATGTACGAAATGATTCCTGTAGTAGTCTATGGCTTGGACAAAGGCTTTGTACACATCGCCGACCAGTCGCGTGAAGCGTTGAAAGTTCCGATCAAAGATTTCACCAGAGCGCGCGGGCGCGTCAAAAAAGAAAAATACAGGATGATGTCGATCACCGTCCCCGCCTTCGACAAGCTTGCGCAGAACGTGGATGCGTCGATTCGCGCCAGCATCAAATCGTTTTTCACATCGCCGATCAAAGGCTATGCCTCCAATTTTGGGTTCGCGGCATATCAACGCTGGGCAGATGTGCTCTTCAACGACAAGGATAAACAAAGCTGGAACAAGATCTTCCCGACAGGGAGAAAAATGTTCGCGGGACTCACTTCATCGTTCGAGCGCATCGAACTCTTCGGCACCGGCGGACACGCCTCGCGCCTGATGTTTGCGGACTTTCTGGACGAAGCCTCCGCGATTCTGAATCGCCCCGCCCTGCGCGACGCTTCGAGGAACTTCCGTGCGGTTGCCCCGGCATGGGAGGCGTTGTGCCTCGCTCTTCTGCCGGATTCCATCGCCCCGTTCAAGGAAGCGCGCCAGCTGCTGATTCAAAAACGCGACACGTTCGCCGAAAAGGGCGCCGGCGCATCAACCGAGATCAAGAAAATTCACGCGCGATTGGAGAAGATCCGCGCTTCGATGGAAAAGAAATTTCCTCTCGTTGGCGAAAAGGAAATTGCCTTCAAGGAAAACCTGCGCGACCGTATTTTGCAGGTTTACGATTTGGAGCACAAGGCAGTTACCGCGCTCGATCAGGCGATGAAGTAATATCAGTGCAAGAAGAGCCGAAGATAACCAAAGCCATCCCCGACAGCATTGGAGATGGCTTTGTTCATGTGCTTCGATCGGTATGGAGGCTTGGCGAAACCATTGCATAAGAAACACAAATGCGGCTACACTATGGGGGTCTGTGAAATCCGAACCAATCCAACGAGGAGAATTCAATGGCTACCGAGATTTCCACCCCCGTAACACAAAAACCTTCAATGAACCCCTTCCTTCGAGCGCTGTTGGGGTTGCTCATGCTCCTGCCAGCCTGCGGGTTCTGTTCCGTGAACGCCCTTGGACTGACAGTCGATACCCTGCGGACCAGTTTCCAGTCCAACGCGTTTGACGAAGACACGGCGGAATTCGTTGGTATGGAAAATTTCGAGCGCCTGCTTGATAATCGCAACTTTGGCGCGGCGGTCGAATTTACGAGCAAGTTGATTTTCGTACGCCTGTTGGTCGCCGCGGTCATTCCCCTGTTGTTAAGCATCGGCGTTTCAACTTGGGAAACGGTCCCGCCGCGTCGTGCGATTGCTCTTTACCCTGCCGTTGGCGTTCTTTGCGCCCGCCCTGGTGGCATTTGCGTCGCGGCGGATGCTCTGGATGTGGGACCGGGAATCCACAGAGACGACAGTCCTGCTGGTCGAAGCCCTGACAATGTTGATCGTCTCATGCGCCGCCGGTTTGCTCGTTTATTCCGCCATCCTCCGCCGGAGTGTGGATGATGAAAAGGGCTGGATTTCCACACTCCCCGCTTTTATTGCTGTCTGGTTGATCGGTCAATTCGCCGTGCTGGCATACACCCTGCAAACCTTTCCGCCGCTGGGGTTGTTCTTTCGATCAGGCTCCCTCACTTTCTCTCAATTTGTATTCGAGACCACCCGGATCCTAAACCTGCACCTTGGATTCGCCGCCTCCGTGATGGTGTTCCTACCGGTGGCTATACTTGGTGTGCTTGCCACATTGATCCTGATTCTCTTCCGCCTGCAACTGGAGCTTGTTCCAACCGCCGAAGATTCCGACCGGCCCGGCAACAAAGTGTTGGGTATCTTGGGCTGGCTTATGGCTCTGCCCGGCGCGGTAGGCGTGATCTTTATACTGTTCGTTCCCTACGTGGTTAGTCTGCTGGGGGCAACCTCGTGGGTGGGGGAAGGTTCTACAGGATCCATTTCCATGACACAGGTTTGGCTCAACACCACGCTGCCCCCGCTGTTGGTTATTGTATTCATCCAACTGCCAGTTGCCTACCTGGGCGCGCTGGGGATCGGCGCGGTCCGTCCGTTCGGCAGGTGGAGTGAAGGTCTGCTCCTGCTCTTTGCCCCGTGGCTGTTCGC
This sequence comes from Anaerolineales bacterium, assembly GCA_034434415.1. Classification (GTDB taxonomy): domain Bacteria; phylum Chloroflexota; class Anaerolineae; order Anaerolineales; family Villigracilaceae; genus Defluviilinea. The sequence goes on along the minus strand of DAOTZF010000187.1, from coordinate 1,912 downwards.
GACCTCCATGCCATTTGCCCTGCAACGGATGATCGCATTAGGCAATGCGGATGCACTGGATTCGTTCCTAGCCCTCGTTCCACCCCTCCTGATCAGCGTTCCGATGCTGGTGATCCTCACCCTGTTCTTCAAGGGGCACGCGCCGGCGTGGAGGCAGGCTCGCGCCGAAGGTATACCGGCGGCGCGCGCCTTTTTCACAAAACTGTTCATGCCCTCCCTCCCGCTTGCGGGGTTCCTTGCTGTGCTGTCGTTCCTCGCCGCTGCACAGGATTTGATATATTCGCTGGTGGTAGGGATACGCCCGGAACAATTTACTGCCGCAGGCGCGATCCTCCGGTTCGCCGGGATAAACCTGCTTGGGAGTGAAAAGGTCATCGCGGTTGTTGGGCTTCCCCTCTTCCTGGTCTTTAGCGTCATCTTCATCGCCTTGCGGATCCGGTACCTGGACCGGTTGTCGCTCGGTCGTGAGCCGTCCGTGATGGAACAGGCGAAACCGGGATAACGCCGCCCGAGTCATGCTCACCTTCAAACTGCCTGCCCGACCACCCTTCAGTTTTCTCTCGGTCGTCAACTCGCACGGCTGGCGGCAACTTGCACCGTTTCATTTCGACGAAACATCGTCAACGCTTTTTTATGTAGACCAACTCGCATCGGATCGAGTTATCGAATATCGAATCTCGGCTTCATCAGGCGGAATTCAAATCGAGACCGAGAAGCTCACCAAGTCCGAACAAAACGAAGCGACCGAAAAGATCATGTGGATGTTCGGCCTCGACATGGACTTTTCGGATTTCTACGCCGAGACGCGTATCGAGCCGAAATTGGCGCGCGCAAAAAAACAAGCGCTCGGACGCGTCCTCCGCTCGCCGACATTGTTCGAAGATGTCATCAAAACCATCCTGACGACGAATACTCTCTGGGCAGCGACCAGAAATATGACTCGTAAATTGGTGAATGAGTTTGGCACACCATTATCCTCCGCTGGTCGAGTAGTGTCGAGCGATAGCGAGGCACGAATCGAGTCCAGAGCCTTCCCCACACCAGGCTCCATTGCCGCGTCGAATCCTGAAACCATCAAAGATAAAATCCGCGTGGGATACCGCGCTCCTGCAATTCATGATCTCGCCGTCCGCGTGGCTTCAGGGAAATATGATCTTGAGTCGCTTAAGAATTCTTCACTACCCACTCTTGAACTCCGCAAGGAATTGATGAGCATCAAAGGAGTCGGTCCCTACGCCGCGGCAAACCTGCTGATGATTTTAGGCAGGCACGATTTCATCCCCATCGATTCCTATGCTCTAATGATGGTCGCGCACGAGTGGTATCGTGGCAAACCTGTCACAGCAAAACACGTGGAGAGGCGATTTGAAAAATGGGGCGAGTTCAAAGGTCTCGCATTTTGGTTCTGGGATTGGAAGTACAATCAATGACAGATTCGATATGGACTTCACTCCCCTCCATTTCCTAGACCAACCCATCGATATCATTTTCGATACACCTCCCGCGCTCGAAAAAGCGCCCGATTGCCCGAACGGGTTCATCTGGGACGGCACAACCTATCGCGTGACCGAAATGCTCTCCGCATGGTCGGATTTCAAGCGCCGCGGACGAATGGCGCGCAACATGCAACCCGAACACGCGGCGGTCGCGTCCACGCGCGGGTCGTTAAATGTGGGCAGATATTATTTTCGCGTTCGCGTTCGTCCATCAGTTGTTCATTCGGTAGTTGAACTGCCGAACGAACAAGACACAACTCAAATCTTCGATATTTACTACGACCGCGCCATGAAAAACGTGGACGACCGCAAGGGTCAATGGTTTGTGTACCGGGAAATGGGAGAAACCTGATGGAGGAGAATCAGGCTCAGGTTCAGAAAGATACGAGGGAAGTTCCATGGTCGATTCTCGACAC
>DAOTZF010000186.1:0-1564 GCA_034434415.1 Anaerolineales bacterium | reverse complement strand
TTGCTGGCTGAATCAAGACGCCAGGCGGAGGAACTCAAGGAAGCCTATGCCGAGTTGGAAATCACATATGACCGCACCCTGACTTCGTTGATGTCTGCGCTCGATGCGAGGGACCGGGAAACGGAAGGGCACAGCGTGCGCGTCAGCCGTCTCGCCTGCATGCTTGCCCTGGAAATGGGCTTGCCTGAACAGTTGATCAAATCGCTTGAGCGGGGCGCGCTACTTCACGATATCGGCAAGATCGGGATTAGCGACACCATTCTACACAAACCCGATAAACTTACGGACGAGGAATGGAAGATCATGCGCGTCCACCCGGATATCGGCGCCCGCATCGTGGAAGGGATTCCTTTTTTGAAGGATGCTGTTTCGGTCATTCGGTATCACCATGAACGTTGGGACGGGAGCGGTTATCCGGTGGGGCTGCGCGGCAAAGAGATACCGACGCAGGCGCGCATCTTTGCCGTAGCGGATGTGTTCGACGCGTTGACAAGCAAGCGTAAGTATCGCGAAAAATCTTCGCCGGAAGAGGCGCTCCAATTCATGGAGGAGCACAGCGGGATATTGTTCGACCCGGATATTGTTGAAGCGCTCGCACGGCTTCCATATCGTGAACTTACCGAAGAAGCGCGCCTGCTGAAGAACTGAATTACCCCAGCACTTTTTCAAAGGCGCGAATGGTTTTCTCTACCGCCGCGTCGTCAATCCAATAGTGGGTAACGAGCCTGAACCTTCGTTTATCTGCCCAATCTATCAGAACCCCAAACTTCGACATCTTTTCAATCACAACGTTCTGATCAAAGGCGACGTGATCCGCAAGATTGAAATAAATCATGTTGGTCTGTGGTGTGTTTTTGTCCAGCACGATCCCCGCAACGCCGCTTAACCCATCGGCAAGCATTTTCGCGCGGCGATGATCCTCGCCAATTCGTCTCGTCATCGTTTCGAGCGAAATCAGCCCCGCCGCAGCGATAACGCCGACCTGTCTCATCCCGCCGCCCAACATCTTGCGGAGGTGACGCGCCCGCGCAATGAATTTTTTCGTTCCCACCAGCATGGAACCGATCGGGGAAGACAGTCCCTTACTTAGGCAGAACATCACCGAATCGGCTGGCGCGACAAGTTTCCTCACATCCACATTTTGAGCCGCGGCCGCATTGAAGATGCGCGCGCCGTCAATATGGAGCAATAAGCCATTCTCCCGCGCGAGTTCCGCAACTTGCCGAGTGTATTCGACAGTCAATGGAACGCCGCCGCAGATGTTCTGTGTATTCTCAAGGCAAATCAAGCGCGTGATGGGGTGATGCACATCCTCCATGCGAATGGCAGCGCGGATATCGTTCAACGCCAGAGTTCCATCCTCTTGGTTGGGCACCGGGTTTGGTTGAATTCCTCCCAGCGCAGACATCCCGCCTGCTTCGTTCAAATAGATGTGCGATTTGCTCCCAACAATGGCTTCATCTCCGCGTTGACAATGAACGAGTAACGCGATCAAGTTGCCCATCGTCCCGGAAGGGACAAAAACCGAAGCTTCCTTCCCAAGCATCCTTGCGGCGAGCGTTTC
>DAOTZF010000185.1:0-2931 GCA_034434415.1 Anaerolineales bacterium | reverse complement strand
ACCGTGGACGGAGTCTTCCTCAAGGGGCAGACCCTTGCGCAAGTTCTCCATTGGTTGCAACTTATTCTCTTTATCATTGCGGGACGTGCCTTCCTCACGTGGGTCAACGAAGTCAATGCGAACGCCGTCGCCGTCAAAATAAAGACCGACCTGCGCGAACGACTCTTCAGCCACATCCTCAAACTCGGTCCTGCCTACACACGCGGACAACGCACAGGTGAATTGACCACAGCCGCCATCGAAGGCATCGAAGCGTTGGACGCATATTACAGCCAATATCTCCCACAACTAGTTATTACAACTCTGGTTCCAATTAGTATCCTTATTTTTGTTTTCCCAATGGATTTATTATCGGGGGTCATTCTGCTCATCACTGCCCCGCTGATTCCTTTTTTCATGGTGATGATCGGCAAAGGCGCGGAGATCGTCACCAAACGTCAATACGAAACACTTTCGCGTCTCTCCGCCCATTTCCTTGACAGCTTGCAAGGTCTGACCACCCTTAAGCTCTTCGGCCGTTCCAAATCTCATGCAAAGAACATCGCGAAAGTCAGTGAACAATACCGAGACATCACCCTCGGTGTCTTGCGAATCACTTTTCTTTCAGCGCTCGCGCTTGAACTACTTGCCACACTCAGCACAGCCATCATCGCGGTGGAGATCGGCTTTCGCTTGCTGTACGGACGGATGGAATTCCGCGAAGCCTTCTTCCTGCTCATCCTCGCGCCGGAATTTTACATGCCATTACGCGCGCTCGGCGCCCGATTCCACGCGGGGATGTCGGGTACGACAGCGGCAAAGAAGATCTTTGAGATATTGGATACCCCTGCCCCAGAGTTGCAGGTTGCAGATCACAGTCTGAAAGGTTTGGAACCTTCAACTTTTAACCTTCAGCTTGAAAACCTGTCCTTCACCTACCCCGACGAAACTGCACCCACGCTCGAAAACATTAACTTGAAAATCGATACGGGGCAACACATTGCTCTCGTCGGAAAAACGGGAGCAGGCAAGTCCACACTTATCAACCTCCTGCTTGGCTTCATTCAACCCACTGCAGGTAGTCTTCAACCTTCAACGTTTAACCTTCAACCTTCCATCGCCTGGGTTCCCCAACGCCCTCACCTCTTCCATGACACTATCGCCGCCAACATCCGCCTCGGCAAACCCGAAGCTACACATGAAGAAATGATCGAAGCCGCCAAAGCCGCGCATTTGCACGATTTCATCGAAACGCTTCCCGATAAATACCAAACAGTCATCGGTGAAGGCGGAGCCCGTCTCAGCGGCGGGCAGGCACAACGTCTCGCTCTCGCACGAGCGTTCCTCAAGAACTCCCCCATCCTCATCCTCGACGAGCCTACCTCCAGCCTCGACCCCGAAACTGAATCACTGCTTGAAGAATCCACCCGTCGCCTCATGCAAGATCGTACCGTCATCACCATTGCACATCGTCTCAACACCATCTTCAAAGCCGATACCATCATCGTCCTCGACCAGGGTCACATCATAGAACAAGGTACGCACAGCGAACTCATCAAACAAAACGGCATGTATGCGAGCATGGTTAAGGCATACAAAGTACAAGAAACAAAAGTCAACAGTGATCAGTCAACAGTAAAAACCAACCAATTACCAATTACTAATTACCAATCACCAACAACCAATCGTCAATCCAAAATCCAAAATCATAAATCGCCAATCTTAAACCGCCTCCTCTCCTTCCTCAACGGCTCATGGAACTGGGTTGCGCTTTCCGTCCTCCTCAGCGCCCTCACCATCGGCTCCAGCGTCGCGCTCATCGGCGTCTCGGCGTGGCTCATCTCCACCGCGTCCATCGCCACCTCCGTCGCCGACCTCGGCGTGTCCGTCGTCATGACCCGTCTCTTCGGTATCACGCGCGCCGTCTTTCGTTATCTCGAACGTCTCGTCTCACACAACGTCACCTTCCGATTGCTTGCGCGGTTACGGGTGTGGTTCTATGAACGGCTTGAACCCCTCGCTCCCGCCCGCCTGATGGACTACAAAAGCGGAGACCTGCTCGCCCGCGTAATCGGCGATGTGGAAACTCTGGAAAATTTCTACATCCGCGTGATCTCGCCATCATTGACCGCCATCGTCATTGGACTCAGCGTTTCCCTTTTCTTCGCCTCATACTACCCGCCAATTGCCTATGCCCTGATCGGCTTCTTCCTCACTTTAGGTTTGATCCTGCCACTCCTCTCCCAGATCTTTAGCCGCAAACCTGGAGAACGCCTCATCACCCAACGTGCCGACCTGCAATCCCAACTCGTGGACGGCATTCAGGGACTCGCAGACTTACTTGCTTTCGGTCGCGGCGAAGACCGTGCAAATCTCATTGCATCCACTGGTAAGAAATACGGCGAAACTCAAAAACAAATGGCACGCATCAGCGGAGTCCATTCGGCGTTGGTCACATTGCTCACCAATTTCGGTTTATGGCTTGTGCTGTTTCTCGTCATCCCACAAGTCACCACAGGGAATATCAAAGGCGTCATGCTCGGTACATTCGCCTTAATGACCTTCGCCTCATTCGAAGCCATCAATCCTCTCCCTCTCGCCGCGCAGATGTGGAACTCCTCTCGTGAAGCGGCGAAGAGGTTGTTTGAGGTAGTGGATGCAGAACCACCGGTGAAAGACGACACTCGAAACTCGATGATCGATTTTCGTTCCTCGAGAATCGAACTATCGAATATCACGTTTGTATATCCCAACCAGACTCAACCGGCCCTGCTTAACGTTTCGTTTAGCATTCCTGAAGGAAAATCCATTGCCATTGTCGGTCCGAGTGGTGCAGGGAAGAGCACGATAGCGAACTTGTTATTCCGATTCTGGGAGTATGAGTCAGGAGAAATAAGCCTAGGCGGAGAATCGCTCAAGTCGCTGGATCAGGATGAAGTTCGAAAACGATTC
>DAOTZF010000184.1:0-5007 GCA_034434415.1 Anaerolineales bacterium | reverse complement strand
CCGCAATTCATGTCGAGGAAACTGGATAAAGATGGGATGTTCGAACTTCTCAAAGATCACATTTACGCCCTTCTGTCGAACGAGAATGGCAATAATTTTACCCTGATCAAAATGGCAATGAAAGACCAGCCTCCCACACTGAACCGGGCGTTGGCTGAACAAATCCTTGGTGCGGATAGAGTAAGAGAAATTCTCGATTGAATTTTATAGACGAACTTCCTAAGATGCACTGACGGGGGAGGACGATATATGGGTAAATTAATCCACTGCAAGCAACCACGCGAGCATCGCTTTTACACTCGCGGTCGCCATAGCTATGCTAGTGTCCGCCGCGCCATAATAAAGGCGGAGGGTATCGCCATCCGGTGCGATGGTATAGCCGCAGGGGAAGACAACTTTATCCACATCCCCATGTTGTTCGTAAGGTTTTTCCGGTCCGAAGACCCACTCATCGCAGCGTTTCAAACACCGCTCTGGGTCATTCAAATCGAACAGGGCAAGTCCTAATCGATAGATGGCGCCGGAGGCGTTATGTTTGACTCCGTGATAGATCACAAGCCAGCCCTGCGAGGTCTCAATCGGTGGAGGAGACAGACCGATTTTGTTCGCATCCCACCACCCGCCAAGCCGCGCTTCCAGGATTTTCTTATGGTTACCCCAGTTACGCAAGTCCGATGAATAGGAAATCCACATATGCGCGCTGGTCGCGGTGACAGGTCGGTGGATTAAAGCCCATTGACCATTAATTCTGTGCGGCAGGAGAGCCGCATCTTTGTCTTCCGGCTGCATGACAACGCCGTAACGCTCAAAGGAATGGAAATCCTTGGTGAGTGCGAGCGCCACGCCGGGTCCCCCGCTTGCATATGCAGTATAGGCGATGGCATATTGTCCCAACTCAGGAACGTATGTGATGCGCGGGTCTTCGATCCCCCACAGCTCCTCGGGATGATGTTCCGGATCAGCCATAAAGGTAGGCTGAGAGTCGATCACCCAATTATCAACGCCATTCACAGAGCGCGCCGCGCATAAATGGGAATGACCGCGGCGATCCTCCACGCGGCACAACAACAGCGTAGTGCCGTCAGCGAGCAACGTCGCGCCGGGATTGAATACGCTATTGACCTGATAGGGCCAATTCGCGGCTGTTAGGATGGGGTTGAGTTTGTGGCGTTGAAATAGATCCGTGCGTTGATTGTTCATTGTGACTATGTTCATTGGGTTGCTCGATGTTTTCTACTAATCTGAGTTCTAAAAGTGACTGGAGAAAAGCAAGCGTGGACTCTGCACCTTGATTCTCGTTCACTCGATCCGAATGCAAACCATCACGACAGCCGCCGGTGGTTGGGTCATAGACCGGCAAGTGCAGGTCGTTTCGCCCAAGAAACCATTCGAAGGCGCGGCTAGCCTCCTTCTGCCAGCTCTTCTTCCCGGTGATCCGATACGCCTCAAGGCAGGCGGAGACCACCGCTTGCGCCTCCACGGGTTGTTGATCGAAACGGGCGCGTTCACCGCCGCGTGGATAAAAACCGTTCGAGCCGATGGAAACGAAATGCTTTCCTTCTGTATCGGCGCGCTGTAACTCGGCAAGCCAGCCGAGAGACTCCAAACCGATCTTTGTCATTTCAGAGTTGGGTATGGATTCGCCGCACAACAGCATGGCATGAGATAATGCCGCATTGCAATACGTCAACTTATCCTCGAACCAATTCCAACCTTCCATTTGATTGTCTTTGTAGAGCGAGAGCAATCGACCTGCCAGCTCCTCCTGAACCTGACTGGCGCGACGGTCACCGGCAAAACGCACCAGGTATTCATGGATGCCGATCAGGGCAAACGCCCAGGCGCGCGGACTGGTCGTTTCAAGAATCGCCAACAGAGACTGTTGAAACACACGCCCAGCCATATCGTGAAGCGCCGGTGTGGTGGACCGCCCCAACACAACTCCCAGCGCCCACAAGGCGCGACCATGACTATCGTCGGACCCACTCTCTTCAAGCCAGTTTCGTTGATAATCCATAAAATTGCGGAAACGCCGCGTTTCAGTATTGAACGCGTACCAGGTGAATGCGAGATAGCGGGTCGCCAATTCAGCGGCTTCCTTGTTCCCTAATTCATCCAACAGCACACTAACCATCAACGCGCGCGCGTTATCATCTGTTGTATAGCCTTCGCGATAGTTGGGTACGGTGAAAATGGCATGTTGCAAAATGCCGGTATCGTCCGTGAGGTGACGCAGGTGATCCAATTTGAGTGGCGGCAGGTCGCCGACGCGTTTGTCCAGCGCTTTGACCACGAACTCTGCTTGAGCAAAATGGCGGCGCTCCGCGCGGGCGCGTTCAAACGTCTTCATGTAACGGCGGGCAACCTGTGACCAGATCATGTCCCGCCCGAACAGGTAGGCTCGCTTTCGCATGGCATGGCGCTTCGACTCGTTTTCCAATAGATCGACCACCTGTTCAGCCAACGCCTGCGGATCACGAAATGGCACCAAAGCGCCGCGTTCATCAGCCAGCATTTCCTCCGCATACCAGTAAGGTGTGGAGATGATCGCCTTGCCAGCGCCCAATGTGTATGCCAGCGTGCCAGAGGTGATCTGCGCCTCGTCCAGATACGGAGTAATGTAGATATCCGACGCGCTGATGAATTGAACAAGTTCCTCGGGGCTGACAAAGCGGTTGTAAAAGATCACATTGGCTTCCACGCCTTTTTCATGCGCCAGTCTTTGCAGAGAAAGGCGATAGGTTTCGCCTTCGTTCCGTATAACATGCGGATGAGTTGCACCGACAATGACATACACTACGTTAGGGTATTTTGCCAAAATGACCGGCAGAGCCGAGATTACATTCTCGATACCCTTGTTAGCCGAGAGCAAGCCGAAACTCAGCAAAACGCTTTTGCCCTCCACGCCAAACAAGTCTTTGTGAAAACTCGGGTCCACAAACGGCACATCGGGAATGCCGTGCGGGATCAGGTCGATCTTTTCTTCCGGGACGTGATAAATGTCTCGAAGAAATTCCGCGCCGCGTTCGCTCATCACCACCACACGGTCTGAGAGGGATACGATCTCCTCGAGCACCCTGCGCTGATCCGGATTGGGATTCTTCAGAATCGTATGCAAGGTTGTGACAATAGGCATGCGCAATTCACGCAGGAGCGTGAGGATGTAACTGCCTGCCCGTCCGCCAAAGATCCCGTATTCGTGTTGCAGCGAGACCATATCCACATTGTTGATATTCAGAAAATCAGCCGCACGGCGGTACGACTCGGAATCTTTCTCGGTCAGCTCAAAACGCACACGCGACGGATACTCATAGCCCGCTTCCGTATCGTTGACCGGCAGGGCAATGCACGCCGTACCTTTGTACTCTTTCGCCAGAGCTTCGCAGAGGTCGGTGGTAAACGTCGCAATTCCGCACTGACGCGGAAAGTAGTTGCCGATAAAAGCAACCCGTTTGATAATTGAGTGTTTTGTCGTATCCATAAATCTCTCTCCTTCAAGTGCGCTGGTAATTTGTCCGTTCCATATCCTTGCGGGCGCGATCCATCAGGAAACTGGTAACACCTGCATCGTTTCGAGTAGATCCTTGAGCATTGCCAGATTTTCCTTGATTTGTTTTTTCATCATCTTCTCCACAATGCGCTCGTCCATCTGAAAGAAGTTGACAAGTTTGGCTTGTGTTGACACGTTGATCCTTGTACTGCCCTCTGCGACCTCGAAAGTGTAGGAAGTTTGCGAATTCAGCGGTCCAGAAAGGGATTTGAAGCCGTATCTGCTATCCGGCTCATAATCGGTCACCTCGAAGGTTCCCTGTATCCTACGCCCCATCAAATGGCCGATACTTTGAAAGAAAGAGCCTATCGTACCCAGATTCTTGGAAAGCCGTGTTGAAGCTAACGTTCCATACTGCCATTGAAAATCGTTTTCAGGCACACTTACGAAATCAAAGACCTGTTTGATGGGACGGTATATTTTTGTAGTAAGAGTTAAATTGATCACGTGACCTTTTCTTCATTCCTCACATATTCTGGTTGATATGCAGGATATCGATTCGAGTTCTGGAAGAGAAATTCCGCCGACCCCGTTTGGGGTTGGCGGCTCTGATGACGGGCGAACCAGACGATTCAATCCCGGATCGTTCGATGTGGTCCGAACAAGACGACAATCGGCTATATGACCGGCATTTTGACATCGAGCTGTTTGAGAATCGCCATCAAACCGGCACCTTCGGTTGATTCCACAACCCATGCTGCGATCTTGTTCTCTCTGACGGTCACTTTTGTCCTTTCAAGCTTGGCTGAAAAGGACTTGTTCGTCGCGGGAATCACTCCCATGTTCATGTTCGTCAAATCGAAGGAGCCGCTGTGGGTTCCGCTGAGTTGCGACGTGGATTTCACCACATCGCCGTCCGCGCCAATAACCTTGAAGTGATAGTCGAGGTCTGGGAATGCCGTCTTCAAACTAGCGCTCATTTCAAGCCACATTTTGGCGTTGATCGGTTCAGGGATCGGACCGCTGAATTGAAAATCCTCTGTGAGCATGGATTTTGCAAGTGTGAAATCGCCTTTCTGGACGGAGTCCATCAGGGCTTGTACGGTCTCGCGCTTATTCATGTTATCTTCCTTTACTGCTAATCGTGCCAATACCGAGCAAATGGGCGGTGGTGGAAATGGATGTCCCCTATGGAACATCCTCCGATTCCCCCAGATTGATAAACCTTTTGTTTATGGTATGCCTGCACCAGTGTAACACACTATTGATGCAAAATACGCGGCAATATGAAACAGCCTCCGAATCAACCAATATTGGGTCACTTATTGATCTATTAAATCGATTCGACATCGCTTCAATGAAATGACGGAATGCTGCGATCAGGTTTCACTTCAATATTTGAAACAGGTTGCTGTAATCATCTGTCCACAATTGAATGCCTGTAGAATAACCGCTCAGGTCAACAACGCGGGCTTGGAGGGCGGGAAGTTTCAACAAAGCGGCGTCGCGGGCAAGCA
>DAOTZF010000183.1:0-4283 GCA_034434415.1 Anaerolineales bacterium | reverse complement strand
CCCAGATACTCGAACTGGTCGCGCATGTACTTTTTCATTGGCGCGGCTTGGGACGGATTTGCATGTTTCTCGAAATGGGATTTTAGTTTAACAGCGTAGGAGTGCATGAATCTATAGTCTCCAGTCTCATTTCTCTAATCTCTAGTTCTCTTGTTAGCTGTGGTCTCGATACGCTCTTCGCATTGGCGCCGCGGCGCCACTCGGGGCTACTCGACCACCGGCGATTCTTATGGGCTCGGTGTATCCTTTGGGTCGAGCGGTTGGACGAATTGCACAAGCCACTCGCCCGGATTCTTTTCGCTCACGCCCGAGAACGGCGTGACGAGGTGAATCCACGTTCTGCCGGGGCGGAGGGGGATGGGGTTGTTGTACGAATCCACAAAATAGATCGGGCGAAGTAGGCCGGTAGTCTTCTCCCATTCGCGATTCAACGTTGACCACTGGATTCTAAAAACCTGTCCATCGCGGAAAAGATAGGCGAGTCCCTTTTGACCTGCGTCGAGCAGGATTTCAAATTGATTGTGTCTGAACCGTTGATGCTCTGCGAACAATACGATTACGTTTTCAAAACTCATTTGCCTGCCGGTCAAGCGATCTGTCGCAGGAAACAAACTCCCCGTTTGATCAGCCTGGTCTGTAAAGCGCAGATACGATTGCGAGATCGGGTCGTATTGCCAGCCCGATTGCGTGAACGAATTGTAGAAAACCTTGATGAAATTTGCGGCGCGTCCATCACTTGGAATTGTTTCAGAAAAAACATTTCCCGAATAATTCACAGGTTGCCTCGGGTTCAATGCTTCTCTTGCAAGTTCACGCAAGCGCGTGCGCGTCAACAGCGCGCTGTTGGGTGTGGTCTTGTCCACTCCGTACACGATCTCGCACGCGTCGAGTCGTTCGCCGATATCCTCCGCCGCGCTCGCATACACAAGACAACTGTTCGGGAACATGCCGCCGATCTGGTTATACGTCAACCGCCCCGAGCGGACGGGTCCAACGTATGTTTCAAATGGAAAGAACCAATTCGATGGTGTTCCCGTCACAACGGGACTTGGAGTTATCGTTGGCAATTCATTCAGGACTAAACCCGCGTCGAAATATGGGACAGTTGCTTCGGTTTTGGGGACTCTGATCTCACCATTCGCGTCCGCATCCGAATCGGAATCTTCATCGCCGATGTTTTGACTTGTAAATTGATACGAATCAGGTTTAACGATTTCTATGATTGATTCGATGTTCGGATTCTCGAACGCAAAATTACCATTCGAATCCGTCGTCGTTTCACTGATGACCTCTCGGCTGGTCGCGCCCAGCAGACGAACGCACACGCCGCCGACTCCCGCCTCCCAGCTTTCCTGTACACCGTTCGCGTTCTCGTCAAGCCAGACGCGATTGCCGATCCAACTGTCCGTTGGATGGATGATTTCATCGCGCACTTTGCATCCGCCAGTGATGTTTGGAATCTCGCGCAGGTTGTCGCCGTAAAACACGCCCATGAAGCGCGTGGAGCCCTCGCCGATGTAGAACTCGAAAACCCATGGCGCGAACGCCGGTCCTGCTTGCGGACGGGCGGTCACCGGCATGTTGCTGATGGAAACTAAAACCGCCGGGAGGCTTAATAGCGACGGATCATGTACTTCAAGCCCGGTGAGTGGATTTACTTCCGGTGGAAAATCCGTCTGGTTAGGACCAAGTTGAATTGGCGCGCGATGCGGCTGCGGTGTCGCAGTCTGGGTCGGGGTGTGAGTCGGTGCATCGGTCGGAGATGCGGTCGGGAGAATCGTCGCGGCGATCGTGGCAGGTATCGTTGTTTGGTTCGTACAAGAGACGAGCAGAGTTACCAGTGCGACGAACGGAATCCTTCGATGCATACCACGTTCAGGCGAGCCGCGAGATGAATTGAATTGCACCGAGAGCCAGCAGGATGAAGGAAAGCACCGTGAAGACGGTTCGCAATACGTTCGAGTGGTTGAGCAGGGAGGCGTATGCGGCGAATGCCAGCCCCACCGAGGCAATCAACATCGCCAGTTGAAAACCGGCCTCGCGTTCCGATTCTGCATTCGCCGCGTCGAACCTGGCAAAGGAATCCTCGAATGATTGATCGGCATACGAGTACATTTCGGAATAATATTGATCGTCAAACGCGGAGCCGCGGTCGATGCTCGCCTGGAGTTCAGTGGAGAAGTTACCCTTGTAATAGTCGGCGGTAAAATCATCGACCCCGCGTTGGATGTATTCCCCATCGAACATCGAGTAATCGAGGATAATGTATTGGTTTGCCTGGATGTACCCGGTGTTGGCATCTGCCAGCATGCGGTCGCCTTCAGCCTCCAGATCGGAGGCTGTATTTGAGGATTGATATGCCATGTAATTCGCAGTGGCGGTCAGGACGCTTAATGCCGAGACCAGGAATCCCAGCGTCAGGTTCCAGAAGAATTCCGACCTCGGGGTTGTGGGTTTGTTAGTTGTTTCGTTGCTCATCGTTCATCTCCTCGGTGATACATATCAACGCAATTATAGTGACATTGCATCCATTCTTCAATATCCATTAAAGGTCAACGCCCACGTGGGGCGTTGACGACCGTATTTCATTGGCAACTTTGTGCGGGTACATACCATTCGCCGAGCCCGGCCTGCAACCGGTCTGCGGCTTCCTTTGGAGTGAGCCCAAATGCCATCATTTCGTACAAAGCTCGGCGGATGATATCGAGCGCGCCTGGCGATTTGCTTGAGATCTCCGTGTACATCCATCGTATATCGGACGGATAATCGTATACCAGATTAAGGAATTTCGTATCGTTCGGGTCGCTGCCAGGCGTGATCTCAACGAGGCGTAATGGGTAAAAGCCGGGTAGTTTCTGTGCCAGCAGGTTGATCGCCTCCGGGCTCATCAACCATTCGAGGAATAATTTTGCCTCCTCCGGGTGTTGAGTGGCGCGATTAATCCCGATTCCGATATCCGGTTGGAAGACAACGTACGTCTCGCTCAGAAACGGCGCAGGGACGGCAAATATATCCCAATTGAAGGAAGCGCCGTTGGAAATGGTTTGCAAGTCCCACGATCCGCCGAACAACATGGCGGCTTTCCCTTGCAGGAATAACTCCTTGCTGGTCTGCGAGTTGATGGTAGCGGCATTTTCCGGGAGGTAGGGTTTCAGGTCTTCGATGGCCTGAAAGATTCGCACGATACGAGTATCGTTGTAACAAAGGCTGGTCCCGTCGGTCTGCATGAATCGCTCGCGTCCGTCGGGTCCGCCGAGGAAGTTTGCCGCGATGCTCATGAACATTTCGCTATCTTCGCGTTGGTTCAATGCATTGGCGATCGGGATCAAGTTTTCATCCGCGAACTTTAAGGCGGTCAGGGTTAATTTGAATTCCTCCCACGTTTCAGGCACGTTAAGGAAATATTGATCGAAGATATCCTTGTTGTAATACACACCCTGCACCACACCCACGAACGGCACGGCGTATGTCAAGCCGAACGCATTATTCGTCCAGGGAGTTAGCTTCGTGTCGTCAAAATTTTGCCGGAGGGGCAGGAGGTCATCCAACGGTGTTAGGTAACGGACCATGTTGCCTTCGACGGAAAAAGGACGCACATAGAGCAGATCGGCTCCCTCGCCGCGAGATAGTTCAGCTTCCATGATCGAATCGTAGTTCACACTCATCACAGGTCTGTAATTGACAGTGATGCGATTCCCGGTGGCTTCGAGCGCGTAGGCTTCGAATTCATCGAGCAGGGATTGAATCTCCTCGGTGTCTTCCGGGCGCCATGTGCTGAGCGTGAGGACGATCTCGCCGCTGGTGGAGGTTGAGGTCGGTGTTGCGCTTTCGGGTACAAACCGGGACGAATCCGATTCAACCACTGCGTCCAGCAGGTTATTCGACGATGCTTTCTGATCGGGACCGAGTTGCAGTGTTCCGTTATAGACGAGGTAACCGATTCCCAGGGTGGCTAGCAAAATGGCGGGATAGACGATGCGACCGAACATATCCAGTCTGTGCCGATTGTTTTGGAGTTCGGCTTTTTCCGATTTCTTTTTTACCTCGTCCATCCTTTTTTCAATCCGACTGCTCAAAGTTTCGAGCAGTACGATGAGCGCTGACATGCCATAGGAGGCATAGAAGAGATATTCCATAGCCACGGTGTAGCCGATCTCTGGCAGGGAGGAGGCAAGCGTCAAATGGAAGAACGCCGTGGTAAGCAATGCAGTGGAACCGACGGTTAATCTTTCTGAATGACCCAGAGGCAGGTAGAATGTGATGTAGGCAAGCAACAGCGTGAT
>DAOTZF010000182.1:0-1708 GCA_034434415.1 Anaerolineales bacterium | reverse complement strand
CTGCTGGGGCGAAGATTTAGAACGTATGATGCCTATGTCTCCGATGAAGTGAAGAGCGTACTTAAAAATAAAAGTCAATATTCTTCGGGATTGATTCCGTTCTCGCACGTGGTTGTGGATCGAAACCTTGTCACATCGCGATATTGGTTGTTTGATGCCATTCCATATTCAAATAAATTCGCCGAGATAACAGAAGCAAGATGTAATGCGTGAATTAAATATCTTTAACATTCGACGCCTGTTTAGGCGTCGAATGTTTTAAGGTAATTGCAAAGTCAAAAATGTTGCATAACTCATTGTTTGTATGAATAATTGAATTGAATCGAGCGAAAGGAGTCAACGATGAAGTTGTGTTTACTGTACGATCCAACGTTCGAACCGATCATCCCCGAATATTTTGATGGTTATGATTGGGAATTGATCAATGTAGAATTGCCCGCATTCGATTTTCTTCTCGATCTTTCGCGCAGAAAACATTTCGATGTGTATTTCAATTTCTGTGACGGATCATTGGATGAAGATCGTCCCGGTCTCGATGTGATCGAAGCATTGGAAGCATTGAACCTTCCATTCACCGGCGCGGACAGCCGCTTTTATTCGCCGACGCGCGAACAAATGCAAGCCGTTGCTGAAATTCAAGGAGTTGGATTCGCGCGCGGCTTCCATGTCAAGTCAATGCGTGATCTTTCCGAAGCGAAAAAACTTCGCTATCCGTTGATGGTGAAACACCCGAACAGTTACGGCAGCACCGGAATGACCCGGGAGTCGCGCGTCGAAACGCCTCAGCAATTACGGGTCCAGGCTGAACGGATGCTGGACCTCTTCGGCGGCGCGCGCATCGAGGAGTTCATCGAAGGGCAGGAGTTTACCTGTCTGGTTGTTGACAATCCCGAAGATTTAGCCTCGCCGTTCACATATCCCCCAGGTATGGTGGTGTTCCCGAAAGGGGAGACCTTCCTGCACACCGAGGCGAAGTGGGTGAACCTGGCGCGTATCAAGCGTGTGCGGAGCCGCGCTCTGGCGGAGCGGATCCAGGATATGAGCCGCAAGCTGTATCTCGGTCTGGGCGGCGTGGGATATGGCCGCACCGATATTCGCATGAACGCGGACGGCGAATTATTCACGCTCGAGATCAATCCCAATTGCGCGATTCTTTATGCGCCGGAAGATCAAGGTCCCGCAGATGTCCCAATCACATTTGACCCGCACGGGCATCGCGGATTCTTCGATCGCATCTTCCGTTCCGCGATCCTCCGCCAGCAAATGCGGATCCCGATCGAGACTTCGCGGCGCGCGCGTGTATCTGTGGAAAAGAATCGTTCGCAGCGATCTTCGCGAACGGAGAAAATGTTTCGCAGTTGATGCGATGGTTTCAATTCAGACTCGATGAATGTTAAAGAAAAAAATCCGCCGCGCGGCGGATTTTTTTCTGAAAGCGAGCTCAAAGCTCACCGGCGTCATAATTGACTCATTACGTTCATCACAAAATTTTAAGGTAAATGATAGTCAAAAAACATTGCCAATATAGGGAATTGTGGATAAATTTGTATTAACAAGATGATTCGCAAAATAAAATTTTGAGAAATGATGAGGTTGAATGCGCGTTTGTGTTCTTGCTGATGAAATATTTGGGAATTACTCTCCCGAGATCCATTTGAAAAATCACGAATGGAAAATGTACAACGTAAAACTTCCCGCATACGAATTC
>DAOTZF010000181.1:0-6190 GCA_034434415.1 Anaerolineales bacterium | reverse complement strand
AACTAGTGTTTAGACGGCACAATGCCGTATAACTTCTTATAGGCGGCGAAAGATTAATTTGTCCCTACAAATAATAGGTCATTCTCTGCAAATGCGTGACAGGGTCGATGTACTGCACGTGCACATCCTCTGGCACGTTGATGCTGATGGGCGCGTAGTTCAAAATGGCTTTCACTCCCGCCTTCACCAGTTGGTCCGCCGCTTCCTGCGCCGCCGCGGCGGGCACGCACAACATCGCGATTCGAATCTTGTGTGCTTTGAGCTTTTCGCTCATCGTCCCCGCGTCGAGCACTTCGAAATCTCCCACCTTGTGACCGATCTTTTTCGGGTCGTTGTCGAACACCATGCTCACGAGAAAGCCGCGGTTGTTGAATCCATTGTAATTGGCGAGCGCGTGACCGATATCGCCCATGCCCACGATCACCACTTCCCACACGCGGTCCACTTTGAGGATGTCGCGCAGTTTTTCCATGAGGAATGGAATCGAATACCCCGTCCCTTGTTTGCCGAATTCGCCGAATTGTGAAATATCCTTGCGGATCTGCGCCGCCGAAATGCCCACCAATTCCCCCAACTCCTGCGACGATGTGGTCTGCTCGCCCGAATCTGCCAGCCGTTGCAACGCCCGCAAATAGATGGGCAGACGACCGATGATGATATCCGGAATCTTTTCAGTGGTCATGCAAGACATCCCTCGCAGTTGTGAAAATTCGGATTAACTCTACCATAAAAGGAATATCTGTACAAACAGGCACAATCAGAATCGTGTGTCACTCTGAGCGAAGCGAAGAGTCTCTACCACTGTGCGGGAGATTCTTCGGTCGCTTCACTCCCTCAGAATGACACGACCTTTACGGCAACGTCACGGTCACCGTAAAACGCGTGTATTGCAGATCGCCCATCGGCGCGGACTGGAAACGAATCGAGTGCGCGGTGTTCGGGATCATGGCGATCAGAATGATTCTCCCGCAAACAAGATTTTGTGGGGATACTCCCTCCACCAGGATCTCTGCCACGTACGACCCGCTCCCCTCACATTCCAACTCGACCAGCACGGCTCCCGCGGACGGGGTGAACTGAATCCAATCCTCCGCGTCGCCAATGGGGGAGGAGACATCGCTCGAATACTGGAAAGATTTTGTCCCTGTGGCTGAGAGTGTGACATTCACCGCAGGCGCGGACGGCGAATCGCCATCGTTTGGCGCGGGCAGAGCAACCGGTGTCGAAGGCGTTGGCGCGTTCGTTGGAGTCCCTGTGCCAATAACCTCATTGCTCGATGAAACGATCGGAAGATTCTCAATCCCCGTTGCTTGCACGAACGCGGCATTGACCCAGCCTTTGCCTTCCGGTCCGCTGGCAAACTCGATCTGAAGCCACGCGCCGCCCGAATCTTTACCTGTGAGCGTGACCACATCATTCGCGTTCACGGTGCCGAGCGAGTTGAAATCTGTGCCCGGTCCACTGCGGATATTGATCTGCTGTTGCACAACGGCAGTGAGTCCTTCTCCGATCACCGGCACGTTGGGTTCTTCTGCCGTTGTGATGAATTCGGCAGCCACCCAGCCTTTTCCTTCAGCGGCTTGAGGATAATTGATCAACCACCAATTTCCGCCGGGGTCTTTGCCAATGATCTCCACGTTCGTATTTGCGGGTATCACTCCGATCACCGCGCCCACTGTGGAAGGCTCCACGCGCACATTCACCTGCGTGGACGTGGTTCCCACTGCCGGGAGGACCGTCCCTGTGGGAGGAGGCGGAAGCGGCGTCTCGCTGGGTTCCAAGGTCGGCGAGGGCGGCAACGTGGAAGTGATGATCAACGCGGTCGGCGTCTCCGCTTCGATCACATCCACAGAAAAACTGCATCCTGCGCAAAAAATCACGAGCCAGAGAATCGAAATATATTTTTTCATCACGGTTGATTGTAATGCAAACTTTCGCAGCCACAGAGTCGCAGAGCTCTCTGAGAAAATCTCAAAATCTCTGTGTTCTCTGTGGCTCTGACTTTACCCTTAACACAAAAACCGCCTTGCGGCGGTCATGTGCATGTGCGCCCCCGCGCAGACTCGAACTGCGCTCTTCGGCTCCGGAGGCCGACACTCTGTCCACTGAGCTACGGGGGCGGGTGGAAAAATTTTATCACATGGTTTTGTAGGGGCGGGGTTACCCCGCCCCTACAAAATTCATTACGCCTTCGCCAGCGGCGCGAGCCGTGTCAGCTCGGCGCGATACTGTTCGATGATTCTTGTGTTCCCCGCCTCATCGCCCACCTTGGCAAGTTGTTCTTTTTTGTGTGCCAGTTCGCCGAGCACCTGATAAAACCGCTTCGTGGTTCCGAAACTTCCCGAAGTGAGCGCGGAGAGATGCGCGTTGATCTGGAAGAATGAGATCGCGGTGTTGTACTGCTTCGGTGAGATCGCGCCGCTCTTCACTTCCTCCACCAGTTGTCGCTTCAGGATGTTGCGCTCGTGAACGATCATCCAGATGATGAACACGGTCATGATGAAATAGCCCAAGTAATCGGCGAGCAAACCGAGGAAGAAACCGCCTTCGCCGCCGACCAGCGAACTGAACGTGTTATGGAACGAATGGGTGAGCACTGCCACCATATACCCGGCAGGGACTGCCAGAATTTTGACGAGGATGTTCTTGCTCAGGCGCGCCACTGCAAAGCCGATGCCGGTGAACGCGGTAAAGAACGGGTGCATCCAGCCGACGAGGATCACGCGTACGACCACGAGAAGCCAAAATCCCTCCCAGCCGCCTTCCTGATACCCATTGCGATAGATATACAGCACATTTTCGATGGCGGCGAACCCCATGGCAGTGATCGCGCCATAGACGATTCCATCGAGGATCGAGTCGAATTCCTTGCGGAAGAGCAGGAAGACCACGCCGACGGCGAGTCCCTTCAGTGCTTCCTCGATGATCGGCGCCACGATGGATGTGGTGCCAAAATCCGCTGCCACTTCCGAGCCGGTGAATAGGTAGATTCCTATACCGAACACTGTGTTCAAAATGTACGCCCCGCCTCCGGCGATCACCACACCCCACACGAACGCCGCTCCGAGCAAAACCTTCGGCTCCTTTTCGTAGCGGTCCAGCCAGTTCACAAAAGCCGCGAACAGGATCATGGGGACGAAACCAAAAAATACTGCTGCAAGTAATGCCATGAACTCCTCCAGTCTAATTTGTCATTGCGAGCCGCGAGCCTTAAACGGCGGGTGCGGCGAAGCAATCTCCTCGGTGGGCGAGGGCGACTTAATAATTAAACGCGTTCGCTCGATCCTTGTCTCCTCGAACGCGATGCCCAACACATCTAACACTTCCTCGGGTCTTCCGGTTGCGCCTTCGCGTGCCGCCAGCCGCATCACGATTGTATCACCCATCAATTCGACGGAATGGATCAGCGGACGCAGATCATACTTCTTTCCTCGCCTTTCACGAAGGATGGATTGGGATGCCAAAGCGGACTCGACCTTCCGCTTCAATTCCGACGTGTCGACCGGATTCTTCAACTCGACCTGATACTCTGCCTCCGCCACTTGAGTTTGCAATGCCGGTGCGCGCTCGTCCACCGGCTCCACCTTTGTTACCTGAATCCCCGGCGGGAGGGTCGCGTTCAATCTCGCGGGCAAGCCCTCCAGTTCGATGTCGCTTTCGAGGCGCATGTCCAGCACTTCGCAGGTGGATGAGAAACCCAAGGGCAACGCCGCCGCGAGACTCATCCTCGGCTGTGGGTGGAATCCCTGCGAATATGCCAGCGGAAGTTCCGCGCGGCGGGCGGCGCGTTCCCATAATTTGTGCAGGTCGAGATGCCCCGTGTATCGAAGCGCTCCCTGTTTGGAAAACGTGATTCGAATCCGCATTATTTTTTGGCTTCGGTCGCGTGCGCTTTCAACCAGCGGCGGATGTCGCGCAGGTGGTGGCGGTAATGATGAAAGGTGTTGTCCGCCACGCGGTCGAACAGGTTATGTTGATCGATCGTCTCATCGGTCAGAGTTTCAAGCGCGGCATGGATCGACGCGAACGCCTGGATTTCCTGCGCGACGATCTCTTCGAGCGCAACGCGTTTGTATTTTTCGTACACCCACTCGTTGGCGGTATCGTCATCGAGCAGGGGAGAGCCGAAATCGGGGTAGCCGTGCTCATCGAGAAATGCCTCCAGCGCGTTGTGTGTTTTGCAGGGAGTGTAGTGCTCACCGTGCGCGATCTCATTCATGCGATCACCAATATATTGCTCGTACGCCCACACATGCGCCAGAATGTCTTTGATGGACCAGTTCCCCGAAACGCCTTTCAGGGTCATGCGGCGCGTAAAACCGATTCGGTTCAAGGTCAACTCGAACTTGTCGCGTTCGCGCATTAATTTTTCAATGAATTGTTTTTTTGGCGCGGACATGTGCAGAGCTCAATCCCCGATCACTGGCAAACTGTGCACTGCCTCAGTGGATACTGGCACACTTGTCACTGGCCTTCCCGGTGATTTCACATCCGGGCATTTCCACACGTCGCCGGGATTCTCGCGGCGCATCTGTGCAAATGTTGGCAGGATGCCGCACGCGAAACAATCGAAGCGGCAGTCCACGCGTATCTGCCCTTCGAGCGATTGACGGAAATCCTGGAACAGGAAGTTCTTGCGAACCGCGGCAGTGATGTGCTCCCACGGAAAGACCTCGTCGGTGCGGCGCTGGCGATGAGTGTAAAAGAGTGGGTCGAGTCCGTGTTCCTCGAACGCGGCAAGCCAGCCGTTATAGTTTCGACCTTCCTGCCATGCATCGAACTTCGAGCCGTTTTTCCACGCAGAGTACACCACTTCCGCCATTTTTCTGTCACCGCGCGAAAGCCACGCTTCGAGAAACGAATCTTCCGCATCAGTGAGACTCAGTTTGATATTTTTATCGCGTCCCAGTTCGCGTCGGAGCAATGCCTGCTTGGCGCGGATTTGTTCCGGTGTGTCGCATGAGACCCATTGGAACGGTGTCTGCGATTTCGGCACGAACGTGCTCACACCCGCGTTCAACTTTACGCGCATCCCCGCCACTTTGCGTCCCTCGGCGATGACGCGCTTGCACAGATCCGCGATTGCCTGCACGTCTTCGAGCGTTTCGCTGGGATGCCCGATCATGAAATACAGTTTGATCGTCGTCCAGCCGCGGCGGTAGATCTCGCGCGTGGTGTTGATCACCTCTTCATCAGGTACGAATTTATTGATGATGCGGCGCATCCGTTCGGTGGCGGCTTCAGGCGCGAGCGTGAATCCGCCGGAGCGTTTGTCTTTGAGTTTTTCCATCAGGTCGATCGAAACGGATTCGATTCGCAATGACGGCAATGAAACTTTGAGATGTGTGCCCCCGAATTTTTCTCCGACCCTCGTGACAAGTTCCAACACGTTTGTGTAATCGGATGACGATAATGACAGCAGTGCGATCTCTTCAAAGCCGCTGGATTTGATCGCCGCATCGAGCGCCTCGATGACCTCGTCCACGGGTCTTTCGCGGACGGGACGCGTGATCATCCCTGCGTGACAGAATCTACATCCACGCGTGCATCCGCGCATGATCTCCACCGAGACGCGGTTGTGGACGATGTCAATGTTCGGGACGATGAACTTCGTCGGCGGGGGAGGCAGTTTCGCCACCACTCGTTTGGTAACGACCTTTGGAATATCCGCGATGGTCGGCTCGATGTGCGATACGGTGCCATCCTCGAGGTAGTAGGTTTCATAAAATTGAGGTACATACACGCCGGGGATTTTTGCTAATTCGAGCAATACGTCTTCACGTTTGAAGGTTGGCAGGTTAGAAGGTTGTAACTTTTCAACCTTCAAACCTTTAAACCTTTGAACTACACCAATAATGTCATGGATGACTTCTTCCCCCTCGCCGATCACGAACGCGTCGATGAAGGCGTGCATGGGCTCCGGGTTCATGGTGGAGTGTCCGCCGGCGATGATGATGGGGTGGGTTTCGTCGCGGTCAATGGAACGGACGGGGATTCCAGCCAGATCCAACACGTTGAGCGTGTTGGTGTAAAGAGTCTCGTAAGGGAGAGTAAAGCCGATGAGGTCGAAGCAGGCTAAAGGTCGTTTTGATTCGAGCGCGTACAGCGGAATCCCGTGTTCGCGCATAAGGGCTTCCATGTCCAGCCACGGCGCGTACGCGCGTTCGGCAAGCGCGTCGTCGCGTTGATT